>NZ_JAMQXI010000077.1:0-3496 GCF_024743775.1 Vibrio sp. RM-69-4
TATATTTCATTGCTATTGATTAATCAAGACAGAACCCCCATATAGTCTATGGATAAGAACACGCCTTACCACTCAGAACATACATTCCCTAACTGAGATAACTGGAGCGTGAAAATAAATATTCCAGATTTCTCAAGGAATGATCTAATGATTGCTTATCTTATTCTCGTTCACCGCTATCCAGATCAATTTAAACGGCTATTTCATGCAATATACCACCCAAATAATCATTACGTTATCCATGTTGACAAAACTTCTGGAAAAGAAATTTCAGATGAAATAACTTTGTTTCTAAATGATTACCAAAATGCTGAAATTCTTGAATCAGAAAATGCACTATGGGGTGGGTATAGTTTAGTTAATATTGAACTTCGTGGTATGGCTAAGCTATTGAATATGAACAAAAGCTGGACGCATTTTATAAACCTAAGTGGACAAGATTTTCCATTGAAAACTCAGCCATATATTCATGAGTTTTTGTCAAATAATAAAGACAAGGAATTTATTCGAGCACTAGACCAAAATGAAGCTAGGCCTGAAACGATGAACCGCATACAAAATATGTGCTTTGAATATAAAGAGCATATTTACCGACCTAAAATAGCTAGAAAATTCATGTCAGGGATAACACCATTTATTGGCACCCAATGGATGATTGTGTCACGAAAATTCTGTGATTTTGTTTGTAACACGGATGCATCTCAGCCCTATAAAGAATTTTATAAAAATACATTTATTGCTGATGAAGGATTTTTCCAAACAGTTATGATGAATAACGATTGTCATGGTGAAATAATTCAAGATGACTTGCGACTTATCGATTGGGTACCAGATGGAGATATAAAGCTTAGACCGAGGACGTTTACAATGGCCGATATTTCTAACTTAATTTCGAGCCCTAACCTTTTCGCTCGAAAATTTGACCTATTAGAAGATGCTAAAGTCTTGGATAGGATCGAACATCACCTCGCTGCAACAGTCTAATTTTTAATGAGCTACCCTCAACGGGGTGGCTCAAAGAAACCTAACGCCCGCTTAAGGGGCAGACAACTCTACTACCAACTTACCGCATAGCACCGTAACCACACAAACCAACGCATAGTAAAAATGCCACGCGTTGGCTGTCCCTCTTGAAGCGTTTGTTAGCTGAATTTCTCCATAACAAAGTTGCGCAGCTTTTTACCGCGAACTTCTATGGTTTGTTCTTGTATCACCTTGAAACCAAATCTCTCGTAAAACGGACGAGCTGTAATACTCACCTCAGAATAAAACTTAGTAATTCCTTGTAATTCACCCATTCTGAGTACATGTTCCATTAACTGTCGTCCGACTCCTTGACCTTGATGTTCATGGTGACAAAAGAAATGATCAATTAATCCATTTTCTTGAAGATCACTATAACCAACAATTTTTCCATCAATTTCAGCAACAAAAGGTGATAGCGAGTTCATTTTTTGTTGCCAAATCTCAGAAGAAAAACCATCTGGAGCCCATGCTTCAACTTGGTCTTGCGAATAATCACGTAAGTTCACATTACGAACCGTATGATAAAAAATAGCCCATAAATCAAGTGCATCTGATTCTTGATACTTTCTAATTTCGATCATGCTGATATTTACCACCATTCAGCTAACGCCCGGTTAAGGGGTTGACAACGCACTACTTAACTCAAAAAACACGCCGTAAACGCTGAATTTCAATTTTGAACTAAAATCGACGAGCGTTGGCAATCCCTCTTTAACCGTTTGTTATGCTTATTTTTTGAGCTTCACAACTTCACCACTCAATGCAACTCCAGCCATTACGGCTCCAGCACCACATTGAAAAGTATCGTTGCTTGAAGTGAGGTTATTTTTGTAATTTGATTTGATATTAACTACTGCATTTCCACCCTCTTTTATCGCTCTGTCTTTAAGAGCAATCATGGCGGAAAGAAAAACCCAATTGCACGCTTCTTCATCTGTTTTATTGAAAGCGTTCGTTTTTTTACTGGTTTTAAATTCACCTAATTCTTTGAGAACTTTGCCGTAACTCTGCTCGCCAAAGTAAAATGAAACTTCAGTGCCTAATTTAGATTTAGCCACTTCAGAGCTCATTGCCTTTGTAATCGAATAATTACCCACATCATCTCTAGCAAAAGTGTTAGATGAGAAGAAAGCCAGTGATGAAAGAGCTAGAATTGTTAATTTTTTCATTGTGATAAATTCCAAAATAGTTTGATTATGACTAGAGCATAACGCCCGCCTAAGGGGCTGGCAACGCATAACACTAAACTCAAACACAACAACCGAAACCACCGCGGCTCAATGGGACTGGAAACGCCGCGCGTTGACAGTCCCTCTTGAGGCGTTTGTTATGTGTTAGACAGACCAACCAAAACCTTTTCTGTAAACCAGTCCCAGTCTGGTGCACTGAATGCAATATCACGAACATCCTTTACTGCCGCCATTGATTCTTCTACACCGAACCCTTTGGATTTTAAAAGGTATGCTGCTAATGCTAGCCCTGTCCGATCTTTGCCTGATTTGCAATGTACTACAACTTTGCCTTGAGTCTCATTTTGTTCAATGAACTTGATAATTCGAGGTAGTGCATCAAGACAAACCTCAAAATCACCACTTTGAACTGGTGCATTACTCGAAAGAGGAATGTGTTCATACGCAAAACCAATAGCCTTTAGGCGTGAAATATGGACACTCTCTCCGTCATTGACCGAAATAATTGCCCGAACTCCAGATGACCATAACTCTTCTAGATCCCACATGACTTTATCTGGCCCACAGCGTCCTGCTACAGAGTTTGTTACGAAGAAAAGATTTTCCAATTGAGCCTCAAAACACATAACGCCCGGCTAAGGGGTTGACAACGCACCACCGAACTCAAAAAACACACTGTAAACACTGAACTTTAATTTTGGACTAAAGTCGCCAAGCGTTGGCAATCCCTCTTGAGCCGTTTGTTAGGCCAACCAATTGACACCGACACTTTCACAACCAAAGAACGAGCTTGTTTGTAAACTTGAAACAAACTAACCGATTCATTTATAAACCAAAATGCTGAATCAGCAAAGAAACAAAAAAACTCAAATTGAGCGATTTGGAAGAAAAGTGACGAGCGTAGCATTCTCGGCGGACGTTTGGATGCTGAAGGTTATTTCACCGATGAATTCACAACGTTAAACAACCCAACACGATCAAGAAACGACAAATATGTGATGATTATTTATTGCTTAAATTAAGCCACAAAACATGGAATTTACCGTTCAATTTCAACTCGATTTAGCTGATAAAAACTCACTTTGCCTAACGCCCGGCTAAGGGGTTGACAACGCACCGCCGAACTCAAAAAACACACCGTAAACACTGAACTTCAATTTTGCACTAAAGTCGCCAAGCGTTGGCAATCCCTCTTGAGCCGTTTGTTAGGCCAACCAATTGACAACAATACTTTCAAAACCCAAGAACAAAACTTTTTGTTAACTTGAAAAACACTAACC
>NZ_JAMQXI010000078.1:0-19264 GCF_024743775.1 Vibrio sp. RM-69-4
TATTGAATTACAAAAACGATTTACGACTATTTTTTGTCAATACAATAAAAATCTTACTGCTAGTCAATTCGGGAATGAGAAAACTCGTGAGTTGTTTAATTCACTAAGCCAAAAAGCATTCTCTGGTGACCTCTAAGAAAAAAGAAAGGACTCAACACCGTGAAAATAACAAAAATATCTCTGACCAATTTCCGCTCGTTTAAAAGCACTCAATCCATCGAGCTTGCTCCGGTGACATTGCTATTTGGACCAAATAGTGTTGGTAAAAGCTCGGTGTTGATGGCGTTGGCTTATATTCAGCAGATCTTGAAAAATGGACATTGCGATCCACAAAAACTGGATGCACTCGGAGATAAATCCATTGGTGGTTTTCGATCTCTCGTGCATGGTCAGGACTTAAAAAAACCAATAAAGATCCGCTTGGATTTTGCTTCAGGCTGGACACCTTTTACCTATTATGGCTCTGACGTTGATGAGATGGCAAATGAGATCCAATATGTTAGATACCTTAATATGCATGATTTTGGTGGCAGTATTGAAACCGGATCGGTTGAATTTGAGATTGTTTGGTCAGCACGTTTCAAAAGAGCATATGTAAAGAAATATCGTGTATGGATTAATGGTATTTATGTAGGTTGTATAAGTTCTAGAGAGGATCTGAAAAACACGGCTATCAGTGAAATTAATACTCAACATCCATTACTGATTCCATTTAATCATGATGATTGGCTAGAGGACCAATATGGTGAGGAAAGTGAAAGAGAACCTTTAGATGATTCTGTCTATCATACTGAATTTGAAGAAGTGTTGAATCATCTTAATCCTAATCCGGCAAATACTGCCGCCGTTGCGGATACAGACGGTGTGGGAGCTGCGTTTGTAAATCGAGTTGCCCCAATCAGTATAGGTTGCCAAAGTGGAGCAATTCCACTTTTGGGTGTTCCTGTTTGGACTAATCTTATAGGGCAAGAGTTTGATGATCTAAGTGATCATTTTAATTTTTTAGTAGTACGAGAAATATTAAGCCAGGCATTTGTATTACCACTAGATAAACTTTTAAAATATCTAGATCAGAGTGCGCAAATAGGTCCACTTCGTCTAGTTCCTGACAACGATTATGTTCCCAATCCTCATCCAGAACAAAAAGACTGGGTTGATGGTTCTGCAGCTTGGGATCTGTTGTATAAAGATCCGAAAAGTGATGATGCAATTAAGAAACTGATTAGAGAGACCAGTGAGTGGTTTGCGTCGAGTGATAAGCTTGACGCTGGTTATGAAATTATTAACCAATCCATTGCTGAAATTTCTAATCTTTCAGGTGTACCAGATGAATTGGGTTTGTTAAGTAAACGCCATGTATTCTTCAAAGAGTTACGCTCAAATATCATGTTGTCTGCCAATCAATTGGGAACTGGGATTTCACAGGTTCTGCCTCTAATTGTTGCTGTAAATTATGATGATGTTGGTTTGATAAGCATTGAACAGCCTGAGTTACATATTCATCCTCGCTTTCAGGTTGAAGTGGCTGATGTGTTTTTTAAAACCAAAGATAAACATTCGTTTCTGATTGAAACTCATAGTGAACACTTAATTCTCCGGTTACTCAAAAGAATCAGACAAACAACGGATGATGAATTGCCAGATGGCTATCCATCAATTAAACAAGAGGATGTCACAATTGTTTATTTAGAGCCGACGAATGATGGTGTCGTGACTAAGCGTATCCGTATTGATGGAGATGGTGAGTTTGTCGACCGCTGGCCGCAAGGGTTCTTTGTTGAACGTTCTGAGGAGCTGTTCTAATGCATAGTTTATTTGCCATAGAGCCGGAGGCGATTGATAACTGGGCTGATTTTCGCTATACGGTCGAGAAATTTGGTTATAGCAATGGTCTTTTGATTGCCCGTTATCCTAAAAGATGGTTTGCCTTAGTTATGGAAGCCTGCAGAAAGAATGGGTTGGGTGATATTCAACTTAAACGGATCGAAGAAAAGCTCAGTCAGATAAAACAGGATCGGGTTTATAAATTTAGTCAACCTTATGATAGTGAGATCGACTGGATTCATAACACTACATCCGATGCAATTTGTTCACAATTGGATGCGATATTAGCCAAAGCTGATTTTGATAACGATAAAGTACATCCACTTAATCAAGTCGATGAAATTTTGTTCCAAAATCGCCGTGATATAAACATAAAAAGAACAGCAAATTGTTTGGCGGAATCAGCAAAATTTGTTTTCAGCGATAGTAGTGAGTTCACTTTAGTTGATCCTTATTTTCAATCAAAGAATAGATGTCTAAAGGTTCTGGTTGCCCTTCTAACTGTGTGCGGCAATATGGGTCGTAAGAACTGTGATTTTGTTATTCACACGGCTTACAGTAAATATCCCATTTCTGTTGAACAGTTCAAGAATGAATGTACAGCGATGTTAGCTCCGTTTTCCAATGATAAGACTACTATTCAAGTTGTTCGTTGGTCTGACGATTATTTAGATTTTGATTTTCATGCTCGCTATCTTATTTCTGAAAAAGCAGGTTTACGCATCGATCGCGGATTTGTTGAACCTGAGGATGTGGAACAAAGAGAGAATATGACAGACGTAACGTGCATGGATGAGAATAGGAAAAATCAAATCCTAGCACAATTTTCTGATTATGAAGGCAACCCAAAAGTGATTGATCATTTTCAATTGCTTTAGAGGTTATCAACGAAAGGGATAGGACTCTATTATTTGATATAATAATTTTTACTAAATAGTAATATATTTTATCGTTTCTAACCTGCCTTCCTGCTGTGTAAATTTTTAAAATATTGATTTATATATATTTTATTAGTTGGCATAAACCTTGATATATAGCCCATAACATTAATAAGAAGAGGAAAAATGTTATGGGCTATGAAATTGATTTTTTAGGTGTTGGTGAAGAGTCTAAGAGTGGTGATGCGATTGCTTTGCGTTATGGCAATCTGTACGGGACTCGCGAAGATCAAACCGTTGTTGTGATTGATGGTGGGTTCAAAGATACAGGTGCAAGCCTCGTTGAACATATCAAAAATTATTACGGTACATCTGTAGTTGATTTGGTTATCAATACTCATCCAGATTTGGACCATATCAACGGTCTGGAAACAGTACTCAATGAACTGGATGTTAAAGAACTCTGGATTCATAAACCGTGGGAACACAACCAGGGTTTGGCAGATAAGTTTAAAGATGGACGAGTCACGGACAACAGTATTGGTGAGCGCCTCAAGGAGAACTTAGAAAAAGCTTGGTCGTTAGTTAAATTGGCTGAAGCAAAAGGTATTAGAGTTCAAGAGCCGTTTACTGGTCTAGTGGACGCCGGTGGTGGTATTAAAATTCTTGGACCTTCAGCTGAGTTTTATGAGTCGCTTATTCCAGATTTTGAAGGCATGCCAGAAAAAGCCTCTCTATCAAATATGCTGGAAAGTGCATTTAATAAAGCGGCTTCTGCCATTCGTCGTTTCTTTGTCTCCTGGGGAGAAGATAAAATTGATGATAGTGGAGAAACCTCTCCTAGAAACAATTCGAGTGTCATTACCCAACTATTGGTGGATGAACGGCGCTCACTATTCACGGGAGATGCTGGTATTAAGGCCCTTGAATACGCAGCCGACCAATTAGAACAAAGTGGTCAAACTGCAGACCTACGATTTATACAAATTCCTCACCATGGTAGCAAACGAAATATTGGGAAAACGGTACTTAATCGTTTAGTCGGGGAGCCTGTTGCACAAGGAGAATCCCGCGGGATTACGGCGATAGCTTCCACAGCGAAATGGGCAGAGCCAAAACATCCAAGAAAAGCGGTGATGAATGCTTTTACTCACCGAGGTGTTAAAGTTCTCGCAACCAGAGGGACAGGGATCCACCATTACCACAATGCCCCAAACCGAGCCGGCTGGAATAGTTTAGATCCAGAACCTTACCACTATGAATATGAAGATGAGGTGGCATAAGATGGCTGGTTTATCTCTAAAGGCGAAAAATATCGCACCACTTTCTGTGTTAGTGGTTATTCAACTTGTTGCATTTTCTATGGTGAACCGTCATACCTTCGATACCAGTTTGCTGGATATCCTAAAGGATACTGGGGGGACGATGCTGGCAATTAGTGTATTAGCAGGGTGGCTTAGCCACCTTATGCCGGCAGACTTAAAAAATGCACTGGTGTTTCTTCGCTGGCGAAATGTGTTACCAGGTCATCGATTTATTCAGCTTGCCGAAAAGGATACTCGTATTGATATCGATTCGTTTAAGACGAGAGTGGTTGATTATGAATCTTTTAAATCTGACAACAAAAGCCAAAATAGTTACTGGTATCGGGAATTTTATCGACCGGTAACAAATCAGGATGAAGTAGCAACAACGCATAAATCGTATTTGCTTTACCGGGATGCAGCAGCGGTTTCCTTGATTAGTGCGGTTATCTTGGTGTTGACGAAATTGTTGGTAGACATACAGATGGCACAAATTGGTTTTGATTCCGTTTGGGTATTTGGTATTGCCATTATCGGTTTTATCGTCGCGGCGAGAAATGCAGGGCAGAGAATGGTCACCACAGCAATTGCTGTGAGCTTAACTACGATAGTTACAGAATAAATAACGTATATTAGCGGTTATTAAATAAAAGAGAATATAACAATGTCAGATCTTAAGAAATTTCAGGTTCAGAGTGCACGACCATTACCAATTATTGTTATGGCTGATACCAGCGGCAGTATGTCAGTTGACGGGAAAGTTGAGGCATTAAACAAAGCGTTAAAAGATATGATCAGCTCCTTCGCAGGAGAAAGTCGGTTAAGAGCAGAACTACAGGTTAGTGTTGTTACTTTTGGTGGTGTTGCTGAGGTTCATTTGCCGCTTACCCCGGCTTATCAAATTGAAGGAATTAAACCATTG
The DNA here is from genome assembly GCF_024743775.1 of Vibrio sp. RM-69-4. NCBI lineage: Bacteria > Pseudomonadati > Pseudomonadota > Gammaproteobacteria > Vibrionales > Vibrionaceae > Vibrio > Vibrio sp. RM-69-4. The sequence continues at coordinate 4,929 of NZ_JAMQXI010000078.1, forward strand.
CCTGCTAGTGGCGGAACTCCATTAGGTGATGCCTGTAAGTTGGTTGCTAATATGATAGAGGATAAAGAAAAAATACCTTCTCGTTCCTATAAGCCGGTTATTGTATTGGTATCAGATGGACATCCTACTGATGATTTCTCTGGGGCTTTTCAGTCTTTTTTACATGGTGAACGTTCTGCAAAGGCAACTCGTTTTGCTATGGGGATTGGTGCTGATGCAGACTTATCTCTGTTGGATGATTTTACTAATGATTTGGAAGCACCTGTATTTAAAGCTGAAAATGCACGTGATATTCATCGTTTTTTCAAAGCTGTAACAATGAGTGTGACGACTCGCAGTCGTTCAACTACGCCAAATCAGACAGCACCTTTATCTCTTCCTCCTGTAAACAGTGCAGAGGATGATGAATATGAAGAGCTAGATTTCTGATGAAATTGTTAGCAACGGCAAGTTCCGTGATAGGACCGGCTCATGTGCAAGACAATGTCCCTAATCAGGATGCCGTGTTAGTCCATGGCATTAATAAGGGAATGTGTATTTCAGTTTGTGATGGCTTAGGTAGTCGAAAACTGAGTCATAAAGGTTCCAAACAGGCTACAAAGGTTGTTCGTTCATTTCTCCGAGAAATAGAGAATGTTTCGAATCTATCACCATTAAGCATTTGCCAGCAGGTCCAGAAGCAATGGATGGAAATCTATAATAATGAATATTCGCAGTATGAAACTACCTGTCTTTGGGCCTGGAGTAATGATAAAGGTCAAATCAAAGCAGCCCAGGTAGGTGATGGGCTGTTATTAGTTAGAAGACAGGGGCAATTTTCTGTGGTGACACCCCAACGAGATGGCTTTGGTAATCAAACCCAAACTTTAGCTCGAGCGAAAGACAGTGATTGGTCAACAATTGAATGTTCTTTAACGTCACCCGGTGACGGTGTATTGCTGATGACGGATGGTATTTCCGATGATCTGATTCCTGAACACCTAGAAGCCTTTTTTGATGCAATTTTCAAGCAGTTGAAACGGACTAATAAACGTCGTTGTAAACGATGGCTAACAAAAGAATTGAATGAATGGACTACCCCGAGACATGGGGATGATAAGAGTATTGCTGGTATATTCAGGATTGACTGATTTATGAGTACAAATAAAACGAAAAAATTACCTATTTTGGAAGACATTCGTGGTGCTAAGTATCCACTAAAAAGTCAGTTGGCAAGTGGTGGTCAAGGGGTTGTGTACACAACGGAGTTACCCCAGGTTTTGATTAAAGGTTTTACGAATAAGGATGAAATAGCTAAAAAGCGTTGGCATTCTCATATTGAATGGCTTATTCGTCAGGATATTGCTGATCTGAAATTAGCCCGACCATTGGTTTTGTTAAAAGAACCTCGCATGGGTTATGTGATGGAACTGATGGATGGTTTAGTACCACTGAGGTCATTGTTAGATAGCTATATTGAAGCAACAGACAGTATATCAGAAGAAAATCAAACACCGCATATTCAGAACTATCTTGATCAAGGTGGTTTGCGCAGACGAATCCGTATTTTATGTCAACTGGCTCGTACTATTAACCAATTGCATAGTCGAGGAATGTTATATGGTGATATTTCACCGGACAACATCTTTGTATCGGATGATCCTAATTATTCAGAAACTTGGCTGATTGACTGCGATAACATTAGTTTTGAATCTCACTCTGGTTTAACTGTACATACTCCAGATTATGGTGCGCCAGAAGTTGTTCGTGGTGAAGCTATGTTGTCTAGTTTGACCGACTGTTGGAGCTTTGCAGTAATTGCTTATCAATTGTTGACCCATAACCACCCACTGAAAGGTGATTTGGTGAATGATGGAGAACCAGAGATCGAAGACGAAGCATTACGTGGCGAACATCCGTGGATAAACGACCCGGATGATCCTGATAATGAATGTTGGGCTAATTTACCGATTCAATTGATTGAAGAAAGTAAGTTACCCCATCTATTTCAACAGACTTTTGGACCTGGAAAAAATATGCCATTAGAACGTCCTAGTATGGCTGAATGGTTAGAAGCACTTACTGAAATAGATGAACATCTATTTGTTTGCCACAATTGCGGCGGTCACAGTTTATTACCGTTAGATAATTCTGATCTTGATGATATTTGTTGTTTCTTCTGTGAATCTGCTGCTGATGAACAATTAGTTCAGTTTGAGGAATTTATATTTTTATCAGACAAAGAAAAGCAGGAAAAATATCCTGAATTGGATGGCAATCAAGTCGTTACAGGCAGAAGAGTTTGTCTGCAACCCGGCGATAAAAAAGAGCTGAAGCGATTATTACCATCGTTTAGCTACGATAAAACCCCTAGTGATCATATTCAACTTGAGTATTCCGATTCCTATTTAATGGTTATTCCCGTAGAGCCTCTGCATATTTCTCGTGGAAATGAACATATTCAGGAATTTAGAAAAAAAATTCGTTTGAAAGCTGATAATCGCGGGAAAAGTAACGAACCCTACTGTATTCATTTGGGTAATCCGCAAGACACGCACATTTTTTGGGAGTTTAGGTGGTAAGTCATGCAATTAAAAGAATTCCCTTACTTTGCTAATGATGTTATTAACATAACATCAGAAGAAAATATATCCCGTTTACGAGTAAATCAACCAGTACAACTTTTTGAGTACGATGATCACTGGTTATTGCAACAGGCTGAAGAGCGGGTTTCAGTTTTTTGTTCCAAAATCGTTCGCCCACATCTGACCAGCTTAACAAGACGAGATCAAACACGTTGGATGCTTGCACATATACAGAACAATACATTGCAACTGCAATATATGGCACCAGTGGAGATTAATACACTAGATTTGACGCTTGGTGTTGACGGTTTGATTTCGGATGATTTGTTTACAAAAAATGAAATTAGTGAAAATAGTATTGAATTAGCATGCCAATGGTTAGCTGAGCATTTTATCCTTTCGACGACAAATACTTCAGATTTAGCTAACTCGGATACTTCAGAAGAAAATTGGTTATCGATATCTCGGTTTAGTAATTCTAATCGTGGGAATGGTTTTCAAATATTAGGTAAAGCTTGGCGTGCTGATGTGGAAGCGCAGCGTGATGACCGCTATTTGATTAAGCGTATAACACGTCATGCTCGTCGTGACAGCGGATTTTCATTCTTGAACGGTGAATTTTCTTTTACTGATGTAAGCACCACAACAGCATTAAATAATGCGTCACACAGAGCCATGTTGGATGCTGCATTACGAGATAATGGAAGCTATTTAGAGTTGTGGAATCTCTACAATGATAAAGAATGGGAAATTGCCCTAAAGAAAGCAGAGACACTTAGAGCATTACGTTTTACTCATTCTGAATCATTTGAAGATACTAGAACAAACCGCTGGAATATTTGGCCAAAATCAGCTGAAGCATATCAAGAGTTTCAGGCAAACTGGAAATCGTTAGAGTTGGATAAAGCAACGCAAGTTGATTTATCCGAACAAGCTCCCGATTGGGCTGAAGAACTTAGCGTTGATAGTACATCTGGAGATCAACGCCAAAATCCTCGAGGTGAAATTCGCTTTGAGGACGATCATATTGTCTTTACACCATCATCGGAACGAAGAGATGCGGTTCCTCGATTTTCCAGACAAGATGGAGAAAATGGCAAAGGTGGCTGGTTGTATTTGTCACTAGCTGGGCAGCGTACGGCAGGGAAACGTCGTTTGAGTGCTCGCCAGGTGATTGATTCCGGAAAACGAATGCCCCAATTAAAATGGTTGTTGGAAGGTGTTTCAGTCCCAATGGATAGACATCGAAAACTCAAAGGATTAACGCCATACGCTAAAGATACTTTTAAGGGCGGAAAGCCAACAGATAAACAGTTGTTGGCATTGGAAACAGCATTAAATACTCCTGATCTGGCTATAATCATCGGCCCTCCTGGTACGGGAAAAACTCAGGTAATAGCCGCATTACAGCGTCGACTAGCAGAAGAATTTGAAGAGCAGAATATCAGTGGTCAAGTGTTGGTAAGTAGTTTTCAACATGATGCTGTTGATAATGCACTTGATCGAAGTCAGGTTTTCAATTTACCAGCAACTCGAGTAGGTGGAAAAAAACAAAATGCTGATGAAGAAGGAAACTTTAGTCGTTGGGTTGATGCTCAGTCTAATTATCTGAAAGAACAAATTGACCAACAATATAAGAAAATCCCATTTCTAAAAAAATTAGATGAAGTTTCTCTGTCGATGACTTTGTTGCGTGTCAGTCAGGTTTCTCCGGCTCAGTATATTGAGCGCCTTCGGCAGTTGTATCGTCAGTTAGATGATTTACAACAACTCAATATGCGAATACCTATGCGTTTGATAAGCGAATTGGAAGATTATATTGCTGAGCAGGAGCAAGAGACTGCTGTATGTGAACATAGTGGCGGTAATGAAACTCTTTTGCGTAGTATTCGCGGTTTACGAGTGACAGAGTTAAGTTTTGCAGATGACGGGTGTGCAAGAGCAGTAGATTTGTTACGTGAATTAAAACGACAGTTGCATCGCTTTTCCAAAGAAAGTAAAGAATTACTGCAACAAGCCTCAGATACGACGCAGCCTGATAATCAGTTATTGCAGTTATTGAATAATCTCAAAAACCAATTACTTGACCAGTATTTACCTGATTATCGACCTCCAGAACTGAAACAGGTTCTTGATAAGACGGGAAGTGATTTGCTAGATCGACTTGAGTTATCTCTTGACCAGTATATGCATCAGCATAAACAGGGAGTTGCCTGGGCTCTTCAAGAGCTTGTTGATAACATCGAAACTGATCGATTATCTGCATTAAACACGACCGAAGAGTATGCCATGGTTGTAGGCGCAACCTGTCAGCAATCTGCAGGTAAGAAAATGGCAAATCTAAAGGCTATAGTTGATCTTGATAGTTCTGAAATTGAATTTGATACGGTCATCATCGATGAAGCTGCACGGGCAAACCCACTTGATCTGTTTATTCCAATGTCGATGGCAAAACGTAGAGTTATATTAGTTGGTGATGACCGTCAGCTCCCCCATATGCTTGAACCTGATATAGAAGAGCAACTTCAAGAAGAACATTTATTGACAGAACAACAATTGGCAGCTTTTAAATCTAGCTTGTTTGAACGCCTACGGCTGCAGCTCGATAAGTTAAGTGATTATTCTCGAGTTGTAATGCTTGATACCCAGTTCCGTATGCATCCTATTCTTGGTGATTTTGTGAGTCAGCAATTCTATGAATCAATTGGTTTGGATAAAGTAAAAGCTGGCAGACATGCCGATGATTTCACTTTTTCTTCCGAATTAATTGATGCTCTTGAATATGAGGGTAAGTTTTATAAGGACAAAGTTTGTCAGTGGATCAATGTACCTTTATCTGATGGGAAAGCTAATAAACGTGGGACTAGCCGGATTCGCGATGCTGAGGCTGAACGAATTGCAACAGAAGTACAGCATCTGTTTGAGGCAGCAGGAAATAGTTTATCGATTGGTGTTATTACTTTCTATGCAGCACAACGAGATCTTATCATGGAAAAATTGGCTACCAAACAGGTAAACGGTATTCCACTTATGGTTAAACGTGAAGGACAATATGAACCACATGATGAGTTTAAGTGGGCAGTAAAAAGGAAAAAAGATGGAACAATAGACAAAGAAGAGGGTTTGCGAGTTGGATCTGTAGATGCCTTTCAGGGGAAAGAGTTCGATGTGGTGTTATTGTCTTGTGTAAGAACGTGGCAAAAGCCGGCACTAGATTCGGTGAAGATAGAAAATGATGAGAAATCTTCTGATGAGAGGTACGAAAGCAAACTTAATCGTATGTTTGGATTTTTACGTTTGCCTAATCGTATGAACGTAGCAATGAGTCGTCAGCGTCAGATGTTAATTTGCGTTGGAGATCCAGAATTAGTAACCAATGAATGTGCACAGGAAGGTGTTCCTGCCTTGAACGCATTTTATGAACTATGTGGAGGTCAGCATGGCTGCATTCGTTGATACTATGACTTACCTTAAATACGGTAATAAACCTTCAGGTAAAGCCAGAGCTATTCTTTGGCCAGTGCTTGTTCATCAAGTTCTGTATCCAGAAGTTCAACAGCCTAAAATGAACTTGTTTCAAAAAGTCGTGATGCGTTTAATTCGAGCTAATACTTTTGATGCAGGTGATATCGCTGAATTAACAGGTTTCCATATCAATTTGGTTAAGCTTATTCAGGCGCAATTATTAAGTAGAGGCTGGATTGATGATAAAGCGATCGAATTGACCGAGTCTGGACTTAAAGCGATTGGTGAAGAAGACGATCAAAGTGAACAATTAGCTAGTGGGTATCTTTTCCAGGATGCCGTCTCAGGTAAGTTTTGGCCTAGAATTGATAATCGCCTCGCAATAATAGAACCGGATAATCCAAGTGACAAATTCCCTAAATTTTCATTAACTCGTAAAACAGGGAAAGTATTGGAGCCATTCAAACCGTCATTTAAACCTGTCAATCATGCCACACCAAAGACACAAGATACCATGCGGGCATGGCAAGACTATCGTAGTGATTATCGTATAGCTCGACAGCTATATACACCTGATAAGTTACCAAAACAGATAAAACTTTCAGGTTTGACTTATCAATCAGAGCAACCGGAATCTGCTTGGATATTTGTATGGATTACTGCAAGTCATAATAGCAGACTTTGGAGTATTAAGGATCCTTTTGATATTCGTGATGAAGCCTGGTGGTTGACTGGAAACTTGCCTGAACTATTAGAAAATGACAAAAATCTATCTCGAAGTTTGAGTGGATTAATTGAACAGCCAGAGCCTGAAAATCAGACAGTGTCAGAGTGGTTGATAAGTTTGCGGGACCAAGCATCCTTACAAGTAATGATGGACTATCCATGGGTACAAAAGGAGCCTGATATTGCAGATGCATTATCGGTTGTACTTACTCGTCAGGAAATGTTGGAAAATGGGCAAAATCATAAAAATGACCTGGAAGCAGCCATTACAGAATGTCAAAAGCTGTTAGAAGTGTTGATGCAATGGCTGATTAAATCCTTTCAAGGAGCAGTTGAACAATTGCCTAAGTCAAAACAAAATGACACAAATTTAAACCGTAGTTTATTAACTAACCTAAATCTTCCTGCATTTACTGAAGATGTTATAGCAACCCTGTCTAGGCAGAAGCTACAAATGGTTATTCGTGCTTTCAAAAATCCAACAAGTTCCTTAAAAGCTTTAGTTTTTGCAGCCGCGCTTGGGACGATAGGTACCGATGTACATCCGCTGAAAGTACTTAACAGTGAACAATTGGATTTACAAAAATTATTAGCGTTAGCTGACTTACGCAATCAAACCAGCCACGGGAATAGCCGTTATACGGGGAAACAGTACACTGAAATAACGGTTGAAGTGGTTCAGGAAAATATCGAATTCGCATTACAATTTACAGAACAATTTAAGGAATGGATCCGTGGCTAGAAATAAAAAAAATAGCGGAAATCAACCCCAGAACAACGTAGCAATAACCCAAAAGTCGAATGATAAAATCCAGTTGGAAAAACAGATACCAATGTGGACAGCATCTTTTGAAAATGCTAGTAAAGTCTTTGATTGTGTGGGTAAAAAAATGAATATATTGGTTGATGAAGATTATTTGAAGAGTCTCATTAACGCACTCCCTAATGAGAAAACAAGCCAGTTCAGAGGTTGGGTTCAACAGTTTGCCGATGTTTGCAAAGAAATTAATAAATATAAACTCGGTCTGGATGAAGAATATAAAGCTCGTTGGGATACCAATAATCAAAAAGGCTTAGAATTAGAAGCATTAGAAGAAAAACTTCATACAGAACAAGATGATCTATGTATCCGAACTGAAAGTTTAGGAAAACAAAGTAATGAATTGGATCTTCTGCAAACAAAGTTGGCAAAACAACAAAGTGAACAGACATCTCGTGAACGCGAACTGAATTCTCGTGAGCTAAATGCTAACCAAGGTTTTGAACGACAAAATCGTGAATCGTTAGAGCAGTTGAAGTTAGAACAAGAAAAAGAAATAACAGGTTATAAATCAAAAATCTCCGAGTTAAGCAAGCAGAAATCTGAGATTGAGCATGCAATTGAAGCAGCTAAGCTAACTCTGTCGGATACTGAGCAGCAACGTAAAGCTGAGTTGGATAATAAAGCAATTGAACTGATTGCGTTGCAATCTGCTCAGCAGGTTAAGGAATCAGAGCTGGATAAAGAGAAGGAACAGCTTAAGTTGCAACGGTCTGCTTTAGAAGATGAAAAAGCGGCTTATAAAACGACACTGAATTTAAAAAATCATTATCAGGAAGAAACAATTGAACGTCAGCGTAAAGAGATTCAAGATGCTTTGGATCTGGAGAGAAAACAGCTTGATGATGAATGGGAAGATTTGCGTGAAGCTAAAGATAATCTTGATTCTATCGTTGATGAAAGGATGGATGAAGAACGAGAATCCCATCAAAAGGAAATTTCTAAGCAGAAACAAAAGATAGATAAAGCATGGAATAAAGTTGAGCAATTAAGTGATAAGTTGTTGGATTTTGAAGAGTTACAACACTCTTTGGGTGAACAACCGATAAGAGAATTTATTGATCAATTGGATCAGCTTAAACAGAATAACCGAGAATTAAAAAATAAGCTTTCTGACACTGATCATGCCGGTTTGGAAGAGCAAAATGAGAATTTACGTGCTCGTGTAGCCGAATTGGAAAAAGAACTAACTAAGATTCGCCCAGAATTTGAAAGAGTTCAGTCTGAAGCTGCACAAAAGAGAATAGCGGCTACACAGTTGCAGGCAATTCAGCAGGAAAAAAGGGTACTTGAACAGCACAAAAACACATTAAGTGTGCATATTGACGATTTGGAAAGTCGTATCGAAAAGCTTACCGATGCGCATAAAACTCAGACACCTTTCCCTGCTATGTCAAATATGGACAGCAACAAGAATTTTCAGGCGACGATGGAACTCGAAGATGTGCCTGATCTTAGTATCTTTGCATCAGAGCTTCAGCAGCGAATTGCTCAGGCAGAGCGCGTACAACTATATTACCCCTTAGAAGATATCCGAGTATTACTGGGTGGTCTAGCAATGAGCCAGTTGCATGTTTTTCAGGGGATCAGTGGTACAGGTAAAACCAGTTTGGCTAAAGCGTTTGCTAAAGCGATGGGTGGTTTCTGTACGGATATTGCCGTTCAGGCAGGCTGGCGTGATAGAGATGATCTACTTGGTCACTATAATGCTTTTGAACGTAAGTTTTACGAAAAAGATTGTTTACAAGCACTTTATCAGGCCCAAACACCTCGCTGGAATGACACCTGTAACGTTATCTTGTTAGATGAAATGAACTTATCTCGACCTGAACAGTATTTTTCGGAATTTCTTTCTGCATTAGAGAAAAATGATCGTCGAGACCGTCGGATCAGTTTATCTGAAACTGCTTTGCCAAATGCGCCTAAGGGATTAAAAGATGGTCGACAAATCTTAGTACCACAGAATGTTTGGTTTATCGGGACATCAAACCATGATGAAACGACGAATGAATTGGCAGACAAAACCTATGACCGTGCACACGTGATGACGCTACCGAAACAGGATATACGTTTCAAAATCGATAAATTTGATAATGCTAATTATTCATTTAGTTCACTTCAGAGAGCATTCAGACAGGCAACTCAAAAACATAGACGGGAAGTGGAAGAGTTACTTTCCAATTTGTCTGAGCATGATATTACCACGCAATTGGCTGATGTATTTGGACTTGGTTGGGGTAATAGATTTGAACGCCAGGCAAAGAATTTTATTCCTGTGATGTTGGCTAGTGGTGCAACTAAAGGTGAAGCCTTAGATCATTTATTGTCCAGTCGAGTAATGCGAAGTGGTAAAGTGACTGGGAGATATGACATTAATGCTGATGAAATAGGAAAAATGACTGATGCGTTGAATGATTTTTGGAGTAAAAACGATATACCTAGTGATCCTACTAAGTCCTTAGAATTATTAAATGCAGATCGTCAACGCAAGGAGCGTATGTAATGTGGTTTGATCGACTAAGCCAAAATAAGTTGACGACCTTACCTATGGATGTTGAACCCGGCCGTTATCAATGGCTGGGTAATAGAGACGAATCTTTGAATGGTCGCTTTGATATTCACGATAGAAATTTATTACTTAATGATGGTACAGCACGCTGTCAGCTAATTTCTGGAAGCCATTCATTTTTCTTGCCCAATAAAGAACTCAAATCCGATATAACTTTATTTAATAATGCAATAAGGACCATATGTAAGCAGTTGGAAAACGATACGGATGATTTGATATCACCAATGCTACCGGTATCCGTTATTAGTTCAGAAAGTGATTTGTTACCTGTTGAAAAAATGTTGTTGCAGGTGCTTGATGAGGGGCATTTACACCAGATTTCACAACGACCAAGATTAGATATTAAATATAATGAAGAAGTCACTGATGCATCCCGAGCCAAACGATTAGCAAAAGGAGCATTGGTTCATTTGGCTTCTCATTCGGAGTGTTGGCAACGACAGACACTTAGTGGTGTTGTGCCAAAGAAGGTGCTGGCTCAGTTTAGTGATGATGAATTCAACATATACGAAAATTGTATCTATGCAAGATTACTGGATAAATTTGAACTTCACCTTCAGGGACGGTTATTTACCTTAAGGACTCTATTGTCCACATTAGATCAGGCAATGGAATTTTATCAGTCAGATAATATCGACTTCCGTTTGTCACAAAAAGTATGTGAGTTATGGGGAATGACATTTGACGAAGATTCAACCGGAAAAACCTCAGAACTCTTAAGTTCGACCTTGGATACGTTACAACATTTGCTTAAGAAAATTCGAAATTTGAAATTGAGTGGTTTGTATTTATTGGTTAATAGAGCTAAACAAATTTCTGGTACGCTGTATAGAACTAATATCCTAAGCCATGACCCTCATTATCGTCATTTAGCTTTTCTCTGGGAAAATTTAGAAAAAACTGTGTTACGTTCAAAAATGTCTCCAGATGAACAGTTTAAAGATAATCAATTTTTGTCCGATGCATATTCTCGATATACAGGTCTTGTTCTTAAACATGCTTTATTCCCGTATATGGGGGGACAAGATGAATGTTCTTGGGCTGGTAGAACGTTAAGACTTCAGAGAGATGGCTTAGAATGGCAATTGTTGAGTTTATCTTCTGATGGTTCCTATCCAGGTGAAATTTTACTAACGATAATACCGTGGATTAGCTATTTATCTCTGTCTGAAGAACAAATACCGTTATCGAAAGATCAATATATTGCTTGGCCTAGTATTGGGGAATCATTTCATCAATGTGCATATCAGAAAAATTTTATTAATCTTTCTCCTTCAGATATGTATTGTGTTGAACGTTTCGGCTTGTTAATTGATCAAACGTTATATCAAAAAGTTCTGAGTTCCTTTTCAAAGCCAATAACAAAGATACCTACAAAAATTTTAGCGTTGGCCGAGAAAATGGATCATATATCTGTGGATCATCAGCAATGCCGATTAGAAATTCATGGTGAAATACATAAAGAAAATAAGGAAAAGTTAAGGAAAGCCTTGATTGGAAATAACGCTCGTAAGCAAGCGTCAGATCTAGAATTTCGATATCAGGAAATATTATTTTTGGGGAAATGCCCAGTATGTTCATCTACAAATGAAATTATTTTTCAAAAGCCAGGTTTCAAAGAAAAATGTGATACCTGTGGTTTGGAACGATACTTGAGAAAGACCAATGGTGCGTTTCATTTTGAGCAGAAATACTTAAGTCGAAGCGGAATAAATGATTTTTTGAATATAGGAAGAAGGGGTTTTTCTTTAAGAATTTAGTTTGAAAAGAGTAGTTGGGCATATTGTCATCGTGTGTCTTTCAATATGAGATACTCCTAATTGAGCAGCTATTACCATTTTAGCTAGTTATCTGATTGATTTTTGTACTCTCGCCCTGTTCGCTATTAACAGACGAAGGTTCTTGTTGACCTTCGTCGTTGCGGGATCAGACGCCGGCGAATTAAATAAGCGGGAGGATTCGGGATTAAGACCCGATAAAGAAATTCAACAAGTGTAATCATCCCCTAAAATAGCGGCATACCATTTTAGAGTTCTTCAGCATACACTGAGTGAATCAGGGAGAACTCGATATGAAGAAATCACGTTATACCGAAACACAGATCGTTAAGATTTTGAAAGAAGTAGAAGGTGGCCGTCTTATCAAGGAAGTCTGCCGAGAATACGGTATATCAGACGCAACCTATTACAACTGGAAAACCAAATACGGTGGTATGGAAGCGTCCGATGTTAAACGTTTAAAAGAGCTGGAAGTAACACACCCGGAATAGATGGAGTCATCTGGAATACAGATGCTCGTCGGATGACCGCAGTAGATCAATTGAATCGTAAAGGTTATCGAGCCAAACCACTCAGACGCATCTACATCCCGAAAAAGAACGGCAAACTTAGACCTCTAGGCATTCCATGCATGATAGATAGAGCGCAACAGGCTCTGTATTTACTTGCTTTGGAGCCGATATCGGAAACGATAGCTGATCCTAACAGCTACGGTTTTCGCCCGAATCGCAGTACTGCTGACGCTATAGCACAATGCTTTAAATGTTTGTGTCTTAAGCGCTCAGGTAAATGGGTTTTGGAGGGAGATATTAAAGCTTGCTTCGACAAAATCGGGCATGAATGGCTAATTGAAAATGTTCAAATAGACAAACGAATGCTAAAGCAGTGGCTAGGCTCAGGCTATATTGATAAAGGTTTGTTTTACCGAACATCGGAGGGAACTCCGCAAGGCGGAATTATCTCTCCAACACTTATGTTACTGACACTTGCGGGCTTAGAAAAGCTTGTAAAGGAAGTAGGTAAGAGCTCGGGAGAACGAGTTAACTTCATCGGTTATGCGGATGATTTTATAATAACCGGATCATCAAAAGATGTTCTTATTAATGAAATCAGACCTCGGTTAATTGGTTTTCTAAAAGAAAGAGGGTTGGCACTCTCTGAAGAGAAAACACACCTTACTCATATAGATGATGGCTTTGACTTTTTAGGTTTTAACCTCAGGAAGTACAAAGGTAAATTGCTCATCAAACCGAGTAAAACTAACGTTCTCTCTTTCTTGGGAAACTTGCGTGAACTCATCAAGAAGCACGCAACAATGCCAGTCAATGATCTTATTAGACTATTGAATCCTAAACTGAAAGGTTGGGCGAATTATTATCGTCACTGCGTTGCAAAACGAACTTTCGGCTATCTCGGTCATCAAATCTTCTGGCTTCTGTGGCGATGGGCGGTTAGACGCCACCCTACTAAGCCAAAAGACTGGGTCAGGCGCAAATACTACATGAATAGAAGTGGTGGTTGGCAATTTCACGGTTGGCAGAAAATCGCGAACATGGACTGTCATTACAACTTAGTTCAAATAGCGAAAACGCCGATTAAAAGACATGTGAAGATCCGAAGTGCGGCTACTGTAGTGGCATAGTGAATTTGGTCACTTAGTTAGAGGTGATATCATCACCTCATAAGTTAACAGGTGACATTATGACAAAACGTACAAGACGACTATTTAGCGCAGAATTTAAGTTAGAAGCAGCGCAGCTAGTCTTAGACCAAAATTACTCAGTGACTGAAGCAGCCCAAGCCATGAATGTGGGCAAGTCCACGATGGATAAATGGGTTCGCCAGCTTAGAGAAGAACGCCAAGGGAAAACACCGAAAGCTTCACCTATGACCCCTGAGCAAATAGAAATTCGGGAATTGAAAAAGAAGCTGGCTCGCCTTGAAGAGCATAATGAAATACTAAAAAAAGCCACGGCTCTCTTGATGTCGGACTCACTGAACAATTCTTGATAATCAAGAAACTCAAGCAGAGCCACAGCGTAAAAATATTATGCGAAGTCTTCAATGTTCATCGAAGTAGTTATCACTATTGGCTTAAACGCCCAGCGTTAATTAATGCGGAAACAATAAAACTGCGCAGCTTGGTCAGTGAGGCTCATGCCGCAAGCAATGGCTCTGCGGGAGCGAGAACCATTGCAGATATAGTCACAAATCAGGGTGTAAAGCTGAGCCGATACCGAGCAACAAAGCTTATGAGAACGCTTGGTTTAGTGAGCTGCCAAGAGCCAAAGCATCGCTACAGAAAGGCTTCACAAGAACATATTGACGTTCCAAATCACTTAGGTCGTCAGTTTGCGGTTACCGCCCCAAATGAGGTCTGGGCTGGTGATGTTACGTATATTTGGACAGGTAAT
>NZ_JAMQXI010000079.1:0-9204 GCF_024743775.1 Vibrio sp. RM-69-4
TCCTAACCTCCCCTTGAAAGGGGGAGGAACATAACGGGGCAAAAGTGTGTTGACGGCTCGCTAATCACTCGACTCTGAAACACACTCAAAATGATAAACGTTAATGCATTCATTCAAAGTTATAACTTTACACCCTCACTGTAACCCTATGATTTTTATTAAACTATATACCGAATGATAAATTCTCCAACACCTTATCGATGTTTTCTGTACCGTTAGGCTTCAAACTCCTACAATGCAAGGCAGAGGGTCGGTGAAGGCTAAGCTTTCACTTTTACATATTGAATAATCAACAATGCATTTGATTGCATTGGTACCGTCATCATTCAAAAGGAATAATATGTTGAGCAAAGGATGGATATTGCTTGCCGCCGCAATCATCAGTCAGGGAGCATGGGCACTCGCTCCTTGCGGGACAGACAGTGGCATCGGGGACTGGTGCAACCTAGATATTAATCAGCTACACCCCACTCAGGCCGGGGTTGGTCAACAACAAGTTGATAAAACACAAGCCAAACTGGCGACAAAAAGCCCAGCACAACTTAAGAAGTACATGAAAAAGAAAAAGATTCCGGTAATCGTAGATGCTGATGGCCAGTATTGGTTGGTTGACCGACATCATCTAACCAAGGCGCTTTGGCAGCAAGGTGTGAAAGAGGTGACCGTCCACATCCTTGCTCACCTCGACAACAAGGAGAGTTTTTGGCAAGACATGCAAGGCAACCACTGGGCATGGCTGAGCGATGAAAAAGGAGCTCCGCTAACTCCCGATCAATTACCTGCACACATAAGTAAGCTACCCGACTACCCCTACCGCTCTTTGGCTGGTGAACTACAAGATGCCGGTTATTACAGCAAGCATGAACAGGTTTATTTTGTTGAGTTTGCTTGGGCTAGCTGGCTTGGGGAGCAAATGAATTGGGTGCCAGTCAATGCGAGTACGCTCCCAGAACGACTCGAACAAGCGGCACAACTGGCATGTAGCTCAGCAGCTAAGGCTCTGCCTGGTTACCCCGGAAAGCAGTGTTCAACTATGCGCCACCTCATCAACACGACAAACTAAGGTTCTATCGCAAAGCGTGATTTAAATAAGACTCATCATTTTGAATGATGCAATCGCCTGCGAGCGAACAAATCACTCGCAGGGCGTTGTTCGATAAGATGAATATGTATTTTGTTACAAATCGCCCTCTTGCCTTGTGGTTCAGTCAATGATTTACTGTCGCTTCCTTAGCAACAGAGGCTTTTATTGACAATGGACGACCCCTTCAGGCGACCAATATTTACTGATTCCCCCCTTCACCGTGCCCCCTTATTTAAGGAGGCCACATGTTAGAACTCTTCCTACTACCCGAAACTTGGGCGATATTTGCCACACTGCTTGCTTTAGAAGTGGTTCTTGGCGTTGATAATGTAGTGTTCATTTCCGTCTTATGTGAACGACTCCCCGTTCAGCAGCGGCCGCTTGCGCGTAACTTAGGCATTTTGTTAGCAGTTACCGCTCGGATTGGTTTGGTTTTTTCTATCAGTTGGCTGATGTCGTTAACTGCACCGATAGTCGTTTGGTTTAGCAACGAATTATCTGGACGAGATTTTATCCTCATCTTCGGCGGTGCTTTTCTGTTATTCAAAGCAGCAAAAGAGTTGTGGAACTGGCTAATGCCTGATGAGCATTCACATACGACGACAGTAAGTGCTGGCCTTGCGGTCGTATTACTGCAAATTGTCGCGGTTGACGCGGTATTTTCCATGGATTCGGTAATCACTGCGGTGGGTCTAACTAACGACATTCCTATCATGGTCGCGGCCATTTTAGCGTCTGCGGTGATCATGATATTAACCGCAGCGCGCATTAACGCCTTAGTCACCCGTTATCCGGGTTTTAAAACGCTGGCATTACTGTTTTTAATGATGCTGGGCGGTTTGTTAATCGCGGAAGGTGTTGAGCTGCACATCAATAAAGGCTACGTCTATTTTGCGATGGCGTTTGGTTTGGCAATGGAGATTTGTCATATTCAATGGGCGAAGAAACAAGCAATCCAGATTAAGCAGTTACGTCCGTTAAAGCTATATACGTCTACGTCAAAGCTACATACGTCAAAACCATATTCGTTAAAAAGACCCATGCCTTTGCTAAGGTCAAAGTCCTCAGCACATTGAAGAGATAATTAATATCAGAGGGGCGAACAGCAACGTCGCCCTTTCTTCTATCCTAATACTATTGACGTTAAGCTAATTTACGCACACTAAATTTGCTCATTAACGCTTTTAAATCATTGGCTTGCTGTGATAAATCATTACTAGCGTTAGCGGTTTCTTCTGTGCTCACTAATACTTTGTCGCCTGAATCACGAATACCCAACAAATTTTGGCTGACTTCTTCAGCACTCACGGCTTGCTGCTCGCTGGCGGAGGCGACTTGCAAGTTCGATTGCATCAGTTCGTCTAACGCTCCCGCTATCGAATAGAGCTGAGCTTTTGCACTATCGACGAGTGTTGATGATTCGCTGATCTGCTGGTCATTATCTTCTATCGATTTTGCAGCAATTTGAGCTTTATTCACCAGCACTTGGATCAAACTGCTGATTTCATGAGTCGCTTCTTGGCTGCGAGACGCCAAAGCGCGCACTTCATCAGCCACAACCGCAAATCCTCTTCCTTGTTCACCCGCCCTTGCCGCTTCAATTGCAGCGTTGAGTGCCAACAAATTGGTTTGCTCTGAAATCGAATCAACTACTGAAACGAAATTCTGAATTTTATGTGTGCTGTCTTGTAACTCTAAGATCATTTTCTGTGAGTTAGCCGCGTTAATCACCAATTTATGGGAGATTTTTTGTGTCACATCTGTCGTTTCACAAGCCGCTTTAACGCTGTTATCTGCACGAGTAGTCGACTCCGCAGCACCTTCAGCATTACTCGCCACTTCTGTGATCGTTGATGCCATTTGCTCCATTGCAGCCGCAACTTGCTGAGTGCTCTCTTGCTGTACAAGCATCGCTTTACGGTTATTCTCTGCCAACACATTTAATTCCGTCACCAGCCCTGCAATGCTGTTTGCTCTTTGAATCACCTCACCAACGGTTTTACTCAACGAGTCCGCCATGGTGTTCATACTTTGCGTCAACTGGCCGATCTCATCTTTTGACTCTGGCACAATGTGCTGATCAAAATGACCATTTGCCATTTTAGCCGCTATATTTCTCACTTTTAGTACAGAGCGAACAATTTGACGGCTGAGTAACGTCCCCATCACAAGGCCAAGAATTATCGAAACGACAGCTAATGTTATTGTGCCTTGCAATGCTCTGTGTTCTTCATCCTCAGTAATAAGAATAGAGGTTGCTGTTTTTTGCTCTAAATCGCGTAGAAAATATTCAATTTCGGTATTAAATGACTTTTGCATATTTTCTAGTGCGAGTGCTTGCGGCGCAAGTTGTTCTACTGGCTCATTACTATTTAAGCGCTTGAGTAATTGAAATAAAGCCACCTCATACTGGTGATAAGAACGTTCTAACGCTTCAAATGTTTGATATCGGTTTTGGCTCTCTTGATCAACACCCTTCGCTTGACGATGCTTCTTTGCATCACTGAGTATTTGCTTCGCTTGTATCAATTCAGACTCCAACACTTTTGCGATGTTTTCTGTCTTCTGAGTAAGGTCTTTCAGCGCTTGTGAGTTGCCTTCGACAGGGATTTTAGCCAGTCGAAAAGCCTTTTCTAACACGATCGAGCTTTCCAACTGTTTGATGGTGATATCCGACGTCAACCGGATTAAAGGAATACTTTCATCCGCGATTTCTTCAATTTCGAGCGCAATACGATTCATTTTTAAAGCACTAAAACTTGCAACACCAACAATTAGGCACAGCATTAGCGTAATTAGCGAAATCATTTTTTGGGTAATCGATAAGTCTTTAATCCACTGCATAAATGCGCTCTCCAAACACAATCATTAAAGCCATTCGTTTATATGAATATTGTTATGCTGTTAAAGATAGTTTAGTAAAACCTAAAACACACTATTTCTAATACTAAGTAACTAGAGGTCATATCTGTTCAAGCGAGTAGCAAACTCTATTTTTACTTATCAGTCAGTGTGTTAAAGACAAAAGCCCGAACGCTTGGGTTCAGGCTTTAAGATAGGGAACAAGGCTTACTGCGTTAGATGCGCTCTACACATTCACGAGCAATTACCAGCTCTCAATAAATTAGTAGATGTATGGCAAACAACCTCTATTTGAGATAGCCAACTATTCTCATTCACTAAAGTCAAGCAGTTTGGTCTTGGGAGTTACGAACATGGAGGCAAGTGCATTAGCTTTAAGCACTGTAATCCATGCGGTTGCGTCACGCGCTATACCACAACTGAAGAGTGGGATAGTGATCTTCGGGCAGTGAACTCTCGGATGTTTGATCCCATAGGTGGCTAACATCGATGTCCGCTATTTTGATGGCCTGACAGCTGGACGTTTCAGAATTAATACCCGTTCACCATCAGCAACACTCCAGGATCCACTGCTTGAATAGAGTCTGCGCTTTGGTCTCAGTTTGACTTTGGAGTCTTGTTAGCCAGTAGGATCCGCTGTTGAGAAAGATATCGAAGGGTTGAATGAGCTTCTCTTCAATGAGTGCCTTTTCAAACATAACGGGAGGCGCTAATGCAATCCCTAGTCCCTGAATTGCTGCTTCAATCATCGAAATGGATGAGTCAAAGGTAATGCTATTGAGCCTGGACTTAGGTAGCGATATACGGGCTTGTTGAAACCACAACGACCACTCCTCAGGATTATATGAACGGAGCAAAGTGTAGCCCAGAATGTCCTGCGGTTTCTCTAAGTGATGGCCGATCGTTTTATTGCAAAGCACGGTTAAAGGGGCAGGAAACAAATGCTCTGCTTCGGTCGCATGCCATCTGCCTTTGCCATAACGAATAAAGAAGTCCAGCCCTTCGGACACGGGATCAGCCACGTTGTTGTTGGTCGAGATTCTGACATCGATATAAGGAAAACGTTCATTAAAGTCTTTAATTCTTGGGAGCAACCAGTTCAGAGCGAAGGTGCCCACAACACCAACACTGACCACTTCTCGGTGAATTCCTTGTTCAAGCATCTCTAGCGTATCGGTCATACTGTCAAACGCATTTTTAACCACCGGCAATAACATCATTCCTTCATCGGTCAGCGCTAATCCCCGCGGAAGACGGTAAAACAGCGCTCCCCCCAGTTGCTGCTCCAACATCTTAACCTGCTGACTGATCGCCGCCTGCGTGACACAGAGCTCGATAGCTGCTTTTGTGAAGTTTAAATGCTTAGCAGAGATAAGAAATGCCCTCAGTGCATTCAGCGGTAAATGTGTGATGTTCATGATTAGATCTTAGTTAAACTTATGGCTGGATTTAGTTTTAACACATTGTTCTCTTATAGATCTATTTTTATGATTAGCGTGTCCTATGGTGATATATATTAAAAACAATAAGTAAAACTTATCAATGGAGAGATTAACTTCAATGTGTGTAAGAAGACTAACCATCAATACAATAGCTCTGGCTATGTTGTTTGCGCCTAACGTTCGCGCGGCTGGTGTGGGAGAAAAATTAAAAAACGAGGTCGATAAACAGGCTCAAGCATTGATGCAGAACTATCATATTCCGGGTATGGCGTTTGGTGTTGTCGTTGAGGGGAAGACGTATTTTTACAATTACGGTGTGGCTGATACAGCGCAAAACCAGCCTGTGTCTGAAGCGACGATTTTTGAGTTGGGTTCTGTCAGTAAAACATTCGCAGCCACATTGACGAGCTACGCGCAGGTGAAGGGGCAACTGTCGTTAACGGATACTGCGGAGCAACACATGCCAGAACTAAAAGGCAGCACCATCGGTGCACGAACCTTGCAAGAGTTAGGAACGTACATCGCAGGCGGGTTGCCGTTGCAGTTTCCAGATACGGTGAAAAACAATCAGGATATGGTTCAGTACTATCGAAATTGGGACGAAGTGTACCCAAGCAACACTAAAAGAGTCTATTCGAACCCCAGTATCGGTTTGTTTGGCTATATAGCCGCATTAAGCCTGAAAGAGGACTACGTGTCTGCTATGGAAAAAAATGTGTTCCCAGCACTGAGTATGTCCAATACCTACATCCATGTGCCGGATAACAAAATGAAAGAGTATGCGTTTGGCTATAACGCGAACGGCGAAGCCGTGAGAGTGAATCCGGGCGTACTGGATGCAGAGGCGTATGGAGTCAAGTCCACCAGTTCGGACATGGTACAGTACATCAAAGCTAATCTGGGGTTGGCCGTAGTCGCAACCGATATGCAACAAGCACTGGTCAATAACAGGACTGGCTTCTATCAGTCCAGTACTTTTATGCAAGGTTTGGCGTGGGAGATGTACCCGTATCCCAGTCAGCTCAGTGCCCTTTTAGAAGGCAATTCGACGGACGTAATCATTAAGCCTCAAACAATCCAGATAAACACGCCGCCGACACCACTAACGAACGGAGTATGGGTCAACAAAACAGGCTCGACCGGTGGGTTTGGTGCTTACGTGGTCTACATTCCAAGCAAAGAATCGGGTATCGTGATTCTTGCCAATAAAAACTACCCAAATCAGGAACGAGTGAAAGCGGCATTCCGTATTCTGCAGGCAGGACTAGAACAGTAAGCGCAACTAGGTTAGATAAAGTCTGAACATTCATGTTCGCGGTTGGTGAGCATGAATGTTTGTTTATTGAACCAATAAACAGAAAAGGCGTAGTAGCTCAAGGAAAAATCAAGCATGTATGAAAAACAGGGGGCCTTACTAACGTAAATCCCTGACATACCCACACATTTCATTTACTAATGTAGTAAATGGAAATACCTGTTGTCATAAAGGTAACGCGCCAAGTTCAGAGATGTCTCATATTATCCTCGTAAACCCAACCACTTACGAGACCACCATGAAACCAGCGGCTAATGTATCCCGATATCTGCTATGCAGCTTTGCCTTTGTGCTGCTCTATCCCACTGCCATCGATCTCTATTTGGTTGCCTTGCCACAAATTGCCAACGATCTTTCTGCAAGTGAATCCCAACTTCATATCGCCTTTTCTGTTTATCTTGCGGGTATGGCTTCTACTATGGTGTTTGTAGGACGAGCTGCTGACCATTTTGGCCGTAAACCTGTCGCCATGTGTGGGGCAGTGATCTTCTCGCTTGCTTCGACGTTGGCGGGTTCAGCGGAAACCAGTGATAGCTTCCTAGTTATGCGTTTCTTCCAAGGCGTTGGAGCGGCATGTTGCTACGTTGTAGCCTTCGCTATTTTGCGTGATACCTTAGATGACCAAATGCGGGCTAAAGTGCTTTCAATGCTTAATGGCATCACTTGTTCGATTCCCGTGCTAGCACCTGTTATCGGTAATCTGATCATGATTAAGTTTCCATGGACTGTGCTGTTCACTGCCATGGCACTGATGGGGGTAGCCATAGGTTTGATAGCTTGCTTTGTATTGAAGGAAACCTTACCTAAAAATGAGCGTCACTGTATCACTGCGAATGACGGCTCAAATGAGTCACTGTTTAACCGTTTCTTTATCTCGCGCGTTATTTACACATCCTTGGGTGTGACTGCGATTCTTTCTTATGTGAATACCTCACCGATGATTGTTATGGATATTCTTGGCCTTACAAGAGGTGAGTATTCTACTGCTATGGCACTGCTTGCCATGGTGGGTATGGTAACGTCATTTTCAGCGCCTGTGGCCCTCTCTTACTTCAAACAAACGACATTAATGTTTTCAGCTCAGGTAACCATTTTGCTGTCGGTTATCGTCATTCTTGCGGCTCACTTGAATGGCGATAACTCGACACTCTATATGGCTGGATTCGCCTTAATCAGCATGGGCTTTTCAATGGGGTTTGGTGTGGCAATGAGTCAAGCACTCAGTTTGTTCTCTCGCAAAGCTGGGTTAGCAAGCTCCATGCTTGGTATTGCTCAGGTATCGTGTTCGGCAATATTTATCTGGTTGATGGCGCTTTTAGGCCTCTCGGTAGTGATGATATTAATCATTGCCTTGGTCGCGAGTGGCGTAATTGGCCTCTCTCTAATAGTATTGTTTCCATATCATAATGTTAGTGAAAGCCATGAAGAAATCTCTTGCCCGACTTGATCTCAATTTATTGCTCACTCTGCAGTTGCTCTTGCAAGAGCAGAGTGTCACGAAAACGGCGAAAAAGCTGAATGTAACACCCTCATCGGTGAGTAAGTCACTGGCTAAATTACGTGATTGGTTTGACGACCCTTTATTTGTGAACACGCCGCTGGGACTTAAACCAACAACGCTTGCGACGAGCATGCAAGAAAGCTTGTTAGACTGGATGCAAATCGGTAATCAGATTGCATCACGACGAGGTGATGATGCGCCGAGTGGTGTGAAGTTTCACCTTGGCGTCGAGTCGCCATTGTCACTCATTATGGTGGATGAGCTGACTAAACGAATTCATGACACGTATCCCAATTCTAAAGTGAAGTATCACAATTGGGATTACGATTCATTAGACGCGATTACGCGCGGTGAAGTGGATATCGGTTTTACGGGGCGAGAGAGCCACCCTCGCTCTAAAGAGTCGCTAGAGCTGCTGCCATATTTCATCAATTTTGAAGTTCTATTTTCCGACCTGCCTATGGTGTATATCCGAAAAGACCACCCAGCGATTGAGCAGGAATGGAACTTGGAGACCTTCTTAAGCTACGCCCATATCAATGTTACATGGGAGAAGAACGACAGCTGGGCGTTGGATGAGATTTTGGCTGAGCAGGGACATACGCGCAATGTTAGCCTAACAATGGCAAGCTTCGAACAAGCGCTGTTTGTAGCAGAGAAGCCCAGCCATCTAATGTTAACCACGGCACCCAAGTATTGTCAGCGATATTGTGAACAACTGCACCCTAACTTGGTATCGCTACCCATTCCAATTTCGCAAGAATATCAGCATAAGCTACTGATTCCATTTACGATGATCTGGCATAAGCGCAATAATCAGAATCCTAAAATCGTATGGTTAAGGGAGACAATAAAAAGCTTGTATAGCATAAATTGAATGTTCAGGTGACATATGAACAGCTCCCGCTAAATCATTGAGGTTAGGTAGGGACTCCCATTAGTTTTGGTACCACCAATTTAGAACGCTTCCCTCTACTCTGATAGCGCTTTCAACTCATTA
>NZ_JAMQXI010000007.1:0-151103 GCF_024743775.1 Vibrio sp. RM-69-4
AAGGAACAAGTTCCTCTGTGCTGCCGCTCGACTTGCATGTGTTAGGCCTGCCGCCAGCGTTCAATCTGAGCCATGATCAAACTCTTCAATTAAAGTTTTGTTGGTCCTAAGACCGGCTCAATGAATACTGACTTCAAAACTGCTCTTACTCGAAAGTAAAAAAGTAATTTTAAAGCTATTGTTGTTCCAACAGAACAACAATGAATTGACTGTGCCAAAATCAAGTAAACTTGATTCTGATTGGTCACTCAGTTCATTGATAAATCTTTTTTGATTATCATCAACGAGTGCCCACACAGATTGATAGGTTTATATTGTTAAAGAGCTTGCTTGGATGCTTATCTAAAAGCATTCAAAGCGGACGAACATTCTAGCGATATAACCTTAAGTGTCAAACACTTTATCGATTATTTCTTTTAAACAAGTGTTCATCTATTATCAGCAGAAGTAACTAGCACTGCCCTGACAACGAGGCGCATTATAGGTAGTTTAGAGAAGGACACAAGTCTTAAAATGAAACTTTCTCATAAAAACGAACCAATAGCTCACAAAAGAACCAATGAGAGCAATTTTCAAACAAAAAGGGCCGTTTCTGGCCCTTTTGAATGTAAATGTTTAGTCTTGATGAGCAATAATTTGGTCATTGCTAACAACTAGCTTAACTTTTTTATCCGGTAGGATTCTTCCTGCCAAGATTTCTTTCGCTAATGGATTTTCAACGCTTTGTTGAATAGCGCGTTTCAATGGTCTTGCTCCGTAAACAGGATCAAACCCAACTTGAGAAATCAGCTCTAACGCTTTTTCAGATACCTCAAGCTGATAACCTTTCTCTTCCATTCGTTTACCAAGACGGGCTAATTGAATAGAAGCGATCGATTTAATTTGTTCTTGCGCCAACGGATGGAATACTACACTTTCATCCACTCGGTTTAAGAACTCTGGTCTAAAATGTTTACCTACAATCTCCATTACCTCTTTTTTAATGCCTTCATAATCCAAGCTTGCGAATTTTTCTTGAATTTGTGAAGACCCTAAGTTTGAGGTCATAATTACCACTGTATTACGAAAATCAACTGTGCGTCCTTGTCCATCAGTTAAGCGCCCATCATCTAATACCTGTAGCAGGATATTAAAGACATCAGGGTGTGCTTTCTCAACTTCATCCAACAAGATAACCGAGTACGGTTTACGACGAATAGCCTCGGTCAAGTAGCCACCCTCTTCGTAGCCCACATAACCTGGAGGCGCGCCGACTAATCGCGCTACTGAGTGTTTTTCCATAAACTCAGACATGTCGATTCGCACCATGGCATCTTCACTATCAAACATAAAGTTTGCGAGTGTTTTACACAATTCAGTTTTACCCACACCAGTTGGCCCTAAGAATAAGAAGGAACCAATCGGTCTATTTGGATCAGATAACCCAGCCCGGCTACGGCGAATCGCATTTGATACCACTTCGACGGCTTCAACTTGTCCGATAACTCGTTGATGCAGCGCATCCTCCATTTGCAGCAGTTTTTCTTTCTCAGCTTCCAGCATTTTAGAAACTGGAATACCAGTTTGCTTTGAAAGCACTTCCGCAATTTCTACATCAGTTACTTTGTTGCGCAGCAAAGTCATCTCTTGCATTTCAGCTTGAGTTGCAAGGTCGAGCTGCTTTTCAAGTTCAGGAATTCGGCCATATTGAAGTTCTGACATACGGTTCAAGTCACCCGCTCTACGTGCGAAATCCATATCCATACGCGCTTGCTCTAATTCGGACTTAATATGCTGAGTACCCGAAAGAGCTGCTTTTTCCGCATTCCAAACTTCTTCCAGCTCGGCAAACTCGCGCTCTTTCACTTTTAACTCTTCGTTTAACACCTGTAAGCGTTTTTCACTCGCTTCATCGTGTTCATTCGTTAGCGCTTGTTGCTCAATTTTCAGCTGAATAATTTTGCGCTCAAGCTTATCTAAAGATTCTGGCTTTGAATCTATTTGCATTCGAATACTTGAAGCGGCTTCATCGATCAAGTCAATCGCTTTATCGGGCAACTGGCGATCAGAAATATAACGGTGCGATAAGCTCGCAGCAGCAACAATAGCGGGATCGGTGATCTCCACATGGTGATGGAGCTCATAACGCTCTTTCAAACCACGCAAAATAGCTACTGTGTCTTCTACGCTAGGTTCATCAACCAGTACCTTTTGGAAACGTCGCTCAAGTGCCGGATCTTTCTCTATATATTGACGATACTCGTCTAAAGTGGTCGCACCGACGCAGTGTAGATCTCCTCGAGCCAGAGCGGGCTTAAGCATATTCCCCGCATCCATTGCGCCTTCGCCTCGACCTGCACCGACCATAGTGTGCAACTCATCAATAAAGAGGATGACATTACCCTCTTCTTTCGCTAGCTCGTTAAGCACCGATTTTAAGCGTTCTTCAAATTCACCACGATACTTAGCCCCTGCGACCAAAGACCCCATGTCTAATGACAATACTCGACGACCACGTAGACCTTCTGGCACTTCATTATTAATAATGCGCTGCGCTAACCCTTCCACAATCGCCGTTTTACCTACACCGGGCTCACCAATAATCACGGGGTTGTTTTTGGTCCGGCGTTGCAATACTTGAATGGTGCGACGAATTTCATCATCACGCCCGATGACAGGATCAAGTTTGCCTTGTTCCGCTCGTTCAGTTAGATCTATTGTGAATTTCTCAAGCGCTTGTCTTAGCTCTTCTGCATTTGGATCATTCACTTTCTGACCTCCACGCACTTTTTCTATTGCTTCAGAAACTTTTTTCTCGGTAAGCCCTATTTCTTTGAGTAATTGACCAAGCGCACCCTTATCTTCTAGTGCGGCTAGCAAAAATACTTCCGAAGAAATGTAGGAATCTTGCCGTTTTTGCGCGAGTTTATCGCACAAATTGAACATAGTACCCATTGCGCTAGAAAGCTGAACATCACCACCGATACCGCTAACTTTTGGCAAACGGTCTAATATCTCACTGAGCTTCGAGCGCAATTGCATAACGTCCACACTTAACATAGTAAGAAGTGGACGAATTGGACTGCCATTTTGATCGAGCAATGCCACCATCAAATGAACAGGCTCGATATATTGATGATCACGGCCTAATGCCAATGATTGAGCATCAGAAATGGCAATTTGAAATTTGCTTGTAAATCGATCAAGACGCATACCAACTTTCCTCACCTTAATTGAGAAACTAATCTTACATAGCTAAAGATGGCTACGTACTAGTGCTTTTTCAAGGGGCAAGTTAGGGAAGATTGATCTTGCGTAAGTTACTCTTCGATCCAAATAAATGAAGCTTGGCGACCTGTGATTCCGTCGCGTCGATAGGAATAAAACTGATGAGGATTACGGAAGGTACAAAGGCCGCTATCTGATATTTCTGAAACACCGCATTGATGCAACCTTAACGTAGCTAACTGTGCAATATTTGCTAGCCATTTTCCATTCTCTTGAAGAGAAAATGCGGCCTTTGCTTTGGTATTTTGATCAACAAAGGCATGGTATACATCATCACCGACTTCAAATGCCGTAGGACCGATAGTAGGACCGAGCCAAGCAAGGATATCACTAGAAAATTTGGCGAGCGCATTTTCGAGTATCCCATTAGCTAAACCGCGCCAACCAGCATGAACTGCAGCCACTTCGCTGCCTTGGTGATTAGTGAGTAGAACAGGTAAGCAATCAGCGGTCATTACAGAACAAACCACATTATGCTGATGGGTAAAAACACCATCGGCACTCAGAATCTGCTGAGTAGGTTGAGTAACCTCTAGCACTTGTGTTGAATGCGTTTGTTCAAGCCAAATAGGTTCAGAGGGCATCGCCGCTTGCTGCGTTAGCCATTGGCGATTTTTTTCAACGGATAAAGGATCATCCCCAACATGCATGCCTAAATTCAGCCCTTGATAAGGAGCTAACGAAAAGCCACCGACTCTAGTCGAGGAGAAAGCTTTTACATGTTTAGGTGCATTCCAGTTAGGGATGATCTTCTGCATTAGAACTCGTCTTTTTTATTCAACTTAGTATCTACGCGTAAAGCTTCCGCCATAATGATCATATCGTCAGGTACTGGCGCATGAAACTCTAGCATTTCACCAGTCACAGGATGCTCAAGTCGAAGCATAACGGCATGCAAAGCCTGACGATCAAAACCACGGATCATATCGGTCAGCTCTTGCGTTGCCCCTTTCGGAATCCTAGCGCGGCCACCATAGGCGGTATCCCCAAGCAAAGGATGCTGTAAATATGACATATGCACACGAATTTGGTGAGTACGGCCCGTTTCTAAACGCAACCGAAGGCGAGTATG
The DNA here is from genome assembly GCF_024743775.1 of Vibrio sp. RM-69-4. Classification (NCBI taxonomy): domain Bacteria; kingdom Pseudomonadati; phylum Pseudomonadota; class Gammaproteobacteria; order Vibrionales; family Vibrionaceae; genus Vibrio; species Vibrio sp. RM-69-4. Next base: position 4,340 of record NZ_JAMQXI010000007.1, read on the forward strand.
TTCACGGAAATGCTCGGCCACACGATAGTGAGTTACCGCTGGTTTACCCATCGGGCTTACCGCCATCAATGTACGTTTTGTTGAGTGGCGGCCAATCGGCTTATCGATCATCCCACCAGCAGTCATAGTACCGATCACAATCGCTTCATATTCACGCGTAATCTTACGCTTTTGCAACGCTCGAACTAAGTGTGTTTGTGCAGGAACCGTTTTAGCGACCACCATTAGACCAGTCGTATCTTTATCCAAACGATGCACAATCCCCGCACGAGGTACTTCTGCAATAGCTGGATAGTGGAACAACAGTGCATTTAACACTGTGCCATCTGGAGTACCCGCGCCTGGATGAACGACAAAATCTCGTGGTTTGTTGATGACCATAATATCGTCATCTTCATACACGATATTTAAAGGTATATCTTGCGCTTCCCAACGCTCTTCATCTTCAAGCTCGGCTTGGACCGTAATGATTTCTCCCCCCATGACTTTCGTTCTTGGTTTAGTGATCACCTCACCATTGACCTGAACTTTGCCTTCTAAAAGCCACTCTTTTAGACGTGAACGAGAGAAATCTGCGAATAATTCAGCGACAGCTTGGTCTAAACGTTGACCTAACTGGCTATCTTTTACTGTATTTGTTAATTCAATCTGCTGAGCCATATCGAACTTTTTTAAAAACCGTGAGACTAATAGCGTCTAGTATGGATAAAATATGGCGGCATTGTATCTGTTACTGCTAAGAAAGTAACGAAACGATTTGTAAAGCGATTACGCACTCAATTAAGAAGCATTAATTCAAGGAAACGACTCCTGTCATGAAACACCACACTTTATCAGGCTTACTCGCATTATCACTGTTATTTGGCTGTTCAAGCAGCGAAGAGATTGTCCCTGATGTGCCGCCTTCTGAATTATACTCAGAAGCACAAACCTCACTGCAAAGTGGTAACTGGTTAACGGCCATTCAAAAACTTGAGGCGTTAGATTCACGTTATCCCTTCGGCGCGTATTCAGAACAAGTTCAACTTGACCTTATTTACGCTTACTACAAAAACGATGATCTTGCGTTAGGTTTAGCGACCATTGAACGCTTTACCCGTTTGAATCCAACCCATGAAAAAATGGATTGGGTACTCTACATGCGTGGTTTGACGCATATGGCACAAGATCGCAACTTCATGCATGACCTATTTAATGTCGATCGCGCGGATCGTGATCCAGAACCGGTAAAAGCTGCGTTTGCTGATTTTAAGAAACTGCTGCAACGCTACCCAACAAGCCCTTATGCAGAAGATGCTCATAAACGCTTATTCGCGTTAAAAAATAGGCTGGCTGAATATGACCTTGCCACAGCTGATTTTTACTTACGCCGTGAATCTTGGATTGCGGCCATCAACCGTGCTCAGGAGCTACAAAAAACGTATCCAGATACTGAAGCGGCTCGCAAATCATTACACATTCAGTTGGAAGCGTATAAACAGCTCAAACTGAACGATGCCATTGCCAGAACTCAAAAGTTAATTGCACTCAATCCACAATAGTTTGCAATAAGCTTAGGTACGCCATGAAAACCACTCACGCTTTGAGTGGTTTTTTTATTTGGAGTCGATGGGAATAATAACACGCCAGCAAAAGACGGCTGGAAAATGAGTGGTGCAGGGAAAACTGAAATAAAAAGGGAGGTGCTCAAAACATCGTTAGAATAAAGATCACAAAAAACACTTGAATAAGAAATGAGCAGCGCTCTTTTTAGGCCGCAAAAACACCCTAAAAATGGGAAATTCTTAGCTTGATCCTTTAACCAATCTATCCAGATTGATAGGAATCACAAGCTTTTTCGTTACTCTTTGTCAGCACTCTTTGCGTGAGATCACGTTTAAACTCGCCCTTTGAAATCACATTCAATAAAGTGATATATATCACATTACTTTAGTATTAAATCAGTAATCTGAAGTTAACCCATGAGGGATGCAACAGAGGAAAACATCTATGAAAGTAACTATCACTGGTAAAAATATCGACATCACCTCTGCAATCCGCACTCACATTGAGAGCAAATTTAAAAAACTAGAAAAATGGCAAGTGGATATCATAGGATGCCAAGCTAGCTTTAGTGAAGAGCCCAATAAACAAAAAAGATTCGAAGCTATTATCACGGTACCCAAAGGACAATTAGTCGCTTCTGCAACCCACGAAGATCTTTACGCAGCTATCAATGAGGTAGAACAAAAATTAGAACGCCAACTCAACAAACTGCGCCATAAACCGGAAGCTCGTCGTACCGACAAACCGGAAGTAGAAGAAGAAGTTGAATAAAGTTTAATATGATGAAAAATAGCGCTTTCAAGCGCTATTTTTTTGCTTGACGCTCTACGGTTGCTTGCTTATTGTGTCTTTACATTCAAAGAGAAATCACCTTCTTATGCACTTAACCTCACTGTTCTTTTTTGACTTCTTTTTTCTCCAATAACCTTGGAGGCATGGTCGTTGACAGAAGATAAGTCAAAAACGAACAGGAAGCCTCCCACTGGGAGGCTTTTTTACAAGGACATTTTTATGACTGAAAAGCACTATTCACTTGAAGAGATCCGCTTGCGACTGAACGAGCTTGATGATCAACTGCTAAACCTACTGGCAGAACGTCGAAAGTTCAGCATTGAAGTCGCTAAAAGCAAAGTGGAAACCGCAAAACCTGTGAGAGATGCAATACGTGAACAGCAACTTTTAGTCAAATTGATTAACACTGGTAAAGAAAAATACAATTTAGATGCTCAGTATATTACTAAACTATTTCATACCATCATTGAAGACTCCGTCTTGCTACAGCAAGCATACTTGCAGAATCTAGCCAATCCGCAACTGAGCCGTAAACCGCTGGCAAGGGTTGCTTTTTTAGGTGCTAAAGGTTCTTACTCCCATCTTGCAACCCGTGAGTACTTCAGTCGTAAAAATACAGAGTTGATCGAACTCAATTGCGATCAGTTTAAAGAAGTCACTAAAACAGTTGAATCAGGTCATGCTGACTATGGGGTATTGCCGATTGAAAATACCAGTTCAGGTTCAATTAACGAAGTGTATGATTTGCTGCAACATACTACCTTGTACATTGTCGGTGAGCTCACTTTACCGATTGAGCACTGCTTAGTCGCCACCTCTGAATTACGCTTGGAAGAGCTCAAAACCCTTTATTCACACCCACAACCCCACCAGCAGTGCAGCGAATTTTTAAGCCGCCTAAAAGGCGTTACGCTTGAAACCTGTGCAAGCACAGCTGATGCGATGCAAAAAGTACAGCAGCTTAATCGCAACGATGTTGCCGCAATTGGCAATGCTTCTAGCGGTAAACTGTACGGCTTACAATCGATCAAATCTAATATCGCCAATCAAACAGAAAACCAGACTCGCTTTATTGTTGTTGCGCGAAAACCCGTGGAAGTCTCTACTCAAATTCCAGCGAAGACGACATTAATCATGTCGACATCGCAACAAGCTGGTTCACTTGTTGAAAGCTTGTTAGTGCTGCAACGCTACGGCATCAATATGACCAAATTGGAATCGAGACCTATTATGGGTAATCCTTGGGAAGAAATGTTCTATGTTGATCTTGAATCACATCTTGATTCCATTGAAATGCAGCAAGCATTGAATGAGCTAACAAAAATCACTAAGCATTTAAAAGTATTAGGTTGCTACCCAAGCGAAAATGTTAAACCGACCCAAGTAAAACTTCAATAATCACATTTAAGTCAAATATTTGACAGAAGTCAGCTGACAGACATCAACATAGTTCATATAATGCCCAATCATTTCACACATAATTAATCACTATGTTTTGGGCTGTCAGCCTACTTTGAATTCACGGAATATATTCCGCACGTCATAAGATATCTGTGACACTTTCATTGTGAACGATGCCCTTTTCCAATAAATAAGGTTCATCTACTTATATCATGATGAAAATCCATCCTTTGGCTTTAATGCTATTTCTACTAGGCATTTCAGCGCACATTCGAAGCTCAGAGCTCAATATTTATTTGTGGGAAGACACTATGTCACCGCAAATCGTTGATCAATGGCGGCAAAGTAGCGGCATCGATATTAATCTATATCATTTTGATAATGACGATGAACGCAGTCTATTGATGGTCAAAAGTGTCCAGCTACCTTTTGATATTGTAGTGTTAGATAACGTATCAGCTCTTATCTACTCTCGGCTCAACACCTTTGAAGATCTTAGTGCTCTACCGAATAGAAAGCATAATGATACGAAATGGAATCAAGCGTGCGGTAGCCACGCTATTCCTTACTTTTGGGGAACCGTAGGCATCGTCTACAAAAAAAGTAAATTTCCAGCCAAACCCAAAAACTGGGCTGATCTCATCGACATGCCACCAGCACTCCAAGGCCATGTGGGGATGCTTCACGATACAGTTGAAACCCTGTTGCCAGCATTGTATGCCCAACAACAATCGCCAATTACAAATAACGATAATGCACTGAAACAGGCTTATCAAAAGATGCTATCCGTGAATCGCAATATCTTAACCTATGAATATATATTGAGTTACGTCCGAAGCCATCCTGACAGTGATGGCTTAGATATGGCACTCGCATATAGCGGTGACCAATTTTCATTGAATAAGTATTTTGGCAGCAATGATTGGGATTTTGTCACCCCGCAAGGCCGACCCTATATTTGGGTGGATTGTTTAGCCATCAACAGCAATTCAAAAAATAAAGAGCATGCAAAAGAGTTTATAAACCACTTATTGAGCCCAGAAGTTGCCGCAATAAATGCAAAAGATATTAAAGCTGCGACACCAAACTTAAGTGCCCTAAATTTAATGCCAGATAGTTACCGAAATGATGCATCATTATTTCCAAACCCAGCTTTGTTAGAACAAGGCATTATTGATAGCGAATTGCTCCCTGCCGATATTAGTTTGAGAGCAAAAATCATTAACAGTATTTTGGAACAACATGAAGCTCAACAATAGAATTCTGTTGCTGATAACACCGGTTATTCTTCTCAGTGCAGTGGCATCTAGTTACATTATCTACTCCAATCAAAAAGATGCTTTGCTGAAAAGAGAAGAAAGCTATCTTCAACTGAGTATGGAAAAACTCGCGGGTCACTTTCGTCAGACCCAATACCTGGTGAATAGCTACGCTTACACCCTAACGAAAAGCGATATCATTCGTCACTACGTTGCACATGAGCGCAACCCTTATCGAGAGTTAGAACTGGTTGATAACTTTCAGCAAACATTGGAGATTCTCCAATCACAAGAGAATAATTTTATTGCGTTATCGATTTTGGATGGCAGCAAAAATGTTCTTTATTATGCCGAAAATAGTGGTGATCCCTTCGCCAAAATCGATACAAAAATTCTCAACCACATACAAGACACTTTCGATAGCACACAGAAAACCTCTTATGTTGACTATACGACAAATTCCAGCGGTGAAGGTATTCTAGTTCGGTATGATGTTTTAGATACTCAAACACTTACGACACCGCTTAGCTATAACCGCGATAAAATTTTCTTTGTTGTTGTTTTCGTCGTACTAGAACCCTTTAATCGACTGATGAAGAAAATAGAATTTGATAACCGAAGTACCATTTTTTTCACTGACGCAGCGGATATTAAAAAGGTAGGATTAACGCAAACTGTTGAATTAAAATCAGATCTTTATGCCACGCTTGATCCTGCACAGTATCTAATTAACGACAAACTTTATGCCATTAAAAAACGGTTAGCGTTGTCGTTTGGAATATCGACTCTAGTGACTGTGTTGCTGCTTTTGTATTTATTATACCGGCATGTAATCAAGCCCATATCCCAATTAGATCAACAATTGAAAGAAGTAGAGAATAAGCAGCGTGACAATATCGAAACTCTTAAGAGTAACGATGAAATTGGCCGGCTATCCTCTCGTTTTTACGATATGTATCAGGAGCTTGATACCACATATAAGAAAACAAAAGCACTTGCAGAATACGACCACTTAACAAAACTTGCCAATCGCCACCACTTTCAACAATCAGTAGAAAGAGTGCTAGCAAACGCAAGACACACAGATAACATCTGGGTTTTGTATATTGATTTAGATAATTTCAAATACGTCAATGATAAATATGGACATCAGGTCGGTGATGCATTATTAGTCAACTTTGCACAGCATATTGGCTCATTGCGCAACTTTTTCTTTGAAAAGTATCAAGTAAAAAGCCTAGCAGCGCGGCTATCAGGGGATGAGTTTTCAATTTTTATTTCTACACCTGATAGTAGTTTTATACAAGCGGCAAGCGAATTTGCCACTCAGCTACTGATCCCATTACAAAACCAGCATAATTCACCGCTCGGAAATTTCCCTATCACAGCAAGTATTGGTATCGCTACCTACCCAACCGATGGCTATACCTTAGAAAAATTATTATCTAATGCTGATACGGCCATGTATCAAGCAAAAAATGCTGGGAAGAACCAAATAGCTTACTACTCGCCAGAGCTCAATAAGGGTGTTCAGCGCAGAGCCAACATTGAGCAAGCATTACGCCGAGGGGATTTTGATCAGGAATTTAGCTTGGTCTATCAACCTTATTTAAATCGTGCTGGCAATACAGTCTCAGGATTTGAAGTTTTACTTCGTTGGGAATCCAACCTGCTCGGTACGATTTCACCAAAAGAATTTATTCCGATAGCCGAACAAACCGGGTTATTTGGCAACATTGATCGCTGGGTCGTCCGTTCAGCTTTCGAGGAGTTCCATGCACTGCAAGCGATGTTTGAACACCCTGTTCAGTTATCGATTAACCTTTCATCAGCAGAATTAAACTCTTTACAGTTAGCTCATTACATTCATAAACATGCGCAGGAGAATGCAGTTCCTCCCCATTTGATTGATTTTGAAATTACAGAAACTTTTTCTGCCAATTCAAAAGGTTTTCCACTGCTTCACGAACTATCGCATTTAGGCTACGGATTGGCGATTGATGATTTCGGTTCTGGTTACACCTCCATTACTCAATTGGTGCAATATCCAGTACAAAAAATTAAGTTCGATCGGCTTTTTTTAGATACACTCATCACCACTGACAATCACAAGATCATTAAGCCTTTGATCGAACTTTGCCACTCTCAATCAATGCAAGTCACAGCTGAAGGGATTGAAAGTAAAGAGATGCATAATTGGCTTGCTGATTACCAATGTGATTTCATGCAAGGCTATTATTTTGCCAAACCAATGCCATTAAATGCGTTGGTTTCATGGTATCAACAACAAAAAGAGTTAAACGCTGTTTATGAAAAATGTGATCATTGCCTCTCTTAACCCGGCCAAAATCAATGCAGTCAAAAGTGCATTTGAAAGTACCTTTCCGCAGGATACTTTCTCATTTAAAGGGGTGAGTGTGCCCAGTGGTGTCGCGGATCAACCGATGACAGATGAAGAAACCCATCAAGGCGCACTTAACCGAGTACGAAATGCGAAAGAACAAGATCCCACGGCAGATTATTACGTCGGGTTAGAAGCGGGCATTGAGAATACAGTGACTTTTGCATGGATGGTGATTGAATCCGCCAATCATAGAGGAGAATCGCGTTCAGCCAGCTTAATGCTACCACCTCAAGTATTGAAGCTGTTAAGCCATGAAAATGAGCTAGGCGATGTGATGGATAAACTGTTTGACTGCCAAAATATCAAACAGAAAGGTGGGGCGATCAGCCTGCTCACTCATAACCAACTCACTCGCAGCTCGGTCTACCATCAAGCATTGATCCTCGCGTTAATCCCTTTTATCAACCCAGAGCATTTCCCTGCTAATTTATAAAAGGTTGGCAAACTCAAGGAACCCCTAAGACACCTTGAGTAGCAGAGCGGCTAATTGCGACTTTTCTTGTTCTGATTTACTTTTGAGCTCATTTGAGCCACGCGTAATGGTCGCAATTCCTACTCCGAGCAATTGGCTAATCTGCCGCTGTGATAACTCCCCTTTAAGTAGCTCACATAAGATGTTCGCACGCGCCACGAGCGCATCTCGCTCATCTGGGGTCATCATCATGGTGAGTAGCATGGCGTGCTGCTCTTGCTCTGTGGCTGATTTAACCAATTCCATTAGCTGCTGCCAATCAGTGTACTCAGGTTGGTGTGGCATGAATGTACTCGCAAAGTGATACGTTCCGCTATTGTAGAACTTTCACTTCGTATTGGAATTAATATTTTGTATTGAGCTCATCTTGGTTGAGAAATTCACCTTCAATCCCCATCAAATCTCGATAGTAAGTCTCAAACATCAAAATATTTTGCACATACCCGCGGGTTTCCCGAAAAGGGATCGCTTCAATAAAAGCGTAAGCATCTAACTTGCCTTGTGTTTTCTCTCGCCATTGATTGACGCGATTTGGCCCAGCGTTATAGGCAGCAAATGCAAAAATTCGATTGTCGCTGTATTGCTCTAATAATCCATTTAAGTAATGGCTGCCTATTTCGATATTTTTGCCCACCTCATATAACTCTTGCTCATCGTTATAGGTCAGCTGATATTTTTTAGCCGTATACTTAGCCGTGCTCGGCATAATCTGCATGATACCGCGAGCGCCAACGGGCGATTGAGCCTCAACATCCATTCCACTTTCTTGACGAGCAAGTGACATCAGCATAATTGGGTCAATGTCGTGTTTTTGGCCATAGAAGTTAAACCACCATTGATGGGCTAATGGAAAACGCAATTGCATGTTGTCCCACATCCGCGCCGAAATAGAGGCTGTCACAGTTAAGCTATACCAACGTTGGGAGTCGGCGTAGGCCGCTAGCATCTCTTTTTCTTTTGTATCTGCACGATCGAGTAACCATTTCCATTCACTTTTTGCAGCAGCGATTTTATCTCGTTCAATCAGCTCTTGGATCCGTACTAAGGCTTTTTTATACGGCGTCAATAAATTGGGATTAAGCTTAATCGATGTACTGGGATAATTTACTGACTGTTTCACCATATTAGCGGCCGCGACACTGTAGAAATTACGTTGCCCAATCATCGCATTTAAACGTTGTAATCCTTTGGCTTCATCACCCAACGCAATATCAGCGCGCCCAAGCCAATATTGCCAACGTAAGCTGGCTTTTTCATCAGCAGGGAGCTGCTCTGTCCAGAATTTCACTTCATCCCAACGACCAACGGTCAGTGCCTTGCGGATCCTCTGCTCGAGCAAAAGACTGTTTGAGCTTTGCGCTATCACACTATCTCGCCAGATTGCGAGTGCTTGCTCCTCGGTATCAAGCAATATTCTGGCTATATATTCTGCAATAGGACGCTGATAAGCATCCGCCAGTATTTTCTGATCGAGAAGAGTTTGGTACACACTTTGCGCAAGCTTTGCATCTTGGCGTGCTAGCTTTTCTAACGCAAATTGAATCGACTGCTGATTAAACGTGCCATCGGTGTATTGTTTAGCAAAAGTCAGCACATTTTCTGGCGAGCGGTAGAGATCCATCATCGCTTGCGCTGTCGCCTGTGATTTTGGCTTAACTAATTTTTTCTGTAAGTATTTCATTAGCGTTAAATTACGCCCATCAAACGCCAATAACATTCGTTTAAGCAACCAGTCATCGGTTAACCCGCCTTGCTCACTCCATGCGGTGAAGAGTGGATCACAGGCGTCAGAAATGCTACTGCCACTGAGCCATAATTTTTGTGCGCCTTTGAACGCAATATCTCGCTGGCCTGTTTGGTAATGCGCATTGTAGTAATGACAGCGATAAGGCTCATCATTCGGCTCCGCTTTTTGAAAATCAAGCAAGGTGGCCCATTTTCCTTTCGCCGCCAACGCATCTAAATACGGTGCTCGAATGCGGTTTGAAAACGGGAAATCTTGATGTGTATCGATAAAAACCTGAACCGCTAATGGCGGTTTATTACCAATATCGACCAGCAGAGATCGATAATCCAGATAAGGCGTCAATGGATAGTTTTTGATCTTATTTCTAATTTTTTTAGCTTCATCAACTTTATCTTCATCAAGCCACCTCTGAGCTTGATCATACAGCTCTCGTTGACTATCCAAGTCCTCTATTGCGCCTGAAAACGCGGTGCCGCACACCAAGGAGCTCAACGCTAATATTGATGATAACAATCGCTGCGGTCTTATAAAATGCATGAGCGCCATGTGCTCTCGTCCTATCCAAAGCAAGGGAATTTCCGTTTCATTACGCTGATTCTAGATAAAAAAGTAAAGGCCATAGATGTAAATAATATTAAATTCATAAAAGTGCGACATATGAACTTAGTAACTTAATGTTTCGTTACTTTTTTATCGATGAAAAACACCATCTAAGCTCTAAAAATTAGGTACCTAGTAACAAATGCGATCGCTTTGGTATAAAATGACCACTTTCTTCTGTTACTAAGATTAGGAACAATCGGCAATGGCTGAATACGTATATACCATGTCGCGGGTGAGTAAAATTGTCCCGCCTAAGCGTCAAATTCTCAAAGACATCTCTCTGAGCTTTTTCCCTGGAGCTAAAATCGGTGTTTTAGGTCTCAATGGTTCAGGTAAATCCACCCTGTTACGTATCATGGCTGGCATCGATACTGATATTGATGGGGAAGCACGCCCGCAAGCAGGATTGAAAGTCGGCTACTTGCCTCAAGAACCAGTACTGGATGAATCAAAAACCGTGCGTGAAGTGGTGGAAGAGGCCGTTTCTGATGTGGCTGGCGCACTAACTCGCCTCGATGCTGTTTATGCGGCATATGCAGAACCCGACGCCGATTTTGATGCGTTAGCCAAAGAGCAAGGTGAGCTCGAGGCTCTGATTCAAGCCAAAGATGGCCATAATTTAGAGAACGCTTTAGAACGTGCGGCCAATGCACTTCGTCTACCAGAATGGGATGCTAAAATTGCCGTTTTGTCTGGTGGTGAGCGCCGCCGTGTGGCGATCTGCCGTTTGCTACTTGAAAAACCAGACATGCTGCTGCTTGACGAACCAACCAACCACTTAGACGCGGAATCTGTTGCTTGGCTAGAGCACTTCCTTGTCGACTATTCAGGCACAGTCGTCGCCATCACCCACGACCGTTACTTCCTTGATAATGCTGCTGGTTGGATTTTAGAACTTGACCGCGGTGAAGGCATTCCTTGGCAAGGTAACTATACCTCGTGGCTCGAACAGAAAGATGAACGCTTAAAGCAAGAATCATCTCAAGAGAGTGCTCGCCAAAAAACGATTGAAAAAGAGCTGGAATGGGTTCGTAAAAACCCGAAAGGCCGCCAAGCAAAATCCAAAGCACGTATGGCACGCTTTGAAGAACTTAATAATACTGAACATCAAAAACGTAATGAAACCAACGAACTCTTCATCCCGCCTGGCGAACGTTTAGGCGACAAAGTATTGGAAGTTCGCAACTTAACCAAATCGTTTGGTGATCGTGTATTGATTGATAATTTGTCATTTAGCATGCCGAAAGGAGCGATTGTCGGTATCATCGGAGCTAACGGTGCGGGTAAATCAACGCTGTTTAAAATGCTAAGTGGCGTAGAGCAACCAGATTCTGGTGAAATTGAATTGGGCGCAACCGTGAAATTAGCCTCGGTTGATCAGTTCCGTGACAGCATGAACGACAAAAATACCGTCTTCCAAGAGATCTCTGAAGGGGCGGATATTATCAAGATCAACAATTTTGAAATTCCTGCGCGTGCTTACTGCTCTCGCTTTAACTTCAAAGGCGTCGATCAACAAAAAGTGCTCGGTCAGCTATCGGGCGGTGAGCGCAACCGTGTTCACTTAGCCAAATTGCTTAAAGCTGGCGGCAACGTCCTATTACTCGACGAACCAACCAACGATCTGGATGTTGAAACACTACGCGCATTGGAAGAGGCGCTGCTGGAATTCCCTGGTTGCGCCATGGTTATCTCGCACGACCGTTGGTTCCTAGACCGTATTGCGACCCACATTCTGGACTACCGTGATGAAGGTGAAGTGAAATTCTATGAAGGCAACTACAGCGAATACACTGAGTGGTTAAAACAGACATTGGGCGCTCAAGCGGCTGAACCACACCGCATTAAATACAAGCGTATGACCAAATAACTCTGTATTTGAAGTCTCTGGCCGCAATCTATTGCGGCCTTTTTATTACTTGTACATCACGCATCACACAACAAGATGCAGGATTCGCGACACTGCCTTCAATTAGGTCTAAACTTAATGGGTATAATTTTTCAATGATCGATACAGAGCCGAAGCTGGCACAGGTCAACGCTCAACAAGAGAGAGTACCATGATTGAAAGACGTCGCTTTTCACGCATCATCTATCAGATGCCTGCCACCTTATTGCAAGGTAAACATACCGTCACCACAACGATTCAGGATTTGTCGCTGCATGGGTTATTGCTCTCATGCCCTGACGCGGACAAATTAGTGCTCAATGAAATGGCACAAGTCCATTTCACACTGCCAGACAGCGATGTCACTATTAATCTAGTCGCCAAGTTGATCCACATTCAAAACAACATTATTCGTGTCAGCATCAATCACATTGATATTGAAAGTATTGGCCATTTGAAACGTTTAGTTGAATTGAACATGGGTGATGAAAGTTTGCTCCATCGCGAACTGGAATACTTGTCTGATTTAGGGGATGAACCGGAAGAATGAGCGGCGGCCGTATTCACAACAACCGCACTCGCCGTTCAGACAGCCTTAAACACGATGAATGGCATCGTTCGCTTGTTTTAACAGGTTTTGACTTTCAAGCATAAATTGTTGTGAATAACTGCCAAACCAATCACTCACTTTGCTAAAGTTTTCCACAAAAGCTTGCTTCTCATGCCCGTCAAGTAAGGTTAACGCCTCACCAAAACAAGCATGAAAACGTTTTATCATCTCAACGTTCTCTTCCGATGAGAAAATGATATCGCCATACAAGTGAGGGTCTTGACCAAAAAGCCGTCCAACCATCGCCAGTTCTAAACGATAAATCGGTGAACTCAGCTGCAGTAATTTTTGGATATTCGGATTTTCTTTAGAAAGATGTAAACCGTATACAAACGAAGTGAAGTGACGCAGTGCTTGGATCAAGGTCATGCCATGATCGTGTTCTGCGGCATCAATCTGGCACAAACTCGCTCCCCATATCGAAAACTGTTTTAGCAACCACTGATAACTCTCTTCTCCTCGCCCATCGCAATAGACGATCACTTGCTTGGCCATACTAGGGACATCGGGACCAAACATTGGGTGTAATCCAACCACTGGGCCAGAGTGTGTTTTAAGCATCGCCTGTAGCGGCTTAGACTTAATCGATGTGAGGTCGCACAAAATACAATCGGCAGGCAAATGAGCAAGTTTTTCAATCACACCGACGGTTAAGTGAATAGGAACCGTCACTACAACCAAACCGGCATCATGCAGTATCTCATCGGCTTGATGCCAATCTTTACTGCCTAATACTTTCACCTGATAGCCCGACAGTTTGAACATACGGCCAAATAAACCACCAAGTTGACCATGACCGCCAATAATCACCACAGAGCGCAGCTCTGGGTTTAAGCACTTAAAGCCAGAATCCTTTTCACTGGCATAAGATTCACGCATAGTACGGCGCAAAATATCTTCAATCAGTTGTGGCGGGACGCCTTTTCTTTCCGCTTCAGCGCGGCGAGAAGCCAGCATCGCCGCTTCTCGATCGGGAGCATAAATCGGTAGACCATGTCGGCTCTTGACTTCCCCCACCTTTTCAACCAAAGCTAATCGGCGTGCAAGCAGCTCGACCATTTGTTTATCGACAGCATCAATTTGATCACGTAATTCGTTAAGTTCAACAGCCATGGCACTTCCCTTTATTCACCTTTTTTTAGGCGATTTTCTAAGAACGGAACGAGCTCTTGATGAGCATGTCGTAATAGTGCCTCAGTTGATGGCCAATTAATACAGGCATCCGTAATCGATACACCGTATTCCATTTCGTTGCGAGGAAGGTCAGAAGATTGATTACCTTCATTGAGGTGGCTTTCAATCATCAAGCCAATAATAGACTGATTTCCTTCACGAATTTGATGAATCACATCTTCAGCGACTAACGGCTGACGACGGTAATCTTTACGTGAATTAGCATGGCTGCAATCCACCATTAACGAGGCATCCAATTTATGTTTTGCCATCTCTTGCTCACACTCGGTGACCGACACTGAATCGTAGTTGGTTTGCTTACCGCCACGTAAAATGACATGCCCATTTGGGTTGCCTTGAGTGGTAAGTAAGGCCACTTGCCCTTCACTATTAATGCCCATAAAGCGGTGGCTGGATGATGCCGCTTGCATCGCATTGATTGCCGTTGCTAAATTGCCATCGGTGCCGTTTTTAAACCCAATCGGCATCGACAAACCACTGGCCATTTCTCGGTGTGTTTGGGATTCAGTAGTGCGTGCACCAATCGCAGCCCAACTGAATGTATCGGCTAAATATTGAGGGCTGATCGGATCAAGCGCTTCGGTCGCCAGAGGGATCTCCATCTCCGCTAGCTCAACTAACAATTGACGACCAACGTGTAAACCATGTTCGATATCAAAACTGCCATCAAGATGAGGATCGTTAATCAGACCTTTCCAGCCAACCGTTGTACGCGGCTTTTCAAAGTAAACACGCATGACAATGTACAGTTGATCACTCAACTGCTCTGAGAGTGATTTCAAGCGCTTTGCGTACTCTTTTGCCGCATCAATATCATGAATAGAGCAAGGACCGCACACCACCAGTAAACGGTGATCTTTTTTATGGATAATATTGGCAATTGTCTGACGAGAGTGTTGAATGAACTGGCGAGCTTGATGACTGAGCGGCAGCTTAGCTTTTAATTGTTCCGGAGTGATCAGCACTTGCTCATCACTGATATTAATATTACTTAGTTCACTTTTTTGCATCTCATCACCTGTAATTATTTGTTTACAAAAAATCTTATTGCATACCTAAACACCAATAAAAGACAAATTAACAGGCTTTAAAAACATTTCAAGTGTAAATTTAAAAAAACATAATGTGTAAAAATAAAATTACACATGTATTTATCTTCTATTAAAGCAAAAAATATAAGCTGACGCGTATTTTATTCTCTCTATCTCACCTAAAATAGTGAGGATGAATCGTAAATCATACCCAAAGAGATTGGTGTTACAGTCTGGCCATCCGTACATAAATCCTAATGTATATAGAAAACTCTACGCTTAGGAAAATGAACAAAGCCAATACTACTGTAGCTTCAAGTGAAAAGGGGATCACCAAACCAACGGGTTTTTGACATGGATTTAATTCTTTCCTTACTGCAACAGATGTGTGTTTACCTCGTTCTCGCTTATATGTTGAGTAAAACACCCATTTTCTTGCCGCTGCTTAACATTTCCAGTCGAATTAGCCACAAAATCAGTACCTATGTTTTGTTTTCCCTCTTTTGCATCATGGGCACCTATTTTGGTTTGCAGATCAACGATGCGATTGCCAATACGCGGGCGATAGGTGCCGTCATGGGTGGGTTATTTGGTGGCCCCATTGTGGGCTTTGCGGTTGGATTTACTGGCGGTATGCATCGCTACACTTTAGGCGGTTTTACCGATGTGGCATGCGCTATTTCAACCACTGCAGAAGGGTTGATTGGTGGATTGCTGCACACCTATTTACTGAGAAAGGGCAAAGGGCGACTCCTGTTTAGCCCCAGCATTGTCTTTGCCGTAACACTGTTTGCTGAGATAGTGCAAATGTTGGTAATTTTGTTAGTCGCTAAACCGTTTGTTGATGCGTACGCCTTAGTCTCGACCATCGCCGCGCCCATGATCATCGCTAACTCAGTCGGCGCAGCGCTATTCATGAGCATTTTACAAGACAGAAAAACCATTTTTGAAGAGTACTCCGCCACCTTTTCTCGTCGCGCACTGAATATTGCTGAGCGTTCAGTTGGCATTTTGGCCAACGGTTTTAATCCACACAATGCAGGTAAAGTCGCTCGAATTGTTTACGAAATGACCAATGTTGGCGCGGTATCAATCACCGATAGAGAAAAAATACTCGCGTTTATCGGTATCGGTGATGACCACCACAAACCCAATACGCCGATCTCATCACAAAGTACACTCGATGCGATCACCAAAAACCGCATTATTTACCTCGACGGAAAAGATTCCCCTTATCAATGCTCACTCTCTAAAAACTGCAAACTCGGTTCAGCGTTAATCATTCCACTTAGAGCAGGTGATCGCGTAATTGGAACCATAAAGCTGTACGAGCCGAAGCGTAAACTTTTTTCAACCATTAACATGTCAATGGCGGAAGGGATTGCACAATTACTGTCGAGCCAAATTCTGTACGGCGAATACCAACAAAAGCAGATGCTGCTTTCCCGTGCCGAGATCAAACTGCTGCATGCTCAAGTCAACCCTCACTTTCTGTTTAATGCGCTCAATACCATTAGTGCCATCACCCGCCGTGATCCCGACAAAGCGCGAGAACTTATCCAGCATCTTTCGCACTTCTTTCGTAGTAACCTCAAACAAAATATTGAGACAGTGACTCTTAAAGAAGAATTAGCACATGTCAAAGCCTACTTAACCATAGAACAAGCGCGTTTTGCCGATCGCCTTGAAGTGGATATCGCCATCGATGATGCATTACTGCTTGAGCGCAATGTACCCAGTTTTACTCTACAGCCACTGGTAGAAAATGCGATAAAGCACGGCACCTCTAACTTGTTAGAAGGCGGGCGGGTACGAATCTACAGCCAAGTGCAAACGGAAGGATACAAAATTGTAGTGGAAGATAATGCGGGCAGTTACCAAGCTCCGAATGAAGATTACGATGGTTTAGGCATGCAAATTGTCAATAAACGCTTAACTAATAAATTTGGCGAACAAGCCGCACTAAAAACGGAAGTATTGGCTAATCAATACACACGAATGAGCTTTCTCATTCCTCATCAAGGATTTAACTAAGGGAATAACATGCTATCGGCACTGGTTATTGATGACGAACTGCTCGCTCGGGAAGAACTGACTGAGCTACTAGAAGAGACGGGCGATGTTGATGTGATTGGTCACGCCAGTAATGCGATCGAAGGGTTAAAAAAAATCAATCAGCTAAAGCCAGACGTGGTGTTTCTCGACATCCAAATGCCACAAGTTACTGGCATTGAGCTGCTAGGGATGCTTGACCCAGATACGATGCCCAATGTGGTGTTTGTCACCGCTTATGATCAATATGCGCTGCAAGCGTTTGAGGAAAATGCGTTTGATTATCTACTCAAGCCAGTTGACCCTGAGCGCTTAAAGAAAACGCTGCAACGTTTAGTTCGCCAAGGGCACAAAAAGCAGGATTTTTCGATTTTATCACCAGCAGGGTTAGATCAAGTTCCCTGCATTGGATTAAATCGAATTGTGATCATTGCCACCAAAGATGTCGAGTTTGCTTTGAGCGACATCAGTGGTGTTCATGTGCAAACCCATTTACAACGAGCCACCAGCCAACTAACGCTCAAAATTTTGGAAGAAAGAACGCCACTGGTTCGTTGTCACCGCCAGTATTTAATCAATACTGGGGCC
This sequence comes from Vibrio sp. RM-69-4, assembly GCF_024743775.1. Lineage (NCBI taxonomy): Bacteria > Pseudomonadati > Pseudomonadota > Gammaproteobacteria > Vibrionales > Vibrionaceae > Vibrio > Vibrio sp. RM-69-4. The sequence goes on from NZ_JAMQXI010000007.1 coordinate 21,926, forward strand.
ATTAAAGAGATCAAATTATTGGACAATGGGCTAGCGGAAATCATCACCCTTAGTGATCACAAAGTGCCCGTCAGCCGACGTTATCTAAAAAATTTAAAAGAAGTTCTGGGTTTTCACTAACCGCAACGAATAGAAAATAACGGCGCTGAAGCTTTCACGCACAGCGCCATTTTTTTACTCACCAAGCAGTCGTTTCATCGCTTCTGAAGCTTGCTTCCACTGTTCAGTGCTTTGCAGTTGAGGAAGATTAAAAGCACGACGTTTGAGTAGAGACTCAGCCGCTGGCACATCCAAAATCGGCAAATTATCCAACACTTCAATTTGAGCTGCGCGTTGATTGCACACTAAAATCATGTCACATCCAGCGGCTAGCGATTGATGCGCGCGCTCGGCTGGCCCGCCCATGACAGATGCCCCTTCCATTGTTAAATCATCAGAAAAGACTAATCCTTTGAACCCTAACTGCTGGCGAAGTACTTGCTTCAACCAAAACGCAGAGCCGCTGGCAGGTTGATCATCATAGTGAGGATAAATCACATGTGCAGGCATCATGGCATCGAGCACTCCAGCTTCAATCTGCGCTTTGAATATCGCCATGTCCTCTTCCATCACCGTGCTGCGCTCATCATAGGGCGTCTCAAGATGCGAGTCAGCGATTACCCCGCCGTGACCGGGAAAGTGTTTACCTGTTGTTGCCATGCCAGCCTCTTTCATGCCTTGCATATAGGCTGAACTGTGGCGAATGATGCTCTGTACATCATCACCAAAAGCACGATTACCAATCGCTTTACACGCATGACCTTTATCCAATACAGGAGCAAAGCTGAGATCAATATCATGAGCAATCAACTCCGCCGCCATCAGCCAGCCACCTTGGCGAGCTAATGCTTCACCATTATTCTGCTTGGCATACTGCTGCGCGGCAGGGATAAGCGAAAACCCATCACGAAAACGCTGTACTCGCCCACCTTCTTGATCGACACCAATTAAAATCGGACGTTTTGCTGCATGGCGAATCGCTTTATTAAGCGCAAGCAACTGCGCGTTATCGTGATAATTACGCGCAAAAAGAATGACCCCGCCGACAGTGGGATGCTCAAGAATCTCTTTGTCTTCAGCGCTCAATTCACAGCCTGCCACATCTAGCCACAACGGTCCCATGCTCACTCCAAAAATTTACTTAAACAGTTAATTTAACGAGGTTATTCGCTTTGAATTTCTATTACAATGATTTTGTTTTCGAGTTGAAGGAGAAGCGAATGAAGAGCATTGAACGCTACATTGGTGTGATGTCTGGCACAAGCATGGATGGTGTCGATACAGCGCTGGTCGAAATGGATGGCAACCAAATTCGTTTATTGGCTCACGCTGATTTCCCAATGCCAGAAGATCTCAAACAGCGTTTGCTGAATGTCTGTATTGGGCAATCAACCAATGTGCAAGAGATTGGCGAGTTAGACCACTTGCTCGGCCATCTGTTTGCTGATGCAGTCATCGCTTTACTGGCTCAATCAGGCTATCAAGCGTGCGATATTCGCGCGATTGGCTGCCATGGCCAAACGGTTTTTCATCAACCCAACGGTAATACGCCTTTTACGATGCAACTCGGTGATGCCAATATCATCAGCAGCAAAACTGGCATCGACACGGTGGCTGATTTTCGTCGCAAAGATATGGCGCTCGGCGGCCAAGGAGCTCCATTAGTCCCTGCATTTCACGACACCATTTTCAAATCAACCGATTCGAGCGTTGTAGTACTCAATATTGGCGGCATCGCTAATATTTCGGTACTGCGGCCGCAGCAAAAAGTATTAGGCTACGATACGGGCCCGGGCAATATGTTGATGGATGCGTGGTGCTTTGAACAGACAGGCCATAAATTTGATGATAATGGCATGTGGGCGAGATCGGGAAAGGTACACCAACCACTACTCGAACGCCTCAATCAAGAGCCGTACCTTGCGTTGAATGCACCGAAAAGTACGGGTCGCGAGCTGTTTAATCTCCCTTGGCTTCAGCAGATATTGGCTGAGTTTTCGTTAGCAGCAGAAGATGTTCAACGTACACTCTGTGAATACACAGCACTCACCATCGTCACGCAAGTCGCACACTACCAATGTGGGCCAGCGCCGGAATTGCTGCTGTGTGGGGGCGGTGCCCGTAACCCGCTATTGGTTGAACGTTTGCAGGCCCATTTAGCACACTGGCGCATCATGCCCACCAGCGATAAAGGGGTGGATAGTGACTACATGGAAGCGATGGCTTTTGCTTGGCTTGCTCAACGTCGTCTGCATAATTTACCCAGCAATCTACCAGAAGTAACCGGAGCAAGCGCTCTCGCTTCGTTGGGTGTGGTCTATTTTACTCATTAATAAGTAAGGAATGGTATGACTAATGACGCGCTGCTCTCTGCGCTTTCTCACCTTATTTCCGAAGGTCGCAACCCTGACACAATGGATATTGACTTACTATCAGCACAAGAAATTGTAGAACGGCTCAATCAACAAGATAAGCACGTTCCGCTGGCCGTCGAAAAAGTCCTTCCGGAGATCGCCTTAGCCGTGGATCGAGTTACCTATGCCTTCAAACATGGTGGTCGATTAATCTATATCGGTGCAGGAACCAGTGGCCGATTAGGCGTTCTTGATGCATCAGAGTGCCCTCCAACATTTGGAGTTAGCGATCAGATGGTGATTGGTTTGATTGCCGGTGGGAAAGAGGCCATGTTCAGTGCTAAAGAAGGGGCGGAAGATTGCGCAGAACTCGGCATTCAAGATCTCAAAAGTATTCATTTTACGGATCAAGATGTGGTTGTTGGCATTGCCGCTAGTGGGCGAACACCTTATGTCATCGGTGCCTTGGAGTATGCTAATGATTTGGGCGCGACAACCATTGCCCTATCATGTAACCCGGATTCCCCGATTGCAGAATTGGCGCAAATAGCCATTAGCCCTGTCGTTGGGCCAGAAGCTCTGACCGGTTCAACGCGCTTAAAATCCGGTACAGCGCAGAAGCTGGTACTCAACATGCTCACCACCGCTAGCATGATCCGTCTTGGTAAGAGTTACCAAAATTTAATGGTCGATGTTAAGGCCACTAACCGAAAACTCATCGCCAGAGCGGTGCGAATTGTGATGCAAGCAACCGACTGTGAACGCGCTGAGGCTGAATACTTATTAGCCCAAAGCAACAACAATGTAAAAGTAGCGATATTGATGCACTTGACGGGGTTAAGTTATGCAGAAGCTATGGATAAATTGACTGAGTCTGATGGTTTTCTTCGCCGGGCAATGGAAAGTGAACACGAGAGCCACTAGTGGCTCTGGCTCTGTTTGATCAACGAGACGACTATTTCACCTTCCGTAGGTAAAAACTCCTGAATAGAATGGTGCATCTGGATACGGCCTTTGACGTTCACCATAAACAGTGGCAAAACAAAATGTTCTTTGTTCTGCTGGAGATAATCTTGGTAGGTGAAACTTTCGCTCAGTTTTGTGTGCTTAATTTCTGCACCTTGGTTGATCAAACTGGCTAATTTTTTATAACTCACTTCACCATTAAAAAGTGATAAACCGTGATATTCCTGAGCCACTTTGTGTTTATCGCTACTATTGTCATTGGCATGATCGTTCAAACAAAATACGCGTTTTTCACCGAAATCACTGAGAAAATGCATGCAAGCCATAATATTGAAATGCTTATCAGGGCTAAGTGCAACCACATGACCAATACCAATCAAATCTAAATATTCATCGGCGTGGCTTGATATCGGATTACCATAATAATTGGCTAGCCCCGCCATTCGCGCCTGACTAATGTAGTCCCAGTTAGAATCGGTGAGCACAACGCGACAATCATATTTCGCAAACGCCTTTCCAAGCGCTCGAGCGACGTCATTCGCACCAATAATCAAAAAACCACGCGGAGCAGGTTCTGCCACCTTCAATGCCATTGCAATAGGACGCGCCGTCGCACTTTGTAAAATCACCGTTCCAATAATGACCATAAACGTTAAAGGCACTAATAGTGTCGCTCCCTCTACACCTGCCGCTGTCAGTTTAATAGCAAATAGAGAAGAAATAGAAGCAGCCACAATACCGCGAGGCGCCACCCAAGCCAAAAAAGCTTTCTCTTTGAAAGATAATGAGCTGCGCACGGTTGCAATAAAAATGGAGATCGGACGGGAAACTAACTGCATTACCACCAACAACAGCAATGCACTCCACCCTAATGCTTGGAAATCAGCCAGCTCGATGCGTGCAGCCAAAAGGATAAAGAGGCCAGTGATTAGCAAAATAGTCAGGTTTTCTTTGAAATGAAGAATATGCTGAATATTGACGTTTTTAGCATTTGCCAGCCACATCCCCATCACCGTCACCGTCAGTAAGCCAGACTCTGACTCGATGGCGTTAGAAGCGGAAAAGACGCCAAGTACCACAGCCAATACAGCAAAAGGCTGTAAATATTCAGGCAACATGCCTCGCTTCAATATGACAGCGACGGCTTGGCCAGCAGCCGCTCCTATACTTAAACCAACACCAATAATTAAAGAGAAAACGTATAAGCTATGCGCTTCACTGCTAGAGATAATAAACTCATACACCATCACCACAAACAGTGCACCCAACGGGTCGATGAGTATTCCTTCCCAGCGCAATATATTGGAAAGTCGAGCATTTGGCCGCACGGTACGTAGCAGCGGTACTATGACGGTCGGCCCGGTAACTACGGTCAAACTGCCAAACAGCAGCGCAAGTGACCAATCAAAGTCCAATAAATAATACGACGCAACGCTGGTTATTCCCCATGAAACTAGGGCTCCAAGCGACACAATGCTCCACACAGTGTGGTTGACGCCGCGAATATCTTTGAAGTTGAGTGTGAGGCTACCCTCAAACAAAATCACCGCAACCGCAAGAGAAATCAAAGGGAATAATAATTCTCCCAATAGCTGCTGAGGTTCTAACCACCCAGTCAACGGACCAACGACAATGCCCGCAATTAATAAAAATAAAATAGCAGGAAGACGCAACTTCCATGCTAACCACTGGCACGTCAAACCAAGAACGCCAATGGCTGCAATAGCTAAAGCAATAAACTCTTCATGCATATATTTTCTCTAATAGCGATATCTTAAATGGATAACCCATCAATAGGTGGGTTAATTAGAAAACTCATTCCAACCCCGTTGCCATTCCATGCGAAAGCGCTGTGCTTGCTCGGTTCCTTCGCACGCACCTTCATAATATAGTCCTGACAATCCAATTTGATAGGCGAAATTGGGGTTACAATACTCGCTTAGCCCTTTAACGTATCCCGCTTCGTAATCGGCTTGTTGCACCAAACCCAGCTCAGAAAGCTTTTTATAGCTGCGCTGAGTATGACCTGTGACTCCATCTTGATAACCAATTTGTTGCCAATCTCCGTTTTGTGCTAATTCAGCATCAGAGGCCGCACACCCAATCATCAATATAGCAGCGCACAATACACTTAATTTTTTCATTGTTGTCCTTAAGTTCTTATTTTCATTCAATTAGCCTAGCAGATTGCTTGTAAGATGCCACTCATTGCCTCCCAGCAGCAAAGCATTATTGATCCAGATGATGAGACGAGCCCTAAACCACTTATTGTGTGAAATAGCCACTTAACTGGCTATAGTGCCGCTCACTGGAAAAGCAGATGTTTCTCGTCACAGAGCCCTTTATTATCCACAGTGAGCTTAATTCATTCATAAAGGACAATTGCTATGATGTGGTTTCTTACCTGTGTCGCAGCCCTACTGGCCGGATACTTTATCTACGGCGCTTTTGTAGAAAAAGTATTTGGTATTAACGAGAACCGTAAAACACCGGCCCACACCATGAGTGATGGCGTGGACTATGTTCCTATGTCGACCAAAAAAGTCTACTTGGTACAATTGCTTAATATTGCTGGCGTAGGCCCAATTTTCGGCCCAATCATGGGCGCACTCTATGGTCCTGCAGCAATGTTGTGGATTGTCATCGGCTGTATTTTTGCAGGTGCGGTGCATGACTACTTTTCAGGCATGTTGTCGGTACGCAATGGCGGCGCTTCAGTGCCCACCATTACCGGCCGTTACCTAGGCAATGGCGCCAAACATTTTATGAACATTTTTGCCATTGTACTGTTACTGCTTGTGGGGGTTGTTTTCGTTTCTGCGCCTGCGGGGATGATCACCAATCTGATTAACGAGCAAACGAGTCTAACGGTGAGCATGACCTCAATGGTGGTGATCATTTTCGCTTACTACATTCTTGCCACCATCGTTCCTGTCGATAAAATCATCGGCCGCTTCTACCCACTGTTCGGCGCATTGTTGATCTTTATGTCGGTTGGCTTAATGACCGCGATTGCGCTTTCCAGTGAACACACTGTGATGGGCGGTTTTGAAATGAGCGACATGTTCAGCAACATGAACCCGAACGACCTACCACTTTGGCCAGCGCTCTTTATCACGATTGCTTGCGGTGCTATCTCTGGTTTCCATGCAACTCAGTCGCCATTGATGGCTCGCTGTATGGAAAATGAAAAAAATGGCCGCTTCGTGTTTTACGGTGCCATGATTGGTGAAGGCATTATCGCACTTATCTGGTGTGCAATTGCACTCTCTTTCTTTGGCTCATTGGAAGGATTATCAGAAGCAGTGAAAAACGGCGGCCCAGGTAACGTTGTGTACAGCGCATCCTTTGGCTTATTAGGTGTGTTTGGCGGCATCATCGCCTTCTTGGGTGTGGTTATCCTACCGATCACCTCAGGCGACACTGCATTTCGCTCTAGCCGTTTGATCTTGGCTGAATATTTCAATATGGAACAAAAAACGCTGCGTAATCGCTTGTTCATGGCACTGCCGCTGTTTGTTTTGGGTGCCATTCTCACTCAAGTGGATTTCGGTATTATTTGGCGCTACTTCGGTTTTGCCAACCAAACCACAGCAGTAATGATGCTTTGGACCGCTTCCGCCTATTTACTACGCCATAACAAACTGCATTGGATTGCGACTATCCCCGCGATGTTTATGACCACGGTTTGTGCCACCTTCATTCTTAATAACAGTGCATTAGGCTTTGGCTTACCGATGCAAGCATCAACCATTGCCGGTATTTTGTTCTCACTGTCCGTAACCATATATGTAATTAGAATCTCCAAAGGTAAAGGCGACATCGAACTTACCGATGAAGAAAAACCGAAAGCAGTCACAGAAACTGCATAGTGTGAATGACGCTTCGCTTGCGTTATAGAAAGGGGCTTCCATCTGGAAGCCCCTCTTCTTTTATTGGTACGTCTAATTCAAATACTTTTTATTGACTAGTCGATTTGCTTGATTTGTAGCTCTTTGGGCACTTCAAAAAACATATTCTCTTCTCGTCCAAGCACTTCTTCAACCGATTGAGCACCAAGCTCTTTAATACGATCTAGGATCTGATTCACTAATGCTTCGGGTGCCGATGCACCTGCGGTGACGCCAACGGTTTTCTTACCATCAAACCACGTTGGATCAATATCTTCAGGGCAATCAATCAAGTAACCCGGCGTTCCGAGCTTTTCCGCCAATTCTTTTAAACGCGTAGAGTTTGATGAGTTTTTCGAGCCCACCACCACCACCAGATCGACATCCAATGCAAGTTGACGCACCGCATCTTGGCGGTTTTGTGTCGCGTAACAGATATCATCTTTACGTGGTCCCTGAATATCGGGAAACACTTCACGCAACTTATCAATCACATCGGCTGTTTCATCCACCGACAAGGTGGTTTGGCTAACATAGTGTAAATTAGTCGGATCTTTAACGATAGCTTTTAGCGATTCAACATCTTCCGGTTTTTCAACCAAGTACATGCCGCCTTTTTTACTGGCGTATTGGCCCATGGTTCCTTCCACTTCAGGATGACCTGCATGGCCAATCAGCACTACTTCCATACTGCGGCGACTGGCTCGAGCCACTTCCATATGCACTTTAGTCACCAAAGGGCAAGTGGCATCAAACACGGTTAATGCACGTGCTTTCGCTTCAAGTCTCACCGCTTGCGAAACGCCATGAGCAGAAAAGATCACAATATTGTCATCAGGTACTTCGTGTAAGTCCTCAACAAAAATGGCCCCGCGCTGCTTCAGCCCTTCCACCACAAAGCGGTTATGCACCACTTCATGTCGTACATAAATCGGAGGCTGGTACAGCTCAAGTGCGCGTTCAACAATGCTGATCGCACGATCAACACCGGCGCAAAAACCACGAGGGTTGGCTAACAATATTTTCATTTCATTGCTCATTGAATAGGGTTATCGCAAGTTGCCAATTATTCTACAGACAAAATCTCAACATCAAAAATGACATCTTGTCCTGCAAGTGGGTGGTTAAAATCAACCGTTACCGAATCGCCCGCAATAGCGGTGATAATACCAGGAATTTCTAAGCCATCGCGGCCACTAAACGCCATAATCGTGCCAACTTCCACCTCAGTATTACCGGCAAATTTGGCGCGATCCATATGGTGGATGTTATCTGGGTTAGACAAACCAAACGCGTCTTCAGCTTTTAACTCAATGGTTTTGGATTCTCCGGCACTCAGACCGATTAAGCACAACTCAAAATTGTCGCTTAGACTGCCATCACCAATAACCAATTTCGCTGGTTTGCCCATATTATGAGTGCTATCCGCAATAGAGCCATCTTTTAATTTAATGGTGAAGTGTAGGGTTACCGCACTGTTTGCTTTTATTGTCGTCACGTAATTTCTCTTTATTTATTTTAGTGTGGAGACAAGGCATCCATAACGACATAAAAATGCCCGTTTTTAGTACGCCTATCGCCACCGTATTTTTAGAGATGAAGAGTAAACAAAAAGCGCCACCTGAATCAACAGACAGCGCTTAGGGTTATTCAACTATTTTAGCCATTATGAGTGCGCATCGTCTTTTTTACGAAAGCCATCAAGGATAATCATTGCTGCACCAAGGCAAATAGCACTGTCAGCCAAGTTAAACGCTGGCCAGTGATAATTGCCCCAGTAGAAATCAAGATAATCAACCACAAAACCGTGCACGATACGATCAAACACGTTGCCGATTGCGCCACCAATAATCATGGCATAAGCGATATTATGCCACTTCTCTTGCGCAGGCAGCTTACTCATCCAGTAAGTGAGGAGCCCCGTCACAGCAAAGGCAATAGCGGTAAACAACCAACGTTGCCAACCCGCTTGATCGCCTAAAAAGCTAAATGCCGCACCATAGTTATGTACATAAAGTAGGTTAAAAAAAGGCATTACTTCGATGCGATTTGCCCAACCATACCCCATGTTATCCATGACCATCAGCTTTATACCGACATCAAGGGTAAAGACCAGAAGCGCTAGCCATAGCCAGCGAACTCCTGATTGTTTCCAAGTAAGCGTCTGCTCTGCCATATTGAATCCCAATATTATTAAGCGAACTTACGAACTTCGCCTTCACCATCCACGTTCGACACACAACGGCCACAAATAGTTTCATGACCAGTGATAGTGCCAACGTCAGGAGTATGATGCCAACAGCGATCGCACTTCTCTGCTTCCGTTGCGCTCACCAACACAAACAAACCTGTTGTTTCCGTTGCTTGTGCCGCATCGCTTTTCTCAGCCAGAGGCTTCACTATCGCTTTTGATGTCAGCAGTACAAAACGCAGTTCATCTTCAAGCTTGTTCAACTGAGCCACTAAAGCATCATCAGCAAACAGCACCACTTCAGCTTGTAATGAGCCACCAATGATTTTTTCACTACGAGCGGTTTCAAGCAACTTGTTCACCGAGCTACGAACTTTTTGCATCTCTGCCCAAAATTCATTGTTCAACTCTTCGCCTTCAGTTAAGCCAAACAGACCTTCAAACCACTCACCCGTGAAGACAAATTTTTCACGCGGCTCGCCATTAGCTTGCATCGCTGGCATTTCGTTCCAAATTTCATCAGCCGTAAATGACATGATCGGTGCCATCCAACGAACCAAAGCCTCAACGATGTAATACAGCGCCGTTTGACAGCTACGCTGTGCATGTGCACCTTGTTTAGCGGTGTATTGGCGATCTTTAATCACATCAAGGTAGAACGAACCCATTTCAATTGAGCAGAAGTGCATCAAACGTTGGATCACGCCATGCGTATTATACTCTTCATATGCTTTGACAATTTCTTGTTGCGCCGCAAAGGCACGGCCTACGGCCCAGCGATCCAGCGACACCATCTCGTCAGCTGCAACCATATCCGTTGCTGGGTTAAACCCATTGAGGTTGGCTAAGAAGAAACGTGCTGTATTACGGATACGGCGATAAGCATCCGCCGAACGTTTTAGAATTTCGTCAGAAACCGCCACTTCACCAGTGTAATCAGTCGATGCAACCCATAGACGCAGGATGTCTGCACCCAGTTTATTGGTGACATCTTTTGGCGCAACCACGTTGCCGATTGATTTTGACATCTTGCGGCCATGACCATCGACCACAAAGCCATGCGTCAATACTTGTTTGTAAGGCGCAGCACCTTTCATTGCTACCGATGAAATCAATGAAGATTGGAACCAACCACGATGCTGATCTGAACCTTCAAGGTACAGATCTGCACCGTGACCATTGAACTCTTCGCGCTTATCAACAACGGCGTAGTGAGTCACACCAGAGTCGAACCACACATCCAGCGTATCGAGTACTTTTTCGTAATGCTTGACATCTTCTTCGCCCAAGATCTCAGCAGTGTCAACATCCCACCACGCTTGAATCCCTTTTTGTTCTACCAATTGCGCCACTGTTTCAATCAGCGCAGGGCTATTAGGATGAAGTTCTGCCGTCTCTTTATGCACAAATAGCGCAATCGGTACACCCCAAGTACGCTGACGAGAAATACACCATTCAGGACGACCTTCAATCATTGCTTCGATGCGGCTTTGACCCCATTCAGGCATCCACTGTACACCTTTGATCGATTCTAGAGCTTGGGCGCGCAGACCGGCTTGCTCCATAGAAACAAACCATTGTGGTGTTGCACGGAAAATGATTGGGGTTTTATGACGCCAGCAATGAGGATAACTATGCTCGTAGGCATGGTGGTGCAACAAAGCACCTTTTTCTTTCAGTACTTCAAGTACAGAGTCATTCGCTTTAAACACATGTTGACCAGCAAATAGCTCGGTGTCTGCTAGATATACGCCGTTTGAACCGACAGGGTTGGCTACTTCAAGGCCGTATTGCTGACCGACCACGAAGTCTTCTTGACCATGACCAGGTGCAGTATGAACGACACCAGTACCCGATTCAGTAGTTACGTGCTCACCCAAAATCGCAGGCACAGTAAATGCGTAAAATGGATGATTAAAAGACATTAGTTCAAGGTCTGCGCCTCGGCAAAAACCAAGATTGTGGTAATGACTGATACCAGCACGATCCATGACACTTTTTGCAAGTTCTGACGCAACGATAATGCGTTCAGCAGAGCGTTCACCGTCTGCTTCAATTTGCAGCAAAACATATTCAAGATCATCACGTAAGCAGACTGCGCGGTTAGCTGGCAAGGTCCAAGGTGTGGTTGTCCAAATGACAATCGACACTTCACCGTGGCCGGCGTGATCAGCCGCGAGCGTGAACTTTTCAAGCAGCGCCGCTTCATCGGCTGCTTTGAATCGTACGTCAATCGAAGGTGACACTTTATCTTTGTATTCAACTTCCGCTTCAGCCAGTGCTGAACCACAATCAGTACACCAGTGAACAGGTTTGAAACCTTTCAGCAGGTGGCCTTTATCGGCAATTTTACCCAATGCGCGAATAATGTTCGCTTCGGTGGCGAAATCCATGGTGCGATAAGGTTTATCCCACTCACCCATGATGCCCAAACGCTTAAAGCTCTCTTTCTGGCCTTCCACTTGACCTGCTGCATATTCACGGCATTTTTCACGAAACTCAGCCGCGGTCACTTTCTGGCCCGGTTTGCCGACTTTTTTCTCTACCATCAATTCGATAGGCAGCCCGTGACAGTCCCAACCTGGGATGTAAGGCGCGTCAAAACCAGATAAGGTTTTCGATTTGATAATAATGTCTTTAAGAATCTTATTCAGTGCGTGACCAATATGAATATCACCGTTGGCATAAGGAGGGCCATCGTGCAATACGAAAGATTTTTTGCCTTTTTTGGCTTTACGGATTTCGCCGTAAAGATCTTCTTGATACCAACGCTTTAACATTTCTGGCTCACGTTTAGCCAGATCGCCACGCATTGGAAACCCTGTTTCAGGTAGGTTCAGGGTATCTTTATAATCACTCATCGATTCTTAATTCCGTTATATTGGGCGACGTTAGACATGATATTAATCGGTGGAATAATCCGACTAATTCTTTAGCTGATGCAACCACACCCTTGCCGCATCAGCATCCAATTCAATTTGTTGCTTTAACGCTCCAAAAGATTCAAATTTCTTTTCATCTCGAAGCTTATGTAAAAGTGCCACTTCTAGCTGTTTGCCATATAAATTGGCATGAAAGTCAAACAAGTGTACTTCAAGTTGTTGGCGAACCCCGTTGACTGTTGGCCTATTACCAATATTGGCAATTCCTCCGATGGGCGAGTTATCAAGGCCATAGACATTGACGACGTAAACACCAGAGACCGGTGAAACACAGCGCTTAAGCGGAATGTTCGCTGTAGGGAAACCAATGGTTCGCCCTAACTTTTGACCATGCGACACTCGACCACTGATACCGTAATCACGACCGAGCATCTGCTTAGCTAACACTAAGTCATCGCTTGCTAAAGCGTTACGAATAGCAGTACTACTCACCCGCTGTTGTTGCAAGCAAAAACTGTGGGTACTTACCACCTCAAAACCAAACTGTTGTCCAGCTTGCTGCAGCATACTGAAATTACCTTGGCGATTTTTACCAAAACAAAAATCATCACCAATCACCAGAAACTTAACACCCAACTGAGCGACCAACAAGTCACGAATAAAAGCTTCTGCCGTTAAATTAGCAAAGTGCTGGTTAAAATTCACACATAACAATCTGTCAACCGACTGCTTGTTCAATTGCACAAATTTATCACGTAATCGAGTTAACCGAGCTGGTGCATTGTGCTTGGCAAATAATTCTAATGGCTGCGGTTCAAACGTCATGACCACCGAAGGTAAACCCAATAATTGCGCTTTCTTGGATACTTGCTTCAAAACTTGCTGATGTCCTAAATGAACACCATCAAAGTTTCCGATGGTTAATACACAGCCATGATGCTGTGGCTTGATATTGTGAATGCCGCGAATCAATTCCATTAGAAAATGCTTAAAACCTATAGTTCTCAATTAGCAAGGTGCGAAACCGACGGATTATATACTAATCACCATTAATCTGTCGCCGCTTTTAAGTCTTTTAAACGCACGCCAAGCACGGCTAGGCAAAGCAAATAACTGACCGCACCGATACTGATCAACATCACCAATGATGTAGCCCTCTGTGTCAGACTCCACTCTAGCCACGTTGACATTTCTTCCAATTGCCAAACAATGACCACAACCATCGCACTGCTGGCAACCATTAAGCGAATAATAAAACCAATAGTTTTACGGGTGATCTGATACACCCCTTGCACATGTAACCCTCTGTAAAGCAGTGCCATGTTGATAAAAGCAGATAATGACGTAGCTAACGCCAAACCAACATAACTTAAATGCCACGCTAAAAGCGCATTGAAGACCATATTAGAGATCATGGCGATAATGCCATAACGAACTGGCGTTTTGGTGTCTTGCCGAGAGTAGTACCCTGGTGCAAGCACTTTGATCAGCATAAAACTGATCAAGCCCAAACCAAATGCATAGAGTGACAACGCCGTTTGATTGACATCATTCGGGGTAAACTCACCTCGCATAAATAGCACCATAAGCATCGGTTTTGCCAACACAATCAGGCCTAACATCGCAGGAAAACCGAGCAGACAAACCATACGAATACCCCAATCCATGGTTTGCGAAAATCCTTCGCTGTGGGCATCAACATGTTTACGGGATAATGCAGGCAAAATAACGGTAGCGATCGCAATACCAAATAAGCCTAACGGAAATTCTAGCAAACGGTCTGAATAGTAAAGCCAGCTGATGGAGCCCGTTTGTAAGAAGCTGGCAATGAAGGTGTCCAGCAATAAGTTAATTTGACTGACCGATACCCCAAAAAGAGCGGGCAACATCAAAGTGCGAATTTTCACAACCCCCGGTTCATTCCAACCCCATTGAGGCCAAACCAATAAACCTGCTTTGAGCAAAAATGGAATTTGAAATAGAAACTGGACCAATCCCCCAAGAAGGACGCCAATCGCCAAGCCAATTTCCGGTTGCTGTAAGTGCGGCGACAAAAACCAAGCGCAACCGATGATCATTACATTCAAAAATACAGGGGTAAAAGAAGAGACGGCAAATTTGCCCAGGGTATTGAGAATCGCTCCTGATAAAGCAACAAAAGTGATAAACCATAAGTAAGGAAAAGTGATTTTTAATAATAAACTCGCAAGCTCAAACTTATGCGCATCAGGACCATCATTAAGCCAATCTAAAAACCAACCAGCCCCAAACAGTGCCGTGACCGCACCAGAGCATAAGATCCCCACAACAGTCACCAAAGTGACAATAACCCCCAATGTGCCAGATGCTTTAGCGATCAGCTCGCGTGTTTTATTGATATCTCCGGATGAATGGTATTCGGTCAGTACTGGAACAAACGCTTGAGAAAAAGCCCCTTCGGCAAATAGCCGACGTAAAAAGTTAGGAATTTTATTAGCAAAGAAAAAAACATCGGCACTCGCACCTGCCCCCATCAAATTCGCAACAACTACGTCACGAACTAGGCCCAACACACGAGAAATCAACGTCATAGCACTGACAATCAAGCCAGATTTGAGTAGGCGTTTGCTCACTATTACCTCGAAAAACAAGCCAAAACGTCATTATCCACAGCAACACGTAAGGAATGTCAGTGCGAGATCAGATAAGTATTAGCATTGGAAAAAAAATACTGTTAGAATCCCCGCATCTTAACCGCGATGACCTTCCTATACCAAAATTTGTTTGGCCTAGAACGGTTTTTGCACAAATCATTTGACAATTGAGAGCAAATAAGGGATATTCCCCGCCCTTAAATTGTCACCGAACTAAGTTTTTGGGAGTTAGACCCTTGGCAAATAGTAAATCTGCTAAGAAGCGCGCTATCCAAGCTGAGAAACGTCGTCAGCATAATGCTAGCCGTCGTTCTATGATGCGCACTTACATGAAGAAAACCATCGCAGCTATCGCAGCTGGCGATAAAGAAGCTGCAACTGCTGCATTTGCTGCAGTTACACCAATCCTTGACCGTATGTCGACTAAAGGTCTTGTTCACAAGAACAAAGCTGCTCGCCATAAGTCTCGTTTCGCTGCAGCAATCAAAGCTCTATAATTTAGACTTGGTTCCACGCGAAAATAAAAACCGGCTAAGGCCGGTTTTTTTATATCTGCAATGTCAAGTAAAGTATTTACTCTAATTTTAATATAAAAAAATCCGAACTATGTTACTGAAACATAATTTCGGATTGTGTATTTTTCAAAACACTAGCGGCAGTATAAACCGTGTAACAACTCAATCATCGCCTTGATCTCATGGCTGCTGAGTGTGTAGTAAACCGTCTGAGCTTCTTTTCTTGTATCCACTAACCCATCTCTTCTTAACCAAGCAAGATGCTGCGAAAGTGCCGATTGACTCAATTCTAATTTCCCACATAGCTCACCAACCGACAGTTCTTGATTGTGTAATAAACACAATATTTGTAGGCGTCTTTCGTTAGCCATAGCCTTTAACAACACCACTGCTTTAGCGGAATTTTTTTCCATTTCTTGTAGGTTCATGAATAAGCTCCCTTGGAACAACTTCTTACATCAAACGCATCACAAGTTTGCATCTTCCTTAACCCAACAGGTTATGAGTTTATAAGTAAGGTTAGTACCTTTTTCTACGTAGTTTAATTGTTATACCGTTTATGACGGCAACCATTCAATAGAGCGTCAATAACGGTATCAGAAGGCGTATAACCAGTTTAGATTAGTATTACTTGGCAAGCGATAATTAATAATATTGCTAGATAATGAGATAGTAATCTATTTATCGTTAGTAGTGAAAGCATCATACAAACAAATTATTAAAATCTGCATCGCAAACATTTTTCACTGCCGGATGTTGGATCATCCTCTCAGCAAAAATGACGTAGTACTCTTCTTTTAAATCATCAATCTGACCGATGAGTTGCAAAGGAAGATCATCACCAACTTCAGTCACATAGATTGAGGGCGCTAAAAAAATTGCATCATGATGATAACGCGCAAAAGCTTTCATCAATGCCGCATCATCAAACTCCCCCAGAATATTCGGCTTCAGGCCTTGACGGTCAAACCATTGCAATAGATTACGCCCCATCGCGGTTCGGCTTCCCGGTATCAACAACTTTCTCTGCTCTAAAATGGCGGGAAAAGAGACATTTTCAACCTTGCCTGAACAAAAAAAACTCATGTGACTCTCACCCAGTTTTTTGCTGAACAGGCCCGGGCTTTGGCTGGAATCGACGGGATAATCAGAGAGAATCATATCCAATTTGTGTTGTGAAAGTTGCTCTAACAACATTTCATGGGTCGATTCAAAACAACGCAAGTGGATACTGCTATCGGCCGGGACCGTCGTCATCAGTATTTTACTGACAAGCCGTTTAGAGAGGGCATCCGCCACTCCTACATCAAACAGCAGATTAGAGCGCTGACTATAATTGACAATATCGAGCATCTCATAACTTAAGCCGAACATCCGGTCAGCATATTTAAAAACCAGTTGCCCAAGTTCTGTCGGTTCAATGCTACGACCATTACGCTTAGTAAGCTTACCATCCATGCGCTCTTCAAAAGCCTTAATTTGCCCAGTGACGGTTTGCGGAGTCAAGAAGAGTGCTTCTGCAGCTTTAGTGACCGATCCCTGCTTGCATACCATCCAGAAGTAGTAAAGATGATTGTAGTTGAGGTGAAACATGATAAGGACACTCAATTTTATCTGGTCGTTGTTTATAACAAACCCAAGCCAAATGAGCAATTAACTCGGAAAAACCGAACTTAAGAACGTTAGCTAATCTTAATACCGAGCAGTTAGAGTTCAAAAATGACAACTTCGTCATAAAATATCTAAAACTAGCGTCCTTCGCTCTCCTCCTCCACGTTGTTAACGTCGCATAACATCATGAAAATTCAATAAATAAAGAATTAAAAGTCACCGTGAAACTTGTTTTTATCAGAGTTATCAATGAGAAACCCACTGTCATATAAATGAAATAATTATTCTCTACTATCTCGCTCAGATTCAACAACAGACCGAACAACACTCAAAAGGTCAATGGAGAAAAGAAAATGAACCAAGCGACAACTACTGCTGCACCCATTGCGAGTACCACTCGTTGGCTGCGTTGGGCGAACTTGGCATTCATGCTCTACCTACTGCTACTTGCAGTGGCGATGGTAGGTAGTGGATTTAAATGGGCGACAGGTGATCAAGCTAAGGTACTGTTTGAGTTTGCCTCACACCCAATAGCGGGGTTGATGATAGGGTTAGTCGCCACAGCATTGATTCAATCTTCAAGCACCGTAACCTCTATCATTGTCGGTCTTGTGGCTGGCGGATTACCTGTTGAAATGGCGATCCCAATGGTCATGGGTGCCAATATTGGCACCACAGTAACCAACACGCTTGTTAGCCTTGGACACGTTCGTTGCCAAGTCGAATTTAAACGCGCTTTTGCAAGTGCAACAATTCACGACTTCTTTAATCTTTTGGCGGTACTGATTTTCCTACCGTTAGAGATGATGTTTGGTATTTTAGAGAAAATTTCTCATTGGCTTGTGTCACCTTTGCTCTCTACTGGTGATATGAGCATGAAAGGACTCGATTTTATCAAACCTATCACGAGCCCAATTATCACGGCACTAAAAGGCCAGCTGATCACTTTTGGTGAAGTTGTAGGTGGCGTGATGTTGATTGTTCTTGGTATTGCGACCATTTTTGTGGCTATCACTGTCATGGGTAAGCTCATGAAGAGTTTGATGGTGGGTCGTGCGAAAGAGATACTCAAAGATGCCATTGGACGCGGACCGCTACACGGTATCCTTTCAGGTTCAATCGTCACTGTATTGGTTCAATCTTCTTCAACTACCACCAGTTTAATGGTTCCGCTGGTCGGCACTGGTGTATTGAAAGTACGCGATGTTTACCCATTCACTTTAGGGGCTAATATTGGCACTTGCATTACCGCCCTACTCGCGGCAACGGCCGTTTCTGGTGAGTTTGCGGTATTTGCCTTGCAAATTGCTTTAGTCCACTTAACCTTTAATGTATTAGCCACTGTGTTGATCTATGGTGTTCCGTTTTTACGTGAACTGCCAATTAAAGGCGCAGAAATGATCGCCGAAATGGCGACTAAGAATAAGTCGGTTGTCGCTGTCTATTTGCTATCGGTCTTTATTATCCTACCTGGTGGCATATTGGCACTAACGGCTTAAGTAACGAACAAACCACACGACAGATCAAAAAAATCCCCGAGCAACGCTTCGGGGATTTTTTACAACTAGAAAACAGTACTTTTTAATAATGCGAGAGAGCAACTAAACCGAAAACGGGTACTGGATGGCATCATGGCATTGGTAGCCTTCAATCCAGAAATCATTCAAGGTAACCCAAGTTTCAAGATCTTCTAGCGTTTTAATTTTCGAGTTGATATGAAACTTCGCCATAGGGAGCGGTTCACGCTTAAGTTGTACATCTTTCATCAACGCCAGTTGGTCTTCATAGATATGCGCATTGACGATCTTATGGTAGGCCACGCCCGCTTTTTTGCCGGTAATTTGCGCCATAATTGCGAGGAACACGTAGACCTGAACCATATTAAAATTCAAGCCAAGCGGTACATCACACGAGCGTTGCGTACTATTGAGATACAAAGTATCACCCAACAACGAAAAGTGATGACTGTACATGCAGGGGCGCAAGCAACCCATATGAAACTCACCTGGGTTGTAAAAGTTTAGGATTTCACCTCTATCATCAACGCCACGTGAAAGATCATCAACAATCTTACGCAGTTGATCAATCTGCCCACCATCCGCCTTGGCCCACGCACGTCCTTGAACTCCATACACGCGGCCCATATCATCTTCACCTTTACGGTATGGATTGTTAAGCCAAGCTGCATTTAAATTCGCATTCGCATCCCACGTTTTGGTTCCTAAAGCGCGAAAATCGGCTGCATTATCGTAGCCACGAATATAACCAAGTAGCTCAGCAACTGCGGCTTTCCAGAAGCTTTTACGCGTTGTCACTAACGGGAATTGATTCTGACCTATATCATAGGTGAGATCAGCGTTAACCACCGTTAGGCAGCGTTTGGCGGTACGTTCATTTTCGATCCAAACGCCCTCATCAACAATTCGCTGACAAAGTTCAAGATACTGTTTCACAAACTATCCTTAACACTATTGAGTCACTTTATGGTTAACCTTGTACGCCCATACCATCATCAGTGCACCGACAATGATCATCGGTAGCGACAGGATTTGTCCCATGGAGATAAATCCAGCGAACAATCCTAATTGTGCATCAGGTTCACGAACATATTCGACAAGGAAACGGAATGTTCCGTAGCCTATCAAAAATAGCCCTGAGACTGAACCAATTGGCCGATTTTTGCGGATAAACAGGTTCAATATAATAAACAGCACAATCCCTTCTAAGAAAAACTCATAAAGCTGTGATGGATGACGAGGCAAAGGCCCGCCGTTTGGAAAAATGATCGCCCATGGAACATCGGTTACTCGCCCCCACAATTCACTGTTCATGAAGTTGCCTAGTCGTCCCATGCCTAAACCAAATGGAACCAAAGGAGCCACAAAATCGGCGACACCAAAAAACGTCCGGTTATTTTTCCGTGCATACCAAAACATTGCACTGATCACGCCAAGTAGACCACCATGGAAAGACATCCCGCCTGTCCACACTTTAAAGAGATAGAGCGGGTCTTGGAGAAACAGATCAAAATTGTAAAACAACACATAACCGACGCGACCACCAATGACCACCCCTAAAAATCCAGCAAACAGCAAATCCGAGACTTGCTCACGAGTCCAGCCACTATTTGGTTTGTCCGCTCTGCGATTGGCAAGCCACATCGCAAAAACAAAACCAACTAAATACATTAAGCCGTACCAGCGAATGGATATAGGGCCAATCGCAATCAGCACGGGATCAATATTTGGGAACTGTATAAAACCCTGAGACATAAACGTGTTCTCTTACTAAAAATGAGGTGAAGATAATAAGTGATTAAAACAGCATAGTTGCCGCTATAACCATCAGAAAAACGGAGAATATTTTTTTCAATACCACCGTCGGTAACTGAGTCGCGTAACGCGCTCCTAATCGAGTAGTGAGAATAGAGGTCGAAGCAATGGCGACCAACGCAGGTAAATAGACATAGCCAATGCTGTAAGGTGGTAAATTCTCCACTTGATAGCCGTGCAAAATAAAACCAATCATGCCAGAGATTGCGATCACACAGCCACAGACAGAAGAAGAACCGACGGCTTTACGCATTTCAACGCCATGACGATTCAAAAAAGGAACGGAGAGCGAACCGCCACCAATTCCCGCTAAACTAGAGACAATACCAATACCACTGCCACATAGCATGGTCACCCACGCACCGGGCATCGATCTTTGCATTTGTGCTTTTATCGATAAAAACATTTGAATCGCCAGGCAAAAAACAATCACGCCAAATACTTTCGGTAGATATTGAGTCGGAATCACATCTGCGATCATTGAGCCAACAAACCCACCGACGATAACGCCGGGCATGAGCCACTTGACGACAAACATATCCACATTGCCCAATTTAAGGTGATTTAATGCCGAAGAAGCCGAAGTAACAATGATGGTCGCTAGCGATGTCGCTAACGCTAAATGCATACTAAGTTCGGGGGAAATACCTGCCTTGGGAAGCAAAAGAAGCAACGCCGGAACGACAATTAAACCACCACCAATGCCCAGTAAACCAGCCATAAAACCAACGACTGAGCCCAATAACACCAGCAACACCATCAACTCAAAATTCACATTGGTTCCTATTTTTTGCCTGCGCGGATAAAACCAGCAAAGCCTTTATCTTCAAAGTATGAGTGCATCATATTATAAATGTCGTTGCCGTAAGGTTGCATCAACGCTTTGTCAGCAAGTTGCCGTAACTGTCCTAATTGAGAGTGCCTCACTAAATATTTGACCTTGGCTACGTTGGAGGTATTCATACTTAGCATGCGATAACCCAAACCAATTAATAACAGTGAACCGATAGGGTCTCCGGCCAACTCACCACACACGCAAACAGGTATACGATGAGACTGGCAAGTTTCTAAAATCTGTTTAAGCGCCATCACCACCGCTGGATGCATGGAGTCATAGACATCAGCAACATGTGCATTGTTCCGATCAACAGCCAACAAATATTGGGTTAAATCGTTGGTTCCAACCGAAACAAAGTCCACTTTGCTCGCAATCAATGGTAGAAGATAAATCATCGATGGTACTTCAATCATAATGCCAACCTTGGGCATTATAATCCGATCATCAACGCTAGAAACTTCTCGATACGCTTGCTCAATCAACCGCATTGCGTCGTCCAACTCTTTCGTTCCTGAAATCATTGGCAATAAAATGCTGAGATTTTGGTTATCGCCGCTGGCACGCATCATCGCCCGCAGTTGAATCAAAAAAATATCGGGATGATCGAGCGTAAAACGAATGCCTCGCCAGCCAAGAAAGGGATTGTCTTCTTCAATGGGTAGATAAGGCAGTGCTTTATCGCCACCAATGTCTAACGTTCTCATCACCACCCGTTTATCAGGATAAGCGTTCAAAACGCTGCGATACTGCTGCACTTGTTCTTCTTCTGATGGAAAGCGATGTTGCAGCAAAAAGGAAATTTCGGTTCGATACAGCCCGACACCATCAACCCCTTGGTTAATTGCGATGTTGGTATCCGCACTTAATCCAGCATTGAGCATCACTTCAATACGTGTGCCATCTTGCGTAAAAGGAGCTTCTGCAATGGTTTCATTAACCATTTGAGAAAGTTCGCTTTCTTCATAAGCTAAAGCGCGATATTCCGCCAGAATTTGTCTATTTGGTGAGATAAAAACCTTGCCGCTATAACCATCGACAATGCCCTTTTTACCGTTGATCTCCTTGAGATTAAGTGAAATTCCCATCACTGCGGGAATGCCCAACGCCCGTGACAATATTGCTGCGTGGGAATTGGCAGCCCCTTCTAAAGAGACCACCGCCAGTAATTTATCTTTAGGAATAGCGGCGAGAATTGAAGCAGTAAGTTCGCGTACCACCAAAATAATCGGTTTATCAAGTTGCTGCTGCTCATGCTCAGTGTTGTGCAAAAAAAATAGCAGTCGCTGACCTAGCTCACGAATATCCTGTGCACGCTCACGTAAGTAAACATCTGACATCTTCGCAAAACGGTTGGAATAACTCTCCACAACTTGCCGTAATGCCCAATCTGCACGATCGCCTTTTTGGATCTGGCTTTTCAGATCGTTGCGTAGCATCGGATCATTGAGTAGATGAGTAAAGAGATCGAAGATGGCTAACGCATCTTTATTAATATCACTATCGAGTTTTTTTCTTAAACGACGAAAATCGTTCAAGGCGCTTTCTACCGCCAGCACTAGCCACTCTTGTTCTCGTTCAATATCGAGCGTTGAGGCGGGGTAAACATCAGACAGTTGAGGCTGGGTGTCATCCCACCAAAACTCACCAATCGCGATGCCAGATGACGCAGCAATGCCACTGGTGGATAACTGCTTTTTCGAAAGCAGCCACTGCCCTTGTGTTTGAGCATGAGCAATAATCACGGCCACTTGCGCCGCCAGAGTGACAATAAAAGACTCTTCCATCTCACTAAATAAGCGAGGTGTTTTTTGCTGCACGACCAAGACACCCAATACTCGCTTGCGATGAATAATCGGCGTACCAAGAAAGCTTTGATACACCTCTTCGCCAAGCTGTTTGAAGTATTTAAAATTAGGATGTTTCGACGCTTCAGCAATGTTGATTGGCTCAGCTGAACGTTTCACTAAGCCCACTAAACCTTCGTCAAAACCGATGTGGATTTTGTCGCCTTTGAACTTTAAGCCTTGCGTTGCCATCAGTTCTAGACGATGTTTTTCTTCGTTAGCAAGATAGACAGTGCAACACTCGGTACTCATCGCATTGCACGTTTGCTTAACCAAAATATCCAAGGCTTGGTGTACATCTTCTACCTTGGATACTTGTTCAACTATTTCCCTTAGCTGAGAGAGCATGTCTATCCTCTTTTATTTTTGCGCTTACCTTTGTTATTACGTTCTTTAAATGGCATCGCGAATGATGCAAACTCTTTCATGGCGCGACGATAAACATCTCGCTTGAAAGAGACTACTTGCCTCACTGGATACCAATAACTGACCCAACGCCAACCATCAAATTCAGGGGTACTGCCGCGCTGCATGTTGATTCTTGATTCATCACACTCTAAGCGCAGAAGAAACCATTTCTGTTTTTGCCCAATACAGACAGGTTGAGAATCCCAACGAACGAGCCGTTTTGGTAATTTATATCTTAACCAATGACGGCTTGTTGCTATGATTTTCACATCTTTCTTTGTAAGCCCAACCTCTTCGTAAAGCTCTCTAAACATCGCTTGTTCAGGAGTTTCATCGTCGTCAATTCCACCTTGTGGAAACTGCCAAGAGTGTTGTCCGTATCGTTTCGCCCAGAATACCTGACCATGGTTGTTACAAATCACAATACCAACATTGAGTCGGTAACCATCGCCATCGATCACTGGCCAACCTCTAGTAAAATCTTAATTGCTTTGATTTTTCCACATATCCCCAATAGGAGCAAACTTACTAGTGTGATTAACACGAGATTTATGTGTTCCTAATCATTAATTGGATAACTTTTCATCAAATTTAAAGTTATCAACAAAATAATGCGACACCAGCCACATTTATTCACCTTTTCTGTGAGTAACTATGTGAAGAATCTCTAGATAGCGACTTACTTCCCCAAAAAGCAAAAGAATACGGGCCAATACAAAAAAGACAATAATAAATTAAATACATAAAAAACAATTAATTAATTGGATTTTCCATTATTCACATTACGTTGCGATTAACAAAAAATTGATCCTTTCACAACATGCTCAAAGATCCACCAATTAGCTCGTTATCCACACCCCCACTCTAGTAGAAATAAGATTTACTGGTTAAGAGGCCCACTCTCTCAAGCAAAACCCTGTAAATGCATACAGATAAACAAAAAATGGAATATTTTTCCGATCAACCTGTGGATAACTTGGATTGCGATGATCTTTTAAGCAAAAGAAACGACAGCACATTGTGTATAAGAATTTGCTACAATCGCGTTTTTATCATTCAAAGTATCATGAAACCTGCACCTAAAACTGAACATGAATTAATGCTTAGAGCCCAAGACATTGCAGGCTTAAGCTTTAGTCAACTGGCCGAAGAAGCCAAGATGGCCGTGCCCCCTGACTTAAAAAAAGATAAAGGATGGGTCGGTCAGCTATTAGAGTGGCATTTGGGTGCAACGGCAGGCAGCAAACCTCAGCAAGATTTCGAGCAATTAGGTATCGAGCTCAAAAGTATTCCAATCAGTTACACTGGAAAACCGCTCGAAACAACCTTTGTGTGTGTAGCCCCACTCACCGGTGTTCATGGTTTAACATGGGAGCAAAGCCACGTGCGAAATAAACTCTCTCGGGTACTGTGGATCCCAATAGAGGGTGAGCGAGAGATCCCCCTAGCCCAGCGCCATGTCGGCTCTCCATTGCTATGGAGCCCTTCACCTGCACAAGAACAGCAGCTAAAAAATGATTGGGAAGAACTGATGGAATTCATCGTTCTTGGCAAAGTTGAGCAGATCACCGCTAAGCACGGTGAAGTATTACAGCTCAGGCCAAAAGCGGCAAACGGGCGAGCATTAACCGAAGCCTACGGTGCTAATGGCAAACCTATCAAAACCCTGCCACGAGGCTTTTATCTTCGAACTCAATTTACCGCGAGCATTCTTGAGCAACACTTTATTTAAAAGTGCTCGTTATCCATCATGAAAAAACGTAACCGTTTGATCTTTCACTGCACAATTCGTTTCCGTTTCACTGCCATCTTCGCTTATAGTAAAAACGTCACACACTCCACCAGCGAGAGCATCAAGGAAGGAATATGCAATACACCAAACTGCCTCATTCCACACTGGAAGTGAGCAAGATCTGCTTAGGTACCATGACTTTTGGTGAACAAAATAGCCAACAACAAGCCTTTGAGCAGCTCGATTACGCCTTAGACCAAGGTGTGAATTTCATCGATACTGCGGAAATGTACCCAGTTCCCCCCAACGGTAAAACCCAAGGTCTGACCGAAAGCTATATTGGCAACTGGTTAGAAAAATCAGGTAAACGTGAAAAAGTGGTGTTAGCGACTAAAGTGGCAGGCCCGCGTAACGTGCCTCACATCCGCGAAAAGATGTCACTCGATAGACGCAACATTCATTTAGCGATTGATGATAGTTTAAGACGCTTAAAAACAGACTATGTCGATTTGTATCAATTACATTGGCCTCAACGCCAAACGAACATGTTCGGCCAACTTAACTACCCTTATCCTGATGAGCAAGAAGAAGTCACCTTAATCGAAACGCTCGAAGCGCTTAATGATCTCGTCAAGGCTGGAAAAGTGCGTTACATCGGTGTGTCAAATGATACCCCGTGGGGCGTGATGACGTTGCTAAAATTGGCAGAAAAACACGATCTAGCAAGAATTGTCTCTATCCAAAACCCTTATAATTTACTGAATCGTAGCTTTGAAATTGGCTTATCTGAGATTAGCCACTTCGAAGGTGTTCAACTGCTGGCTTACTCGCCACTGGCGTTTGGTTGCCTGAGCGGTAAATATTTAAATGGCGCAAGGCCTGACGGCGCTCGGTGCAGCCTATTTGAACGCTTTTCTCGCTATTTTACGGCGCAAGGTGTACAAGCCACTCACGCTTATGTTGAGCTTGCTAACCAGTATGGCCTTGATCCAGCACAGATGGCGTTGGCGTTTGTCAATCAACGTCCGTTTGTCGCATCCAATATCATTGGCGCGACAAACCTAGAGCAGTTGAAAACAAATATCGATAGTTTAGATGTCGTACTCAGTAATGAATTGCTTCTTAAAATTCAAGAGATTGGGACGACTTACTCCAACCCTTGTCCGTAGATATCTTCGGGGCTAGCGAAGCCACTAGCCCCTCGTTTTACGTTGTTATTCGCATACTTAACACACGGCGAAGATGACGAATATGACGTTCAGCTTTAATTGAGTCAGGGACTGAAACGCCAATAGCGCGTCCATCACTTTCTAAGCCAATATCTTTAAGCAAGTGTTGGCTATTAAAAGGCAGCTCAAAAGCATGACGGCGAACATTTCGTTGCCATTGACGCTCTTCACGGCGTAAATCAGCACGGACCAGTAAAGTAGCAAGTTGTAAATAAATTGAATGACGCATGAGTATTCTCCAGTAGTAAACTAAACGTTGACGGCTGGAAAAATGGGGGCGAACAAGGTGGATCAACACTTTGATAAGCTGCCATTTTTCCGCAGCCTATCTCAAGGTTACGGATTAACTAAAAATCGGTGCCTTTTTTATCATCAAACATACGACAGGCGTCTGTAGTAAGAGACGATTTAGGCGCAGTAAGATCGATAGAAACGCGAACAGTATGAACAAAAACGAAATGATTCATGTTGCGCCTCCAAGCAAATAGTTAATCCAAAGTGAAATGAGTGTGTGAGCACGGCTCACGGTTAAATTCTATGCAACTGAGGTGATTATTCAACTCTTAATTTTCAAACAATTAAAAAACAATGCATTAACCTAAAATGAAAACCGATGACAGCAAATAAGTGACACATTCAGCTAGAGAATAACTTATTCGCAAAAGATATGATTATAAAAAATGGCCACATGGATTAAATGTGGCCATTTTTACTTGAAGAATCATCAAGTTAATAGGTATTTTCAGTGATTAAGTTATGTTTATTAAGCAATCGATACATAGTAGCTCTAGATACACCTAGCTCTTTGGCGGCCATTGATACTTGCCCTGAGTTGGATTCTAGAACCAGTAATAGCGCATCTCGCTCTGAACGCTCACGAATGCTTTTTAGGCTGCGCTTACCATCACTGCGTTTTGGTAAGTCGAGTTGCAATTCATCCAACATGACTGAATCGGACATCAGCACCACACGTTTGATCTGATTCATCAGCTCACGAACGTTACCCGGCCAGTGATAACGAGCCAATGAACGCGCCGCTTCTTCAGTAAAACTGCGCGCCTGCGCGTTAAACTCTTTTGAATACTCCTGCAAGAAGTGGCGTGCCAGTAAAGCAATATCACCCGCCCGCTCTTTTAAGCTCGGGACATTAATACGCAATACGTTGATATAGTGGTACAGCTCTTCGTTAAAATTGCCATCAATCAGCGCTTTTTCAATATCGGAAGAGTTGGCGGCCAAAATACGCACATCCACCTCTTTGACACCCGTTGAAGTTTCTATCGTTCCTTCTTGCAGGAAGCGCAAGAGGTTAGCTTGTTGGCTTTTAGGTAGCGTGAGAATATCTTTGAGTAGGATCGTCCCGCCATCTGCCCGCTCCAATAATGAAGTTTGAGATGAGTCTTCACAACCAATACCGAACAGCTCACATTCAAAGCGGCTCTCCGATAAAGCTCGGCAATTCACTGAAATAAAAGGTTTTTGTGCGCGAGACGACGTTTTGTGTACCGCTCTCGCGACCGTCTCTTTGCCCGTTCCATTTTCCCCATAAATGAGGATACTGACATCTGTAGGGCCGATGCGTTTGATCTGATCACGCAAGCGCTTCATGGGAGTGGACTCACCAATTAAACCAATATCCCCTGTTGATCCATAATGTGGCCATACTTTCTTCTCTAACTTAAGCATTCCAAGTTGGTGTCCAATGGTGCTCAGTAGCTGCGCATCGGGAATCGGCGCCGTAAAAAAGTCGATACAAAAGTTAACAATGAATTGGCAAATCGTATCCGAGCTCAACTGTGATTCACGAATGAACGCCAACCAACGTACTTGTTTATGGTTGCTGACCAAATTTGCAATGCCATTGAGGCTGAATTCATCATGGCTCAAATCAACAATACCAATGCATGGGCCTGTTTCTGCAAACAAGGCATCCGCTTTACGTAAATCTGCGCATTGTGTACAACGCCAACCAACCTGTTCAAGTACAGATAACCAAGGCTCGTATGTCCCACCAACGACGACAAGCGAACCAGGGACAGAATCCATTCGGAATTGAGTGCCCATCTATTATTCCTTATCTTTAAATTTATATGCAGTGCTACTTTTGGCACATTAAACGGCTGTTACATTAACGAGACTTGGCGCTGTAGTCTGTCTCGATAATAAGACTAGACAACAAATAAGCGCTTTGCCATTTAATATAGGGAACTATTTCATAATCCTTTCGAAATTGTTGTCTGTTAGTCCACGCTAGTGAACAAAATTTTTCAAACTAATGCAAAAAAAAACCGCCTATTTAGGCGGTTTATCGGAACGAAAGTAGCAATTACTGCTGTGGGCGCATCGCAGGGAATAGGATAACGTCACGAATCGTATGGGTGTTGGTGAGCAACATCACCAAACGATCAATACCAATGCCTTGACCCGCCGTTGGTGGGAGACCGTGCTCTAACGCAACAACATAATCAGCATCGTAGAACATGGCTTCATCGTCGCCAGCATCTTTGGCATTCACTTGCGCTAAGAAGCGCTCGTCTTGATCTTGAGCATCATTAAGCTCAGAGAAGCCATTGGCGACTTCACGACCACCGATGAAGAACTCAAAACGGTCGGTGAAGAATGGGTTGTTATCGCTACGACGCGCCAATGGTGAAATATCTGCAGGGTATCCAGTGATGAAGGTCGGTTGCATCAACTTAGGTTCAGCCGTTTCACCGAAGATCTCTTCAAGCAGTTGGCCACAAGTCCAGAAAGGTTCAACGTCTACATGAACCGATTTCGCGATAGATACCATGAGCTCACGGTTTTGCAGATCCTGTTCCGTTAACGCTTGGATTTGAGCGTGCTCTGGGTTGTAGTGTTTGATGGCTTCAAACATACTCATGCGAGCATATTGACCACCAAATTCTACCGTTTCATCACCATAAGGCATTGAAGTCGAACCTAAAACTTCCTGTGCCACAGTGCTTAATAACTCCTCAGTAAAGTCCATCAGATCATTGTAATCTGCGTACGCCATATAGAATTCCATCATGGTAAATTCAGGGTTATGGCGAGGAGAAAGACCTTCGTTACGGAAGTTACGGTTGATTTCAAACACGCGATCAAAG
The DNA here is from genome assembly GCF_024743775.1 of Vibrio sp. RM-69-4. NCBI lineage: Bacteria > Pseudomonadati > Pseudomonadota > Gammaproteobacteria > Vibrionales > Vibrionaceae > Vibrio > Vibrio sp. RM-69-4. The sequence goes on from NZ_JAMQXI010000007.1 coordinate 51,500, forward strand.
CCACCCACAACTAGACGCTTAAGGTAGAGCTCAGGTGCGATACGCAAGTACATTGGCATGTCGAGCGCATTGTGATGAGTGATGAATGGACGCGCACTAGCACCGCCAGGGATCACATGCATCATTGGCGTTTCTACTTCCATGAACTGTTTTGAGATCATGAAGTTACGAATTGCAGTCATTACTTTAGAGCGAACAATGAACGCATTACGTGAACTTTCATTAACAATCAAATCCACATAACGTTGGCGGTAGCGCATCTCTTGGTCAGTCAAACCGTGGAACTTCTCTGGTAATGGACGAAGTGCCTTTGTCAGCAATTCGTACTCTTCCATATTAACGTAGAGATCGCCTTTGCCAGATTTGTGCAACGCACCTTTCACGCCGATGATGTCACCAATGTCTAGACCTTGGTATTTTTCCTTCAGCTCAGTTTGAACCTCTTTTGAAGCATAAGCTTGAATACGACCAGAGGTTTCTTGAATAACAAGGAAAGGGCCACGTTTCGCCATGATACGACCCGCAATCGCCACAACATGGTTTAAGGCTTCTAACTCTTCTTTGCTCTTTTCACCGAATTGCTGTTGAAGATCGCTCGCAAGGCTGTCACGACGAAAGTCATTTGGGTGGCCATTCGCTTTACAGCTCTTACGGATGTGATCCAGCTTGCTGCGACGCTCTGCGATGAGTTTGTTCTCTTCTTGCGCTATTTGCTCTTGATTCATTTCGTTTTGAACAGCATCAGTCATTTTACATGTACCTTATATGTCGGTAAAAAAGCATTAAAGGCCTGATTTCAGGCTTGCTTCAATAAATTTGTCTAAATCACCATCTAATACCGCTTGGGTATTACGGTTTTCAACGCCAGTGCGTAAATCTTTGATTCGGGAGTCATCCAATACATAAGATCGGATTTGGCTTCCCCAGCCAATGTCAGATTTCGCATCTTCATTGGCTTGCTTTTCTGCGTTCTGCTTTTGTAACTCAAGTTCAAACAGTTTTGCACGCAATTGTTTCATCGCTTGGTCTTTGTTTTTATGCTGCGAACGATCGTTTTGGCATTGAACAACGGTATTGGTTGGAATATGCGTAATACGCACCGCCGATTCGGTGGTGTTAACGTGCTGACCACCCGCTCCCGAAGCGCGATAAACATCGATACGAAGATCGGCTGGGTTGATGTCGATAGCAATATTTTCATCAATCTCAGGATAGATAAACGCAGAGGCAAAAGAGGTATGGCGGCGGCCACTCGAATCAAATGGGGATTTACGAACCAAGCGGTGTACGCCAGTTTCGGTGCGCAGCCAACCATAAGCGTAATCACCGATAATGCGCACGGTTGCGCCTTTTAGGCCAGCAACATCACCTTCAGACACTTCAATCACTTCAGTCTTAAAGCCTTTCGCTTCTGCCCAACGTAAATACATGCGTAGCAGGATTGATGTCCAGTCTTGAGCCTCGGTGCCGCCCGAACCAGACTGCAGATCAATATAGCAATCTGAAGAATCGTGATCGCCAGAGAACATACGGCGAAACTCAAGCTGTTCAAGCTTAGTTTCCAGTTCATCCAGTTCAGGGCCAATTTCATCGAAGGTTTCTTGGTCTTCGGCTTCAATAGCCAGTTCCAGTAGCCCTTCCACATCATCCACACCTTGATCTAACTGATCAATGGTATCGACAATGGCTTCGAGCGAAGCGCGTTCTTTACCTAGCGCTTGTGCACGCTCAGGTTCGTTCCAGACATTAGGTTGCTCGAGTTCGGCATTCACTTCTTCTAAACGCTCTTTCTTAGCGTCGTAGTCAAAGATACCCCCTCAGGATATTTGTGCGCTCTGACACATCCTGAAGACGGTTTTTAATAGGATTGATTTCAAACATGTTTGCTCAACATTTATGAGTAGAATTTAACCGAAGAATTCTACTTAAAAATGTGATGAAGATACAGGAAAAATTAGTTTGAACTCTTGAAACAAAAGCTGGCACGCACTAAAAAAAGAGGCTGAACAATCATGCTCAGCCTCTTCGATACTAACGGATAAAAACTCGATTATGCCGCGTTTTTAGCCACACTTTGCTGTACGTTAGTAGCGATAAAAAACATGCAAATCATCGCCGCAAGTGTTGGGAGTAACCACCCCATACCGACTTCAAACAGTGGCAGCATATTAAACGCAGACACATCCACGCCAGCCACTTTTGCCGCATCGATCAACGCAAAAAGAAACGCAATCAACAATACCACACGGTATGCCACTGCTGGATTTGGTAGTTTCCCACGTAAAAAGGTCAACATAATCAGGGCAATCGCAACCGGATACAGTGCAAATAAAACAGGGATAGAAAGAGCGATCAATTGTGATAAACCAACGTTTGCCACGATAGCACAAGCAACACCAATAATGATCACCCAAGATTTATAAGAAATTGGAGTCAATGTGCAAAAGTAGTCTGAGCATGCTGAAATCAAACCAATCGCTGTGGTTAGGCAAGCCAGCAAGACTATGGTGGAGAGAACAATCTGTCCATAAGGGCCAAATAGCGCTTGTACATATTGGCTAAGCACCACGCCACCATTTTCTGCGCCAAAAGCAACTACAGAGCTTGTCGCGCCAAGATAAAATAGTGAAATATAAACAAAAGCCAAACCAGCCGCCGCAATGCACGCCGCGCTGATTAAATACTTTGTGGTTGCCGCACGCTCAGTAATGCCTTTGCTGCGCAGTGCATCAACAATTAACATCCCAAACATCAGAGCACCAAACGTATCCATGGTGTTGTAACCTTCAAGGAAACCTTTCGTCAACGGCTGAGTCAAGTATTCACCTTGTGCAGCGACCATCTCACCTTGCGGATTAAGAAAAACAGCCACAGCGAGGACAAGCAAACCAATAAATAACGCTGGTGTTAACACTTTACCGATGACATCGATGAGTTTGCCTTGAGACCAGGCAAAAAACATCGCAACAACAAAAAAGAGAATAGAAAAGAGCGTCAAGTGCGATTGTTGGGCATCAATGAAAAACGGTTTCACTGCCATTTCATACGCCACAAGGCCAGTGCGAGGTGCTGCAAAAGCAGGGCCGATGATGATAAAAATCATCACCGCTATCATTGTCGCTGCCTGTTTGGGTAAATCTTTAGTTAGATGATCCCAAGAGCCACCAGCAACGGCAATAGCAATGATGGTCATTAGAGGTAGACCAACCGCAGTAATTAAGAAGCCAGTCATAGCGGGCAGCAAATGCTCTCCAGCAAGTTGGCCAGCGATTGGCGGAAAGATGATGTTACCAGCACCCAAGAAAAACGCGAAAAGCATAAAGCCGACCGCGATAATATCTGTTAGTTTTAACGTCTGCTTCACAGATAACCCTTAATTATTATTTAATAAATGTTGTGTATGCATTGTTGATGCAGTTTAAACCGCATCTAAATCTAAAAATTAAGGGCGAATAATGACGAAACACTCAAGACTTCGCAAGGGCAAAGCAAAAAACGCTACATTAATTTATAATATTGGTGAAAAACCAGTTTAAAACTCTAAATGTTAAAAAATAGAAAGAATGATGTGTTGATCATTTTCTCATACACTCTCATAACAGATAGAAGAATAATCCGAACAAATAGATAACAATAGTGGTTATCACTTAATTAGAGCCATGTTTTGAAATAATGATGAAAAGTCACACGCCCAAAAATAAGCGTTTCAAATTTAAACAATTTTCCATTGACGGTGGACAAGCGGGAATGCCTGTCAGCACCGATGGGGTTCTATTAGGCGCGTGGGCTTTCACGCACCATCCCAAAACCATTCTCGATATTGGCACAGGTACCGGGTTATTGGCATTAATGTGTGCGCAACGTTTTAGCGATGCACAAATTACGGCCATCGATATCGATGCCTTTGCTTTTGAAGCAGCCCAATACAACAGTGATACCTCTTTATGGGGACAGCGTATCCGCGTTATACAAGATGATATTTTACACACATCCTTCACCACTTCCTTTGATGCAATTATTTGTAACCCACCCTATTTCAACAGTGGTGAACTGTCTCATGATCCCAAGCGAGCTACTGCTAGGCACACCAATCAACTTGCTCATCACGCTTTATTAGTCAGAGCAAAAAGTCTCCTCAACGATGAGGGGCAAGCTTGTTTTATTTTACCCGTGTATGAAGGGGAACAATTTATCGAGCAAGCACTCACGCTCGGTTGGCAGCTTAAACGGCGCTGCACAGTACAACCCATAGCACACAAACCCGCTCATCGGCTATTGATTGAACTAAGTTTAGCCTCGGCTGCTGTGATTGATTCATCTTTGGTCATTCACTCATCAAGTGGTTATAGCGAAGCCTTTATTGCCCTAACTCAAGATTTTTATCTCAAGATGTAGAAATAACATGTGATCCTAATCACCAATCCCCCTATAATGTTCGACCTTAATTTTATAGCCAAATAAGCCTAACGGCTTGTGGAGTACTCACTGTGATCAAAACCTTTGCTGACCTCGATCTTGACCCTTGCATCATTGCGGCCATTGAAGATATGGGCTTTGAACGTCCCACCCAAGTTCAAGCTGAAGCGATCCCACAAGCCCTAGATGGTCGAGATATTCTTGCCTCTGCGCCAACGGGAACCGGTAAAACCGCTGCATTTGTTTTACCCGCGCTACAATATCTTTTAGATTTCCCGCGCAAGCGAGCCGGCCCTGCACGCGTCTTGATTCTGACCCCAACTCGTGAACTGGCGATGCAAGTGGCGGATCAAGCTCGTGAACTGGCGAAGAATACTCGCCTCAATATCGTCACCATCACCGGCGGCGTACAATATCAAGAGCACGCCGACATCTTAGCCAAAACGCAAGATATTGTAGTGGCAACGCCTGGTCGCTTGATGGAATACATTGAAGGCGAGCGTTTTGATTGTCGTGCGATTGAATGGCTTATTTTGGATGAAGCTGACCGCATGCTGGACATGGGCTTTGGCCCAATCGTCGATCGTCTCGCGGCGGAATGTCGCTGGCGTAAACAGACTTTGCTCTTCTCTGCAACGCTGGAAGGTCATGGTGTGGAAGGTTTTACTGCCGATCTCTTAAAAGAACCAGCAACAATCAATGCCGATCCTTCTCGTCGTGAACGCAAAAAAATCACTCAATGGTATCACCGCGCCGATACCATGGTGCACAAAGTTGAGCTATTGAAGAAAATCCTCACCGAGCAAGCCGAACGTTCTATCGTGTTTATCAAAACTCGTGAGCGCTTAGCTGATTTGCGTACAGAGCTAGAAAAAGCGCAAATTCCTTGCGCTTGGATTCAAGGCGAAATGCCACAAGATCGTCGCAATAACGCCATTACACGATTCCGTGAAGGCGCAGTCAACGTACTACTGGCAACCGACGTGGCCGCACGCGGTATTGACTTACCTGACGTAAGTCACGTGATCAACTTTGATATGCCACGCTCAGCGGATGTGTACTTACACCGCATAGGTCGTACGGCTCGTGCTGGTAAAAAAGGCAATGCGATCTCTTTGGTTGAAGCCCATGATCAAGTGATGATGGACCGCGTCGCGCGTTATGTCGATGAGGAGATAAAAGAGCGCTTCATTAAAGATATGCGCCCGCAACACAAAAAGCCGGTATTCAAAAAGAAAAAGAAAACCGATGACAAAAAAGTCAAAGTGGTTTCGAAGAAGAAGAAAGCGAACAAAAAGAAAAAATAGTGTTCCAATACCACCTATAAAAAAATGCCGATACTGAAATATCGGCATTTTTTATCTTTAACGTTTGAAGAGAGTATCACTCTCTTCAAACTCACCAAAGTTTAATGTTCGCGTGTCGCACGGAACTCCACTTCAGGAAAACGCTCTTTGGCCAAATTCAAATTGACCATAGTCGGCGCGATGTAAGTCAGGTTATCCCCACCATCCAGTGCGATGTTACTTTGGTTTTTGCGCTTAAACTCTTCGAATTTTTTATCATCTGCGCACTCAATCCAACGTGCTGTTGCAACGTTAACACCTTCGTAAATCGCCTCGACGTTGTATTCAGATTTTAAACGAGACACCACCACATCAAACTGCAGCACACCCACTGCACCCACAATCAAATCGTTATTTTGTAGTGGGCGGAAGACTTGAACCGCTCCCTCTTCCGACAACTGCACTAAACCTTTAAGCAGTTGCTTCTGCTTCAGTGGATCGCGCAAGCGAATACGACGGAACAGCTCAGGAGCAAAGTTAGGAATACCTGAGAATTTCAACGATTCACCTTGAGTAAAGGTATCGCCAATCTGAATCGTTCCATGGTTATGCAAACCGATAATATCGCCAGCATAAGCATTTTCAGCACGAGAGCGATCGCCCGCCATAAAGGTAACCGCATCAGAAATACTCACTTGCTTACCAATACGCACGTGGTTCATTTTCATGCCTTGGGTATAAGTACCCGACACAATACGCATAAACGCAATACGATCGCGGTGTTTAGGATCCATGTTCGCTTGGATTTTAAACACAAAGCCTGAGAATTTCTCTTCCGTGGCTTCAACAATACGCTCATTAGCTTGACGTGGCATCGGCGCCGGAGCCCACTCAGTTAAACCATGCAGCATATGGTCAACACCAAAGTTACCTAATGCCGTTCCGAAGAAAACAGGGGTCAACTCACCTTTTAAAAACAGCTCTTGATCAAATTCATGAGAAGCACCCAATACCAATTCAAGCTCATCACGCAGCTGAGCGGCAAGGTCATCACCCACGGCCTTATCCAGATCAGGGTTGTTGAGACCCTTAACAATGCGCTCTTCTTGAATAGTGTGGCCTTGGCCGCTCGCGTACAGAATCGTCTCATCACGGTGAATGTGGTACACGCCTTTAAACTCTTTACCACAACCCACTGGCCATGAAATCGGGGCACAGGCAATCTTCAGCTCATTCTCCACTTCATCAAGCAATTCCATTGGGTCGCGGATCTCACGGTCCAATTTGTTCATGAAGGTTACAATCGGTGTATCACGTAAGCGAGTCACTTCCATCAGCTTACGAGTACGATCTTCAACACCTTTTGCTGCATCAATCACCATTAAGCACGAGTCAACCGCCGTCAATGTGCGGTAAGTATCTTCCGAGAAGTCTTCGTGCCCTGGAGTATCGAGCAAGTTAACCAAACAATGATTGTAAGGAAATTGCATCACAGAGGTCGTGACTGAAATACCACGCTCTTTTTCCATTTCCATCCAATCTGATTTAGCATGCTGGTTAGAGCCGCGCCCTTTTACCGTTCCCGCTTTTTGAATAGCGTTCCCAAATAGCAGAACTTTTTCAGTAATGGTGGTTTTACCCGCATCCGGGTGCGAAATAATAGCGAAGGTTCTACGTTTAGAAACTTCACTCAAAGAAGGAGTATTTGACATGAAACAGGTCTTCTCAATATGCTGATATAAGGGAGAGCCGAAGCGCTTACGCTGATCAGCAGTTCGATTCAAATTTGCGCGGTATTCTCCCCTATATTTGATCTGGGAGCAACTTTCGTCGCTATACAAATCAACAAGAGAATGACGACCTTTCTATTTGTAATTAAATTATCAATAAATATGAGCTATAACTAAAAAGGGCGAAGAGAATAAGCGAGTATTATGCTGATAACCAAACAAAGAAATTCTCTGGCATTTAAACAAGCCAAAACAGTGTTCCTAGTCTCGGTGATCCTTGGGATAGGCTTTAGTTTGTATCATACTTTGCTCGACCTGCACCATGAGCAAGCTCGCATTGAAGATCACTACCGTTTTAAACTGCTGCAAAATTATTCAAATGCCAGCCAGGCTGCTTATCACCTCAATAACTTATTAGCCAATCAAGTCGTCTCTAGCCTAATGGTTGATAATGCCATTTATCACGTTGAAATTATTGATGATTTTGGCGATACACTGGCAAAAAAAAGCAGAGAGATTCCAGCGCAGACTGCTTTTATTCGGCTCTTATCGAATTATCTGACACCTGAAATACCCATCTTTAAAACTCACTTGCATCAACCCAATTCGAGTGTGGTGGTAGGTAGCTTAAGTTTTTCCGTCAACGGCTCTTCCATTGCCAAAGAATTTATTGCAAAAACCACACGAGTATTGCTGTTTGATCTCTTTCGAAATGTGTTGCTGACTTCGATCCTTTTAGTCTTTTTTTACTACAAGCTGTCAAAACCCATCACCACGTTAATTTCGTGGGTTCGCTCATTGCAAAACAATCAACGTCCAACACAGCCGCCATTACAACAGCAAAAAAATGAGCTCAGTGAGTTAGCCGGTACTTTCTATACTTTATGGAAAGAGCGAGAGCTCGCGGATGCTAAACTTAACCAATTAGCCTACTACGACACGTTAACTGGCCTTGCTAATCGCAGCTTGCTGCTGCAACTACTCACTGATGCCATTGATAACAGTATTCGCACACACACTTCTGGTGTGTTGTTTTACCTTGATCTCGACCGTTTCAAAACGATTAATGATTCACTTGGACACACAACGGGGGATCATTTAATCAAAGCCATCGCCATGCGTATGGATGGCTGGCTTAAACACGATTACACCGCCGCACGCATCGGTGGCGATGAGTTTGCGGTGTTGATTCCTCATCTCTCTCGCCAACAAGCAGAGAAGGTAGCTCAGCAGCTTCTGGCTCTGATTTCCAACCCTTACTCGATTGATGACCACCAGCTTTATTGCACTGTGAGTATTGGTATCTCGATTTTTCCGTCAGTGGGCAAAACCAATATCGATGTACTTAGACAAGCCGATACAGCGCTTTACCGCGCAAAAGCGAATGGACGCAATAAATACATGTTTTATGAGCCAGAAATGCAGGCTCAAGTCGAATCGTTTCTGGAAATAGAAAAAGGCCTCCATGAAGCCCTCAATACCCAACAGTTAGAACTCTATTACCAACCTCAAGTCGATGAGCGGCACAATATTGTCGGTGTGGAAGCCTTGATCCGCTGGAACCACCCAACCAAAGGTGTATTGCCACCGGGTGTGTTTATGACCATAGCAGAAGAAACGGGGCAAATTATTCCGATTGGAAACTGGATATTAGAGCAAGCGTGCTATCAATACGCCGCTTGGAAGCGCCAAGGAGTATTACCGCCCCATTTTCGCCGTTTAGCCATCAACATCAGTCCGTTGCAGTTTTCTCAAGATTCTTTTGTTGAACACATTAACCATGCAATGCAACAAGCAGGTATTACTGGTGAACATCTTGAATTGGAGATTACTGAAGGGCTATTACTGGAAAATGTAGAAAGTGCGATTCAAAAAATGGTGCAACTTAAAAAAAGTAAGCTGAGTATCTCGATTGATGATTTTGGCACTGGTTATTCATCACTGCGTTACCTCAAACTTTTATCGGTGGATGTGCTCAAAATCGATCGTTCTTTTGTCACTCAATTGCATCTAGATGAGAGTGACCAAGCAATTGTGGATACGATTATTATGATTGCGAAACGTTTAAATTTGGAGGTAATAGCCGAAGGTGTGGAAGAGTGCCAAGAACTCGAAACTCTCAAACAATTGGGTTGTGATCAGTTCCAAGGTTACTTATTTGATAAGCCGTTAACCGCTAAGGAAGTCGTCAAGCGTTTTGCAAGCCCATGCTATCAACTCAATGAACATCAAAAAGATAAGGCGCACCAGAAATAGTTCCGAGACGCATGACCATGAAAAAAACCTGAGTTTGCAAACGATCTGCTGATGGAAAATAAGCTACAAAAAATAGTAGCTCATGATGATCGCATCTTCTGATCCTTTCGGAGTGGGATAGTAGTTCACTCGACGATCGAGCTCATTAAAACCCAGCGATTCGTACAAGCTATAAGCGCGGATGTTGCTTTCGCGAACTTCAAGCCACGCACTTTCAGCTTGCGCTTTTTCACAGTAAGTTAAGAAAAACTCCATCAACAATTTTCCGTAACCCTTACCTTGCTGCTGCGGATCGACAGCGATATTTAACAAGGTCACCTCTCCAACAATATTCTGTGCATAGAAATAACCGACAACTTTGCCATCAACCAACATAGCATGGTGGCATGCACCACGACTCGCCAAGTCGCGTACGAGTGATTCAGCCCAAGGGTAACTGTGAGCTTGCTGCTCAATGGACCAAATAGCATCAAGATGAGGAAGTGATAAAGGCACAACATCAATATTCATAGTTTTATGACTCATAAGAACAAATTTGCTGCCACAACGCCCGGCGCAGCTCGGTATTGCCATCTATCTCAACTAGCGGCGGTGACGTTAACACTTTCTGGGCCAACGGGCTTTCTTTCTTTTCACAGCCTGAAAACCACACCCATTCAATGCTGGAGCCTGTTAGTTGGCTAAGAGAGTGAGGCTCAAGATGACACGCCTGACTGATTTCGAGCCCCATACTTTTCAATACTCTTGAAAACAGCAATAGAGCACCTTGTTGCGGGTATTGGGGGGAAACGAGTAATAAACGGCACGTGCTCGGCAGCGTCACCGGATCAGGTTGATAGCCAGCCAGCCGCTGTGGATGGATAAGCTCCCAACGCTGGATGCCCATTTCTTGTAAATATTGATTTTCGTGATGTGACATCTGTTTATGACCTCATTGAACATCGCAATCCTAACAAATCAGCGCCAAGACAGAAACCGTTAATCATCCAATGACCCAAGAGCTATGCCCAAACAACTTGAAGTTGCAGATAGGCGGCAAGTGAATTCATCCCCATGAGCCTAGATAAACGAGGTGATTGGGGTGAGCGAATGTAGCCAACACAACGGTAGCTTCAAATGAGAAGAGCATAAAAGTAAACAGGGAGCACTGGGCTCCCTGTTTTGAATAGAAATACGGTGATTAAAGATCGTTGAACTCTGGGCAATACTCAATTAAACCCGCTCGCCCGCTCAATTCGCCGTCGACTAATGCAACGATCTGAAACGCGCCAACTGGAACATCCCAACGACAACGAAAATCAAATTTCGCCGCCTCTTTAAAGCCAAAGCGTTGATAATAATCCGGGTCACCCAAAACCACACAAGCTGGATAATCGAACTCAGCCAAACAGATTAACCCCTCTTTTACCAACGAGGCGGCGACACCTTGATTTCGCCACTCTTTTTTCACGGCTAACGGTGCAAGCCCTTGCCAATTTAAGTCTTCACCATTGAGTAATACTGGGCTAAACATCACATGACCAACGACTTCGCCGTCATCATCACAGGCCACTAAAGAGAGCGTCAAATGGCTGTTTTCCCTTAATGTCATGACCAAATTAGCTTCAGCATCTGTCTCAAAGGCTGATTTTAATAAGCGGTCAATCGCTAAGATATCCGCTGGCGCTTCAGTTCGAATAAGCATTCATTACCTCATTTTGTGTCACTGGCGATTGTACGCCCTTATGCACAAAATCTGCTAGCTGATTTATTAACATCTGGAATGGTTTTGGTAAAAGCTCTAGGTCAACACTGTCCATCAGGTTCTTCACCTCTAACCCCAGTTCGGTATCCCCTTCAATGGAGAGTCGACGTTGAAAGAACAGCGTATCAGGATCTTCTTTTCGACCAGCAATCAACACCATATCATTTAGGTTACCGCTAAAGCTGACATCTTCCACTTCCGTCTTATCAGACACAACAAGTTGTTCCGCTTGATAGCTGATATACCAATTCAAATTCAAATCGCGAATTGAAACCTTTAACCATTTCCCATCAAGAAATTCAAAGTCACCTTCTTGCAAAGCCTCATGAAATATAGTTTTCAACCCTTCTAGCAAGGCTTTTTTTTGTACAACTTGCGGTAAGAAGTGGACTGGGGATCGCAAAATTGAAGCGGCGTTTTGAACTAGTTGAGTACGAATCTTGTGAATCACGAGCGTTATCCGTTACTTTGTAATGCAATAGTACCTAATCATAATGGATGTGGGGGTGCAAATTCCTGTGATGCATCAAAAAACGTACATTGTTTGAGAACCTTTTCTAGCTTAGTAATCAAAGTTATAGTTAATGTGTTACTTACGTTGTAACATCCTCATGAATATAAGTGCTCTGGAGAGTGGTAGTAGCTTGATGCCTTCGCAACATTTACAACATTGGTTTGCAAAAATCACGTCGAACAGTCCGTTCTTTTTTGCCATCTTGAACGACCAACATAACTATGTGATGGTCAATGAACGTTATTGTGATATTGCAGGGCTGAGCACAACCGAATTGGTTGGAATGAATGACTCACAAATTCTGGGTGAGCATTTCTACCGCCATCTCAAACCCTATTATGAACGGGCATTTCAAGGAGAAACGCTTGAGACCGAACTGACTCTTCACGAGATCGATTTAGAAACGAGTTTGCATTTCTCTTTATCACCTATCATGGGTGATAAAAAAGTCGAAAATATTGTGTTTCACGCCATCGACACCTCCGAAAAACAGATCCTCATTCGCTCATTAGAAGAGTCGGAAAATAAATTTTCAACCTTGACTAGCTTGCTTCCCGATGGATTGTTGCTGGTCGATGACGACTGCATTATCTCTGCTAACCCCGCATCGGCTCGTTTACTCGGTTTTGAAAATACCTCAGAGCTTCTTGGTGAAGAGTTATCGCGCTTGTTTGTCGATGAAAAAAGTAAAACCGTATTCAGTTCTCCACTTAGTTTATTACTCGCAGGGGCACCATTGGTCTGCCTCACTGGGCCAAAGTGTGGCTTTGAACGTAAAGTTCAACTGCACGCTGGAGCCACCGTCGTGCTGGGCAACAGCTCACAACTGATTTTGATTCAAGATGCAGAAGATGCACCTAAGCAGTTGTCTTCGACTATGCATGCCGATATCCACATTGACTCGCTGACTAACTTGTATAACCGTTTTGGTTTCACTAAACGTTTAGAACAGTTCATTCAAAATGAAACACCCCTTGTGATGCTCTATTTAGACATTGATAACTTCAAAAACATCAATGACTCTTTAGGCCATCATATTGGCGATAAAGTCATTAAAGAGGTCTCAGCACGGCTGAAACGTTTACTACCACAACAAGCGATTGTGGGCCACCTTGGCGGCGATGAATTTGGACTAATACTGCCTGATCCTGAAAATAGTCGCGCCGCTGAAATGTTGGCTGAACGCATCATTTCTTTGATTAACCAACCGTTTGATCTGCACCATTTCAGTAAACGCTTAGCCTGCTCCATAGGTAGTGTCGCCTACCCTGGTGACGGTAGCGATGCACGCGTATTGTTGCAAAATGCCGATACGGCGATGTATGAAGCCAAAGATCGTGGTAGAAACCGTCTGATTAAGTTCAACGATCAAATGAACAAAGAAGCGCGCATGCGCTTATGGCTTGAAATTGAACTGCAAAAAGCGCTGCAACAAAATGGCCTTGAAGTGTGGTATCAACCGAAAGTAAATGCTCGCGACTTCAGCATCAATGGTGCGGAAGCTTTGGTGCGCTGGAAACACCCTGTGGAAGGGTATATCAACCCGGGCGCTTTTATCCCTGTCGCGGAAAAAGCTGGGCTGATTGAACATTTAGGCCGAGTGGTGATGCGTGATGTCTTCTCGACCGTAAAACGCTGGAAGCTGCAAGGCATTTTACCAGGTCGCGTGGCGATCAATTTATCGCCAGAACAGTTTTGTAACCCGAAGTTGATTGATTATATGGAAAAACTGCTTCGCACCACGGAGCTTGATCCAAACTGCATCACATTTGAACTGACCGAAAGTGCCGTCATGAGCGACAGCGAACACACCTTGCAAATGTTGAACGCGATCAAAAAACTGGGCTTTTCTCTGTCCATTGACGACTTTGGTACGGGGTATTCCTCGCTCTCTTACCTCGCTCGCTTCCCGATTGATGAACTTAAAATTGACCGCGCTTTTATAACGGATATCGATACACTTCCTAAACAAATCACCGTCATTGAAAACATCATCAATTTAGGTAAATCACTCAACTTAACGGTCGTTGCCGAAGGTGTGGAAACCCAACAACAAGCCACGCTACTCTCTAATCTCAACTGTAACTCAATTCAAGGCTTCCATTTTTATCGGCCACAACCAAGGCAGGAAGTAGAAGAGTTATTCGTTCAAAATCGTCGTCATCGTTCTACTCCCAAATAAGTAAATCTCGTTTATTCGCCCCAAACCTGCCTTACATCAAATTTGCCATTCATAATGCTTCATAAAATACCACTACTTTCCCTTAGATATCGTACGGATCAATGGAACTTTTATGTCCTGCAGGTAACCTGCCTGCTCTAAAAACAGCGATCGATTGTGGTGCAGATGCGGTTTATATCGGCTTCAAAGATGATACCAATGCTCGCCACTTTGCTGGCCTTAATTTCGCAGGTAAGAAGTTAGATAAAGCGGTGCAATATGTTCATGATCACCATAAAAAAATTCATGTCGCGTTAAATACCTTCGCCCACCCTAATGGCTTCGAGCGTTGGACTCACGCCGTCGATAATGCCGCCAGTTTAGGCGTGGATGCGTTGATCATCGCCGATATCGCGGTATTGGATTATGCCGCTAACCGATATCCAGATCTGGAACTGCATCTTTCTGTACAAGCCTCCGCCACCAACGTCGCCGCTATCGAGTTTTATAAGCAGAATTTCAATATTAAGCGAGTGGTGTTACCGCGAGTGCTATCAATCCATCAAGTCAAACAGCTTTCACGTAATATGATGAGTGACGTCGAGCTTGAAGTATTTGCCTTTGGCAGCTTATGTATTATGTCTGAAGGGCGCTGTTATCTCTCTTCCTATATGACGGGAGAATCACCCAATACTGTCGGAGCCTGTTCGCCCGCGAAGTACGTCCGCTGGCAAGAAACGGACTCAGGTTTGGAATCTCGCTTAAACGAAATTTTGATTGATAAATACGCAGCCGGAGAAAATGCAGGCTACCCAACCTTGTGCAAAGGTCGTTTTGAAGCGCAGATCGATGGGCAACCTAAACGCTACCACGCACTGGAAGAACCAACCAGTTTAAATACGTTATCACTATTACCAGAACTGTTTGCAGCCAACGTTGCTTCCGTCAAAATTGAAGGTCGCCAACGTAGCCCTGCATATGTGGAGCAAGTGACTAAAACCTGGCGAGCGGCGATTGATCGCTACCAAGCAAATCCACAAGCCTACCAAGTAGAAACGGCTTGGAATACCGCCTTAGCCAACGTTTCTGAAGGCACGCAAACGACACTCGGCGCGTACCATCGCCAATGGCAATAAGAGAATGGAGAAGAGAATGAAATATGCGCTGGGTCCTTTACTCTATTTCTGGCCCAAACAAGAGGTAGAAAGTTTTTATCAACAGGCAATCAATAGCCCTGCTGATGTGATCTATTTGGGTGAATCGGTCTGCTCCAAGCGACGTGAGATAAAACCACAACACTGGTTTGAGATCGCCAAAGCGCTTTCACAAGCGGGTAAACAGGTTGTGATCTCAACCATGGCGCTACTGGAAGCGCCGAGCGAAATCAATGTGATGAAAAAGTATATTGAGAATGGCGATTTTGCGATTGAAGCAAATGACGTTTCGGCGATTCAACTCGCCAGTGAAAAACGCCTTCCTTTTGTGGTTGGGCCCGCCGTGAATGCTTACAACGCGCGCACACTGCAACTGTTCCTAAAGCAAGGGATGATCCGTTGGTGCATGCCTGTTGAACTCTCCCGTGATTGGCTAATCAATGTATTGCAACAATGTGATGAGCTTGGTATCAAAAACCAGTTTGAAGTAGAAGTTTTTAGCCACGGATACCTGCCACTGGCTTACTCCGCACGCTGCTTTACCGCACGGGCCGAAAACCGTGCGAAGGATGAATGTGAGACTTGCTGTATCAAGTATCCAACCGGAATTCAGGTTCACAGCCAAGAAGGCCAAGCGGTATTTAACCTCAACGGTATCCAAACCCAGTCGGGCTATTGCTATAACCTTGCTAATGATTTACCAAGTATGGCGGGATTGGTCGATGTCGTTCGTTTAAGCCCACTTGGTTTTGAGACATTCGAACATCTGTCGCAGTTCAAGGCCAATGAAAAAGGAGAGCATCCCTCCCCTTTAACCAATCACCAGTGTAACGGCTATTGGCACCAATTACCGGGCCTAGCGATTCAACAAAGCTGAGCGTAGCCTCCCCCTAGAGACAAGGGGGAGGCTCTTGTTAAGCGAACACGGTTTGCTTCGCGTTATCACAAGGTAGTGCACGCAAATCTCGCCACAACATCAAACCCACCACCAAACTTAACGCAATATTGGAAATGGGGAAGGCAATCCACACACCAGTCACGCCATATAACTTAGGTAACAAATACAAGAACGGTAGTTGGATCGCCATATTACCAATGGTGACAAACATCGCCTTACTGCCGCGATTAGTCGCTTGATAAAAGGCGGCGGCGACAACTAAAAATCCATCCAAAAACAGCGCGAACATATGCAGTTTTAAGCCCAGTACAGCGCTTGCCATCAATTGCGGGTCAGTTGAATTGAAGACCGCCACAACCTGAGTGGAAAACAAGTTCAGCAGCACCACAAAACCCAGCCCGCCAAGCACGGCAATGCTCATTGCAATTTTGAGCAGTTTTCTAATATGAAGATAGTTTTTGGCACCATAATTGAAGCTAACTAACGGCTGCATACCATTCGCGATGCCCTCTGCCGTTAAGTAATAAACCGTGACGATATAGCCTAATATCGCGTATGCCCCAACAAGTACCGCGCTGCCATAGTGAGCAAATAGGCTGTTGTGCACCGCCACCATCATCGAACCATAGGCATACATAAAAAAGCTTGAAGTACCAATAACAACAATTTGCGGTAATAAAGACCATTGCACTCGCATCACCGAAAGTGACAGCCGCAGCTTGGCACGTTTCGAAAAGAAATAGCCTATGCCTAATACCGTCACACTTAATTGTGCGAGTGCCGTTGCGATGGCGGCACCAGTAAGTTCCCAATGTAAAACGGCAATAAACAGATAATCGAAGAGAATATTGATTATCGCACCACTCACCATCAGCAATGTGGCTAAATTAGGGCTGTCGTCGTTTCGTAACAAGAAAGGCATCGCAATAGAGCCAAGCGTAAAGACACAAGCGATCACTAATACTTGCAAATATTGCAAGCCAAGTTGGTAGACTCGTCCTTCAACGCCTTGCCACGCAATGAAATCGTCCGCAAGAAACCATAGAATTGTCGCCACCACGGGAGCTAGCATCAAAAGCAACAATAGGCCGGTAGCAAGCACTTGCTTAGCTGCAGCTATGTTCCCTTCACCTTGCTTTATCGAAGCCAGAGCACCGGTTCCAACGCCCACCAACATGCCAAGCCCTAAAATAAAGCCAATAATAGGCCACGCAACGTTAATGCCCGCCAATCCCTCAGCACCAACATAATGACCAATAAAAATACCATCCACCACTTGATACAAGCCATTGACTAACATAGCTGCCACGGTCGGAATGGTATAGCGCCAAAATTGGCGGTAAATTGAATTTTTCATAACAGACACCATAGTTAGCAAAGCTAACTATATAAGTAAATTAAAGTAATACTTTGGATAACAACATATTAAAACACAGTGCTTCTTCTTCCGAGAGATGCTTAGTCACTTGCTCTGCGACAACAGCGTACACTTTCGCTTCATCCGCTAAATGCTCACGCGCAGTATCGGTGAGAGAAACTCGGTAAGAACGCGCATCATCTTGGCATTGTGCCGTCTGAACCAACCCTTTATTTTTAAGCCTTTTAACCATATTTGATACCGATGGTTTACTCACTTCCATCTCATTGGCTAAATCAGTTAAGCGCAGTGGCAAAGAAGAGCTTTGAATCACTTTAAGGTAATCATATTCATTAAAGCTCAATTGTGAAATGGGATCAGCTTTGCTATACCGACGCCAGATTTTGGCACTAAAACGCTCTAATTTTTCTAAGTTAGCTTCTAGTTTCACTGCTTTTCAAATTAAAATGGTTATCAAGGCTAACTATTTTATGGATCTTTAGATCGTTAAGCAACAAAAAAGCCGCTGAAAAAGTCAGCGGCTTTAAGGAAAAGGATATAATAAGGTACTTATTGCTGAGACTCTGGCTGCTCAGCTTTCGCCTTAGCTAAATAGTCGGCTCTTACTTGCTGGAAAATTTTCCCTAATTCAAGATAAGCGTATCGATGCTCAACATATTCGTAGACGTTAAATGACAACGCAAGCTTGTACAAGGCGATCGCGTGCGCGTAATTTCCCTCTTGTTGGTAACGCTTAGCGAGATAAAAATAGACCTCAGTTAAACGCTGTGCTTGTATCGCATTACCGCTGCCTTCTTCTAAGATCATCTTAAAAGCTTGCTCTTCCGATATCTCCTTAAGCGTTAACGCAACCAAGAGCCATCCCCATTGATCATCTCGAACTTGATAGCGATTGAAGAGATCCACACGTGCCTGCAAAGGCTCGCTTTCACTTTGAATAATATATAGCCACAATGCACGAAAGGGATCGCTAGGGTCATGTTGATAATGTGCACGAATCTCTTCCAGCGCAAGTTCTGTACGGTCGCCGTAATAAAGTGCGATGGCTCTGTTACGCTCAGCGTAAAAATTGTCAGGTTCAAGTTCTAATGTCGAATCAAATGCCTCATAAGCGGCATCAAACTCTGCAACTTGCGTGTAATACACGCCTAATAAATTAAAGATATCAGGCTGCGCCGGGTTAAGAGCGAGTGACTGCTCAAAATCTAAACGTGCTAAAGTGCGTAGCCCAACACTGTCGTAGTTGTTACCACGCTCATAAAACATTTTGGCCCGCACATCATCAGGCAGATCAGTACGTTGTAGCAGTTGCGTCAAACGCGCTATCTGAACTTGTTGCTGTAATGAAGACTGCAATGGCACTGCCATCGGAGGGTATACCCATTGACTTTGATTGTCATTTTGAGTTGACGCGCAGCCCGACATTATCAGTATCAAAGCACTCAATGCGGCCGTTGGAAACCATTTCACAAATAAAACTCCTGTGTACCCCAAAGCCCAAGATAAGTGGGTGTATCGCATTAATCTAGGCATGAAAAAGGGAGCGAATAACGCTCCCTTTATATCATGCTTTATGTTGAAAAGGCGACTAAAGCGCCGTGCTTCTCAAGCTTAAAGTGGCCTTATTCAGCCGTTGGTGCTGCAACAACTTCTTCAGCTGGTTTCTCTACCGCTTCTTTCATGCTTAGACGAACACGGCCTTGGCGGTCGATTTCAAGTACTTTAACTTGAACTTCTTGGCCTTCTTTCAAGTAATCAGAGACTTTCTCGATGCGTTGATCCGCGATTTGAGAAATGTGTACCAGACCATCTTTACCAGGAAGAATGTTAACGAACGCGCCAAAATCAGCCAGACGAGCGACCTTACCAGTATAGATAGCGCCGACTTCAACTTCAGCCGTGATCTCTTCAATGCGACGAATCGCTTCTTTAGCTTGAGCGCTATCGGTTGCCGCAATCTTGATTGTACCGTCATCTTCGATTTCGATGGTTGTGCCCGTCTCTTCAGTTAGAGCACGGATCACAGCACCACCTTTACCGATCACGTCTTTGATTTTCTCAGAGCTGATCTTCATGGTGTAAATGCGTGGTGCAAATTCAGAAATCTCAGCACGAGCACCAGAGATCGCTTGATCCATCACAGAAAGGATATGCTTACGTGCACCTTGTGCTTGGTTTAGCGCAATTTGCATGATCTCTTTGGTGATACCTTCGATCTTAATGTCCATTTGCAGTGCAGTGATACCTTGGTTAGTACCCGCTACTTTAAAGTCCATGTCACCTAGGTGATCTTCATCACCAAGAATGTCAGAAAGAACAACGAAATCATCGCCTTCTTTAACAAGACCCATTGCAATACCTGCAACTGAAGACTTGATTGGTACACCTGCATCCATCAGAGCAAGAGAAGTACCACATACCGAAGCCATTGAAGATGAACCGTTAGATTCTGTGATTTCTGATACGACACGAACTGTGTATGGGAACTCTTCCACTGAAGGCATAACGGCAGCGATACCACGCTTAGCCAGTTTACCGTGGCCGATTTCACGACGCTTAGGAGAGCCTACAAAACCAGTTTCGCCCACACAGTATGGAGGGAAGTTGTAGTGTAGTAGGAAGTTATCTTTACGCTCACCTGTTAGCTCATCGATGATTTGAGCATCACGCTGAGTACCAAGAGTAGCGGTTACGATTGCCTGAGTTTCACCACGAGTAAATAGTGCAGAACCGTGAGTACGAGGAAGAATACCAGTGCGTACGTCTAGCGCACGAACCATGTCTTTTTCACGACCGTCAATACGTGGGTTGCCAGCAATAATGCTACGACGTACAACCGTCTTCTCTAGATCGTGGAAGATAGTGTGGATTTCTTTCACATTTGCTTCAGGATCTTCAGCAAGAATTACTTTGTTTACTTCAGCAGCAATTTCATGAATACGGTCGTAACGAGCCATTTTTTCAGTGATTTTGTAAGCTTCAACAAGCTTAGCTTCTGCTAGTTCAGCGATCTTACTGTTAAGTACTGTGTTCTCTTGAGGAGCAACCCAATCCCAAGCTGGAGTGGCAACTTCAGCAGCAAATTCATTGATCGCTTTAATCACAGCTTGTTGTTGGTCGTGGCCGTAAACAACCGCTGCTAGCATTTCTTCTTCAGTTAGGTTATCCGCTTCTGATTCAACCATCAGTACCGCGTTGTCTGTACCTGCAACCACAAGATCAAGACGAGATACTGCAAGCTCAGTCATGCTTGGGTTAAGCACTAATTGACCATCAATGTGACCCACGCGCGCCGCGCCAATAGGACCATTGAATGGAATACCAGAGATAGCAAGTGCTGCTGAAGTACCAATCATAGTTACGATGTCAGGTTGAACGTCTGGGTTTACAGACATCACTGTCGCGATGACTTGAACTTCATTTTTAAATGCATTAGGGAAAAGAGGACGAATTGGGCGGTCAATCAAACGCGCAGTCAAAGTTTCGCCTTCTGATGGACGACCTTCACGCTTGAAGAAGCCACCTGGAATTTTACCCGCTGCGTAAGTACGCTCTTGGTAGTTAACAGTAAGAGGGAAGAAGTCTTGACCTTCTACTGCTTCTTTTTTACCAACAACAGAAACGAATACCGCGGTATCGTTCATAGTGACCATAACAGCCGATGTAGCTTGGCGTGCGATAACGCCGGTTTCTAGAGTGACGGTATGATTACCGTATTGGAATGATTTCACTACTGGTTTATCAAACATTGTTTATCCTTGCTCTAGAGTTGCCTCTAGATTGAATGAAATAACACTCAAGACATTACGAATCGCGACTAGTAAAAATAGGCTCTATATCACGGGAAACAAAGCGTTGGGCTTGCCGCTCCCACTGGTATCTGAACGCTACTTTTAATAGCCGCGACCTGCTGGCCGACTTCGGTGACTGTAATGCTATGAGTATGAAGCGTTAAAGTACATACAACACACTTTAGCGGCGGGTAGTATAGCGACTTAGGAGAGATTGTGCCAAATTTAGATAACAAAAAAGGGGCTAAAAGCCCCTTTTCTGAACAAACTGATCTTAGCGACGTAGCTCAAGACGTTTGATTAGGTCTTGGTAACGACCTAAATCTTTACCTTTTAGGTAGTCTAGAAGCTTACGACGACTTGAAACCATACGTAGTAGACCACGACGGCTGTGGTGATCGCCTTTGTGAGTTTTGAAGTGACCTTGTAGGTGGTTGATAGAAGCAGTTAGTAGTGCTACTTGTACTTCTGGTGAACCAGTGTCGCCTTCGCCACGTGCGTATTCAGCAACGATTGCCGCTTTAGTTTCTGCATTCAGAGACATAATGCTCTCCTAATAAGAGTAAGTTTAAAGGTGTAGCAGCCAATCTCTGATTCAGCCGCTACGCGAAGCCGGGATTATAGGGAAATCCCCAACGTTAAGCAATAGCTATTTAAAGCGACTCTCCGTCTCTAAAAACGACCAATCGCTTAGGCGCAACACGACCATCTTGGTCAATTTCACCCACACCGATAAAGAGTTTCTCTTCACCCATGGTCATGCGCACTGTGCCATCAAGTGGCACACCCAACACTTGCACTGGTTGGCCATGTTGTACCATGTCTGCCAACTCAGGAATGAGGTTAACTTCCGGCAAATCTTGCACCGCACTGTCCATTGGCATCAATAACGAGTCCAACACATTTTTCGGTGCGACATCATCACGCAGCGCCTGTTGCAGCAATGCATCAAGTTGCTCTAAAGTCACCATCTTCTCATATGGGTACTTCGCGACCGCAGTACGACGCAGCATGGTCACATGTGCGCCACAACCAAGCATTTCACCTAAGTCATCCACGATAGTACGGATATACGTGCCTTTCGAACAGTGCACATCCATTTCAACTTCATCACCTTCGAAACGGATCAATTCAATATCATAGACAGTGATTTTTCGAGATTCGCGAGGAATATCAATGCCTTCACGAGCGTATTCATATAGAGGACGGCCTTGATACTTCAGTGCAGAAAACATTGACGGAATTTGGTCGGTTTCACCACGAAAACGCTCGATGCACTCTCGCAGGGTATTTAATTGCACATTGACTGGACGTGTTTCCACTACCTCTCCGTCTGAATCAGAGGTATTGGTTCGCTCACCCAGTTTTGCAATGACTCGATAACGCTTATCTGAATCAAGTAAAAACTGAGAGAATTTTGTCGCTTCACCAAGGCAAATAGGCAACATTCCTGTTGCCAAAGGATCGAGCGCGCCAGTGTGTCCGGCTTTTTCTGCAAAATAAATACGTTTTACTTTTTGTAAGGCATCATTCGAGGAGATACCCGTTGGCTTATCCAGTAAAATTACCCCGTTAATTGGGCGACCTTTACGACGACGAGCCATCTATTCATTCCCTTCTTCTGCAGACGCTTCATCTTCACGCCCTGCATCTTTCTGTCTGCGCTTATCATTGCTGACCACTTCAGTCACCAAGTTGGACATGCGCATACCTTCAACCAAAGTATTGTCATAAGTGAAGCGAATTTCTGGTGTCAAACGTAAGCGAATACGTTTGCCAAGCATCATGCGGATATGAACTTCATGCTCTTTTAACGCAGCTAAGCAGCTTTCTGGGGTCTGCTCACCAACGCATAGAAACGTCACAAACACTTTTGCATAAGCAAGGTCACGTGACACTTCGACTTCTGAAATAGTCACCATACCTAAGCGTGAGTCGCGGACTTCACGTTGTATGATCATAGCGAGTTCTTTTTGCAGCTGTTGGGATACGCGCTGCGTGCGGCTAAATTCTTTTGACATATCTTTTCTCACATATAGAAAGAATGGGGGGATGGTTCAACCCAGCCCCCCATGGTGTATTCAACAACCGATTACTGTCTATTTCAATACAGCAACGTCAGTCAATTAATCCAGTGTACGTTTAATTTCCACTGTTTCGAAGACTTCGATTTGGTCACCAACGCGAACATCATTGTAGTTCTTAACGCCGATACCACATTCGTAGCCATTCTTCACTTCTTGTACGTCATCTTTAAAGCGACGTAGTGACTCAAGTTCACCTTCGTAGATAACCACGTTATCACGTAGAACACGGATAGGGCTATTACGTTTGATAACGCCTTCAGTCACCATACAACCAGCAACTGCGCCTAGTTTAGGTGATTTGAATACTTCACGAACCTGAGCAAGACCAATGATCTCTTGCTTAAACTCTGGTGCTAGCATGCCGCTCATGGCCGCTTTTACTTCATCAATCAATTGATAAATGATTGAGTAGTAACGTAGGTCTAAGTTTTCAGATTCGATAGTACGACGAGCTGATGCATCAGCACGAACGTTAAAGCCAAGTACGATAGCGTTAGAAGCTGCTGCAAGTACTGCGTCAGTTTCTGTGATACCACCCACACCAGAACCCACGATGTTCACTTTCACTTCATCAGTTGAAAGGTTACGCAGTGAATCAGCAATGGCTTCAACCGAACCTTGAACGTCTGCTTTTAGTACCACGTTCAGTTCAGCCACTTCGCCCGCTGTCATGTTAGAGAACATGTTTTCGAGCTTAGATTTCTGCTGACGTGCAAGCTTCACATCACGGAATTTGCCTTGACGATAATTTGCCACTTCACGTGCTTTACGCTCATCACGTACCACTGTTGCTTCATCACCGGCAGCTGGAACACCAGACAAACCTAGAATTTCAACAGGAATTGATGGGCCCGCTTCCGTAACTTCGTTACCCGTTTCGTCGCGCATCGCACGAACACGGCCATATTCTTGACCACACAGTACGATGTCGCCTTTGCGTAGTGTTCCTGATTGAACAAGAACGGTTGCTACAGGGCCACGGCCTTTATCAAGACGAGATTCAACCACCACACCAGACGCCATACCATCTTTAACAGCATGAAGCTCAAGAACTTCAGCTTGAAGTAGGATAGCTTCTAGTAGGCCATCAATATTAGTTCCCTGTTTCGCAGAGATGTGAACAAACATGTTCTCACCGCCCCACTCTTCAGGAATGATGTTGTGTTGAGCAAGCTCATTTTTCACGCCATCTGGGTTCGCACCATCTTTATCGATTTTGTTTACTGCAACGATAAGTGGCACATTCGCCGCTTTCGCATGTTGAATCGCTTCAACCGTTTGTGGCATTACGCCATCATCTGCTGCAACAACCAATACAACGATATCTGTCGCTTGAGCACCACGAGCACGCATTGAAGTAAACGCAGCGTGTCCAGGAGTATCAAGGAAGGTGATCATACCGTTTGGTGTTTCAACGTGGTAAGCACCAATGTGCTGAGTAATACCACCGGCCTCGCCTGATGCGACGTGTGTGCGACGGATGTAATCAAGTGTTGATGTCTTACCGTGGTCAACGTGACCCATGATTGTCACAACTGGCGCACGAGGTACTGCTTCAAACTTGTTATCACGGTCAGAAAGGATCGCTTCTTCCAGTTCATTCTCTTTGCGGATGAGAACTTTATGACCCATTTCTTCAGCGACTAATTGCGCGGTTTCTTGGTCGATCACTTGGTTGATGGTTGCCATTGCGCCCATCTTCATCATCACTTTGATAACTTCAGTTGCTTTCACTGACATTTTGTTTGCCAGTTCAGAAAGAACAATCGTTTCACCGATCACAACATCTTGCTTAGCGACAACCGCTGTTTTATCAAAACCATGTTGCATCGATGCAGGTTTAGCCATACGACCTTTACGAGCTTTGCCTCGGCGCGTACCGCGCTCTTGCTTATCATCCTGAGATGAGATTTTGCTCTTATTAGCTTTCGTAGATTTACGGCTAGCACCTTCTTCACGGCGATCTGCTTCATCTTCGGCTTCACGTGCATACGTTGAAGTCGTAACATGGTAATCTGTATTTTCTTCCATACTACCCTTTTTCTCTTCTTCAGCAGACCAACGCTCTTTATTCTTCTCAGCCAATTCACGTGCTATTTCTAGCTGGCGCTGACTTTCCTCTTCAGCTTTACGTAATGCTTCGGCTTCTTGACGACGTTTAAGCTCTTCGGCTTCTTTTCGCGCTGCTTCTTGCTTCATTTTATTTTCAGCAGAAAGTTCTGGTTTCACTGCAGAACGTTTTGCTTTCTCATCCGCGTTAGCTGTTGCATTCGTTTGTGCTTCAACCTTCGCTTTCTCTTGTGCCTCACGCTTCGCTTTTTCTTCGGCTTCACGCTTTGCTTTTTCTTCGGCTTCGCGCTCTGCTTTTGCTTGTGCTTCACGCGCTGCTAATTCTTGTGCTTCACGTTGCGCGGCTTCTTCCGCTTCACGTGTTGCTTCATCGTCTACTGCACTGCGCTTAACGTAGGTACGTTTTTTACGCACTTCAACTTGAACATTCTTACTTTTGCCGCCGCCGGCATTGACGCTCAATGTGCTGCGTGTTTTTCGCTGCAACGTCAAACGAGTCGGCTCTGAGTCACCAGTGGTATCACCGTGCTCTTTTCTAAGATGTGACAGTAGCTTATGCTTTTCATCATCAGAAACGTTATCAGAACTCGTTTTGTTCATGCCTGCATCAGCAAGTTGTTCTAACAAGCGGTCAACTGGCGTACCAATTTCTTCACTCAGTGCTTTAACTGTAAGTTGTGTCATGCCGCTCTCTCCTCTTGCTGAGAATTATTCTTCTTCGCTAAACCAACAAATATTGCGCGCTGCCATGATCAATTGACCTGCACGCTCTTCTGTTAGACCTTCAATATTTTCGAGGTCATCAATACCTTGGTCAGCAAGATCTTCTAATGTGACTATGCCTTTCGCTGCGAGTTTAAAGGCCATTTCACGCTCTAAACCTTCTAGTGCGAGCAGATCTTCTGCTGGCTCTAGCCCTTCAAAAGACTCTTCTTGTGCTAGCGCAATCGTGGTCAACGCATTCTTCGCGCGAGTACGCAATGCTTCGATGATATCTTCATCTAGGCCGTCAACTTCAAGTAGCTCAGCAACTGGCACATAAGCCACTTCTTCAAGCGTTGAGAAGCCTTCTTCAACCAATAACTCAGCGAAGTCTTGCTCGATATCGAGGTACTTCATGAAGTTTTCAATAGAAGCCATCGATTCTTCTTGATGTTTTTTCTGTAGATCAGCAACCGTCATAACATTCAATTCCCAACCAGTCAGTTGAGAAGCGAGACGTACGTTTTGACCATTACGACCGATTGCTTGCGCTAGGTTATCCGCTTCAACAGCAATATCAATTGAGTGCGTATCTTCATCCATGATGATCGATGCAACATCTGCTGGTGCCATTGCATTGATAACAAATTGAGCTGGGTTATCATCCCAAAGAACGATATCAATGCGCTCACCGCCGAGCTCACTCGATACGGCTTGAACACGTGCTCCACGCATACCGACACACGCGCCCACAGGGTCAATGCGTTTGTCATTGGTTTTGACTGCAATTTTCGCACGCGAACCCGGATCACGAGCCGCGGCTTTCAATTCAATCAGCTCTTCACCGATTTCTGGCACTTCTACACGGAATAGCTCAGCGAGCATTTCTGGTTTTGAACGAGTAATGAAGAGTTGGAATCCGCGCGCTTCAGGGCGTACAGCATATAGCAGGCCACGAACTCGGTCACCTGGACGAAAGTTTTCACGCGGTAGCTGGTCATCACGTAAAATAACCGCTTCAGCGTTATTACCTAAATCCAGAATAACCGAATCACGGTTTACTTTCTTAACAACGCCAGTAACCAACTCACCTTCGTTATCAATAAACTGTTCGACGATTTGCGCACGTTCAGCTTCACGCACTTTTTGTACGATAACTTGTTTTGCTGTTTGTGTTGTAATACGGTCAAAGGTCACTGATTCAATTTGATCTTCAATATATTGACCAAGTTCAGCTGTTTCGTCGTCGTATTTAGCTGCATCGTATGAAATTTCTTTTGTTGGATGTTCAACATTTTCAACGATTAACCAACGGCGAAAAGTTTCAAACTCACCCGTTTTACGGTCGATAGCAACACGTACATCGACTTCAATTTCATGTTTCTTCTTTGTTGATGTGGCAAGCGCAGTTTCAAGCGCCTCAAAAATACGCTCACGAGGTACGGCCTTCTCGTTCGAAACCGCCTCAACTACCGCTAAAATTTCTTTACTCATTTAATCTAGCCTCTTAAGCTCTTTTCTCTAGGAGAACTAAAATTTAGGGATCAGGTTAGCTTTAGAAATATTGCTTAGCGCAAATAGTTCTTCTTTCCCATCAACGCTAATTGCAACGGTTTCGCCATCAATAGAATGGATAATTCCTTTCCATTTGCGACGGTTGCCGACACCCATTTTCAAAACGATGCTGACTTCGTGACCAATAAACTGTTCATAATGCGCTGCTTTAAAAAGTGGTCTCTCTAAACCTGGTGAAGAAACTTCTAGGTTGTAAGCCACAGAAATTGGATCTTCAACATCGAGCACAGCACTCACTTGATGGCTCACTTCTGCGCAATCATCAACGTTAATACCGTTTTCATGATCAATATAGATGCGTAATGTTGAGTGCTCTCCGGCACGAATAAATTCTAATCCAACTAACTCATAACCTGATGCCGCTACTGGAGCGTCAAGCATTTCAGTAAGTTGTCTTTCTAAACCAGTCATTTAAACCACTCCAGAAACAAAAAAAGGGCACAGAGCCCAATTTAAATTCCAAGCAACTATCTGAAAATCTCATACTTGAGAAACTCAGATAACAAAAAACCCCGATTAGTCGGGGTTTTTTGTTGCTGGACCCTGATGATTGAGAATCTAAATTCTCAATTGCAGTGAGGTTGACACTGCACAAACTTGCATCCAAAACCCAAAAAGAATTGGTTGCGGGGGCCGGATTTGAACCGACGACCTTCGGGTTATGAGCCCGACGAGCTACCAAGCTGCTCCACCCCGCGTCCGACTTGCGAGCATTATACGCTCTATCAAGTGATTTACAAGTTTGTAAATAATGGTGCCGAGAGAGGGACTCGAACCCTCACACCTAAGGCGCTAGCACCTCATGCTAGTGTGTCTACCAATTTCACCATCTCGGCAATTATTTGTACTTATCTAAGATAAGTTATTGCGGGATTTCGTCACCAGATTTTACTGGAACGTCACTCGCTGTATCCGTAGTTTGCTCAATCACTTGACCTTTAGTTGGGTCAATCCATTGTGATTCAGTTTTATGCGTAGACAAATTGCCCAATGCCAAACTAAGAATGAAGAATACGGTTGCAAAAATTGCAGTCATTCGGGTTAGGAAATTTCCTGAGCCACTAGCACCAAACACAGTGTTTGACGCGCCAGCACCGAAAGAGGCTCCCATATCTGCGCCTTTACCTTGTTGAATTAACACTAGGCCAATGATACCAAGCGCTGCCAACAGGTAAATCACAAGTAGAACTGTAAACATTACTTCCACCTATGTTCCAAATAGTTGAGCCAGCGCCGTTCTTATCAACTGACTTGAACAAGGCTAGCGACCTCCTCAACGAAGGCGGACGCAATACTAACGAATGCATTCCATGCTGACAAGGAGTATTTTATAAAAAAATGGAGTTTATGCTTCAAGCGGTTAAAAAAAGGGCAACAACACCCTATGTGTATAGCTAACCATAAGATTTCAAGCCGAATTACGGTCATGAAATCCTAGGTTAACTCATATTATTTGCCTGGTTAGCAATTATCTTTAACCGCTTGCGCTATCTTTAATGCTGAATTTTTTACTAGCTCAGCATCTTCCCCTTCCACCATCACGCGCAATAAAGGTTCAGTACCTGATTTACGCAAGAGCACTCGACCTTGGTTACCAAGTTCCGCTTCTACGGCAGCTACAGCCGCTTTTACCGCTTCGGCTTCTAATGGGTTGGAATCACCACTAAAACGTACGTTTTCTAAAACCTGCGGGTAAAGCGTCATGCCTTTAGCCAGTTCATTGAGCGACATTTCACTGCCCACAACGGAAGCAAGAACTTGCAACGCCGCAACAATCGCATCACCCGTAGTCACTTTGTCTAGCAGTATGATGTGCCCTGAATTTTCTGCGCCAATTTTCCAACCTTTTGCCAGCAATTTTTCCATCACATAACGGTCACCAACCGCCGCTCGCACAAAAGGGATACCTAACTGCTTTAAGCCGTTTTCCATACCAAGGTTTGTCATTAGCGTTCCAACAACACCACCTTTTAATTCTCCACGTCTCAGGGCATCACGGGCGATGATATAGGCAATTTGATCTCCATCCACTTTATTGCCAAGCTCATCAACCATAATTAAGCGATCGCCATCACCATCAAATGCCAGCCCTAAATCTGCTTTTTCTGCCACAACGCGCTGTTGCAACGCACGGACATCCGTTGCTCCAACTTCGTCATTAATATTCAGACCATCTGGCTCAACCCCCATTGCTATCACTTCAGCGCCAAGTTCCTTAAAGACATTAGGCGCGATGTGATAGGTGGCACCATGAGCACAGTCAACGACGATTTTCAGCTTTGATAAATTCCATTGCGATGGAAAGGTACTTTTACAAAACTCGATATACCGCCCTGCGGCGTCGACCATACGTGAAGCCTTACCAAGTTCGGCAGACTCGACACACTCAATCGGTTTATCCAATTCAGCTTCGATCTCCAATTCAATTTCATCAGGTAATTTAGTCCCTTCGGATGAGAAGAATTTGATGCCGTTATCGTAATAAGGGTTATGCGACGCTGAGATCACGATCCCCGCTTCTGCACGAAAGGTTTGAGTCAGGTAAGCAACAGCTGGCGTCGGCATAGGTCCGGTAAAAATCGCCTTTAATCCTGCAGCGGCTAAGCCCGCTTCTAGAGCCGACTCAAGCATATAACCTGAAATACGCGTATCTTTACCAATAATGACTTTTTTCGTGCCTTGTTTTGCCAATACACGTCCAGCCGCCCAGCCAAGTTTTAATACGAAATCGGGAGTGATAGGATACTGTCCAACTTTACCGCGGACACCATCTGTACCAAAGTAACGTCTTTTGTCAGACATGATTTTTCCTTAATTATTATTGTTAACTATTTTGAATAATGGTTTGTACTATTTTCATTGCTTCAATGGTTTCGTTCACATCATGGACACGAATAATGTGTGCACCTTTCATTGCCGCTACAGCCGCACAGGTAACGCTCGCCACCATACATTCAGCTGGTTTTTTATTGAGTAGTTTAAAAATCATTGACTTACGGGACATCCCAGCCAATATCGGCAAACCTAGTTGATGAAATGCGTCTAGATGTGCAAGCAGATAATAATTATGCTCAATGGTTTTGCCAAATCCAAAACCGGGGTCGAGGATAATATTTGCACGCGCGATCCCCACGCGCTCACACGCTGCGACTCGATCTTCTAGAAAGAGCTTAACATCAGCTAACACATCTTGATAATGTGGGCTAGTTTGCATCGTTCGTGGCTGGCCTTGCATATGCATGATACAGACAGGCACTTGTGCTTTAGCCGCAGCCTCTAATGCCCCCGGCTCTTGCAGTGCACGAACATCATTAATCAAATCAGCACCAGCCTCAACCGCCTGACGCATCACTTCAGCTTTACTGGTGTCAATTGAAATCCAGACGTCATATTTTGCACGAATAGCTTTAATAATAGGAATAACACGAGATAATTCGTCATCGAGAGTCACTTCTGGAGCACCCGGCCGAGTTGACTCCCCTCCAATATCAATAATGCTGACACCTGCGGCAATCATTTTATCGGCATGCTCTAGTGCCAAATCTAGCGCGTTAAATTTTCCACCATCGGAAAATGAATCCGGTGTCATGTTCAAGATACCCATGACATGAGGACGATCGAGGATAAGTGTCTTTGTTGGGGTTTGAATCTTCATTTTGCTCTAAAACACAAAAACCCCGAGAAAGCTCGGGGTTTAATTTGAATATTAACGATTACTCAGCATCTTTCTTTTCTGAGGACTCAGTGGCTACTTCGTCTTCTGCTGCTGGCTCTACTTTTGGCTCTTGAGCTTTTTCCGCTTCCGCTTTTTCTGCTTGAGCTTTGGCTTGATCAGCCCAACCTGCAGGTTCGCGAATCTCGGTTTTACGCTCCATTAAGTCATCAATTTGGCCTGCATCAATCGTTTCGTATTTCATCAACGCATCTTTCATTGCATGCATAATATCCATATTTTCTTCAAGGATTTTACGCGCACGATCATAGTTGCGGTCAATAATTTTACGAACTTCGTCATCAATCAACTTAGCAGTATCTTCAGACACATGCTTAGTTTGAGTCACGCTGCGCCCTAAGAAGACTTCACCTTCATCTTCTGCATACAACAATGGGCCAAGTTTTTCCGAAAAGCCCCATTGCGTAACCATTTTACGAGCAATGGCTGTCGCACGTTCGATATCGTTTGATGCACCAGTTGAAACGTTCTCTGGGCCGTAAATTAACTCTTCCGCTAAACGACCGCCATACAAGCTTGAAATCATAGACTCAAGATGCAGCTTCGACATGCTAACTCTGTCTTGTTCAGGCAAGTACATCGTCACACCTAAAGCTCGACCACGTGGAATAATCGATACTTTATAAACAGGATCATGTTCAGGTACCAAACGACCAACAATGGCGTGTCCTGCTTCATGATAAGCTGTTGATGCTTTAGTTTCTTCAGACATCACCATCGAACGACGTTCAGCACCCATCATGATTTTGTCTTTTGCTAACTCAAACTCAACCATTGAAACATTGCGTTTGTTACCGCGAGCAGAGAATAACGCCGCCTCGTTCACTAAGTTCGCCAAATCGGCACCAGAGAAACCCGGTGTTCCGCGAGCAATCAATGAAGGTTCAACATCACCAGCTAAAGGTACTTTGCGCATATGAACTTTCAAGATCTGTTCACGACCGCGAACATCAGGTAAACCGACCACCACTTGGCGGTCAAAACGCCCCGGACGCAGCAATGCTGGGTCTAAAACGTCTGGACGGTTAGTTGCCGCAATGACGATAACGCCTTCATTGCCTTCAAAACCATCCATTTCAACCAACATTTGGTTTAAAGTCTGCTCACGCTCATCGTGACCGCCGCCGACACCAGCACCACGTTGACGACCTACCGCATCAATCTCATCAATAAAGATGATACAAGGTGAAGCCTTTTTCGCTTGCTCGAACATGTCACGTACACGAGATGCACCGACACCAACAAACATTTCAACGAAATCAGAACCAGATATAGTGAAGAACGGTACTTTCGCCTCACCAGCAATTGCTTTTGCCAGTAATGTTTTACCTGTACCAGGAGGACCAACCATCAAAACACCCGTTGGAATTTTCCCACCCAGTTTTTGGAAGCGACTCGGATCACGCAAGTAATCCACAAGCTCTTTCACATCTTCTTTCGCTTCGTCACAACCAGCCACATCACCGAACGTGGTTTTGATTTGCTCTTCACTCATCATTCGAGCTTTGCTCTTACCAAATGACATGGCACCTTTGCCACCGCCACCTTGCATTTGACGCATGAAGAATATCCAAACACCGATCAGTAGGATCATGGGGAACCAAGAGATAAAAATGGTCCCGAGCAAACTTTGCTCTTCTGGTGGTGTACCTTGTACTTTAACGTTTTGATTAATCAAATCATCAAGCAGTTTTTGATCGTACACGGGCATGTAAGTTACATAGCGAGTACCACCGCCTCTACGAGTAAAGGAAATTTCACTATTGTTAAATTGAGCTTCTTGAATCTGGCCTTGGCCAACTTCCTGTACGAACGTGGTGTAATCCACTGCTTTGCCGTTACTATCACCAGGGCCAAAGCTCTGGAATACCGACATTAAAACGACAGCTATAACTAGCCACAGAATTAAATTTTTTGCCATATCACTCAAGGTGTAAGCCTCGCGATAACTAATTGTAATTAAAGGTAGGGTACTACAGTTTGTAACCTGTAGCCATATGTTAACTTATGCCTTGTACAGCAAAAACGTTAACCTTTGTAACCAGTGGCTACAACAAAGACTTCTCTTGAGCGAGCTCGCGAAGAGTCTGGTTTTCTTATTTTCACGACTTTAAACAGGTTTCGAACTTCTTTGACATAATCATCAAAGCCTTCTCCCTGAAAAACCTTGACCACAAAACTACCATTTGGAGTAAGAACTTGTCGACACATATCTAGAGCTAGTTCAACCAAATACATTGCCCTTGGCTGATCAACCGAATTATTTCCGGCGATGTTAGGTGCCATGTCTGACATCACCACATCAACCATATCAGGCTGTATACGATCTAATAGTGCGTCCAGCACGGCCTCTTCACGAAAATCGCCTTGTAAGAAAGCAACGCCAACAATAGGATCCATCGGCAAAATATCACACGCGATCACTCGGCCTTTATCACCGACGATACCCGCTGAATATTGAGACCACCCGCCGGGAGCCGCCCCTAAATCCACAACAGTCATTCCTGGCCTAAGCAGTTTATCTTTATTTTGAATCTCTTCTATTTTGAAAATAGCACGCGAACGATAACCTCTCTTTTTGGCTTCATTCACGTATTTATCATCAAAATGTTCTTTCAACCAGCGACTAGAGCTGGCCGAATGCTTCTGTTTACTCATTCGATTCCTAACTGAAATGTTTCCATCCAAGAAAGTATGGTAGAAAATATAGTCTTCAGGGATAGATGGCGTTAAAATAGCTTTTTTCAACCCTTATATTAAATAAAATTGGCCGCATAATGAACCTAAGCACCAAACAAAAGCAGCACCTTAAAGGCCTAGCACACAGTTTGAAACCTGTTGTACTGATGGGCGCGAATGGACTCACTGAGGCTGTTCTAGCGGAAATCGAGATTGCCCTCAACCACCACGAACTGATCAAAGTGAAAGTAGCATCCGAAGATCGCGAAACTAAGCAGTTGATTATCGATGCTATCGTGCGTGAGACTGGCGCAGAAAAAGTACAAACCATTGGTAAGATTCTCGTACTATTTCGTCAAACCGAGCAACGTAAAATCGAGATCCCTCGTAAGTAATCAGTCGCGTTATCGACGCTCTGACTCTGATGGATACAGACAAAAAAAGGTCGCACACTGCGACCTTTTTGATTGTTGTTGAAATGAATTAGAGGTATTCAACTTTATCGATTTCGAAATCTTTATCACCACCAGGAGTGGAGATAATCACCTCATCACCTTCCATTTTACCGATCAAACCGCGGGCAATCGGTGAGCTGACAGAAATGCGCCCAGATTTAATCTCAGCTTCATCTTCACCCACAATCTGGTAGCGTTTCACTTCATCAGTATCACTGTCAATCAATGTCACTGTTGAACCAAAAATCACTTTGCCTGTATTTTCCATTTTAGTGATATCGATCACCTGAGCAACAGATAGCTTATATTCAATATCACGAATTTGAGCCTCACAAATACCTTGCTCTTCTCGAGCAGCGTGATATTCCGCATTTTCTTTTAGGTCGCCAAGTTCACGTGCGGTTGCAATAGCTTGGGTAATTTGTGGACGTAATTTTAGCAGCCTATCTAACTCTTCGCGCAGCAATTGTTCACCACGAACTGTCATTGGAACTTTTTCCATTTTATACCTCTAATGCCAAAATTCGTATTTGGGCAAAACAAAACTACCCAACACAACAAAGGTTAGGTAGTACATGGATTAACATAGTTGCTAATCAGTGTAATCAAACTTCGTGACTAAATCATCTTAAATCACACGTGATCCCTGTCAGGTTTCTGTGAATGAGTTTGGGGGAAAGTGATAAAAAACAGACACAAAGCTCATTTTCACGAATGTTTTTGCACAAAAAACCGACCCACTTCACTAAAAAAAAATAAAAAACAAACTATTCAGACCAGTTGATAAACACCAATAAACCAAATAAAAAACAAAGACTTGATATTTATTTACACAAAATAAAACGGTGTTCATAAACCTGTTTTATATCATTTTACTAACTAATTTCGGAACTTAAGAGTAAAAAGTAGAACACGAAATGCTAGTAACGTTTGGTTGTACGTTAGTGAAGGTTTACAAAACCCAACCTATGCAACTCAATGTTCAAAAGCACTCGAAGGACGATATAGACGTCGCAAATAAAAATATTTATGGACAGTAAATTAGGACTAATAAGATGAACAAAACTCTGATTGCTTTAGCAGTATCAGCTGCTGCAGTAGTAACTGGTGTAAATGCTGGTGAGCTATACAACCAAGACGGTACATCTCTAGAAATGGGCGGCCGCGCAGAAGCACGTCTTTCTCTTAAAGATGGCAAAGCGGACGATGCATCACGCGTACGTCTAAACTTCCTAGGTAAAGTAGCGATCAACGACAGCCTATACGGTGTTGGTTTCTACGAAGGTGAGTTCACTACTAACGACCAAGGCGAAAACAAGTCAAATAATAACCTAGACAACCGTTACACTTATGCAGGTATCGGCGGTAACTTCGGTGAAGTGACTTACGGTAAAAACGACGGCGCGCTAGGTGTTATCACTGACTTTACTGATATCATGGCTTACCACGGCAACTCAGCAGCGTATAAAATCGCTGTAGCAGACCGCGTAGACAACATGGTGGCTTATAAAGGTCAATTTGCTGATCTAGGCGTTAAAGCAAGCTACCGTTTTGCTGATCGTTCTGCAGATAAAGATAGCAACGGTGTATGGAATGCTGAATACACAGACAACAATGCAGACGGCTACTCTCTATCGGCTATCTATGCAATCGGCGACACTGGCGTTGTGCTAGGTGCGGGTTACGCAGATCAAGATACAGCAGCGAATGCGTCTTCTGATCAATATATGCTAGCAGCGTCTTACGCTATCTCTGATTTCTACTTCGCTGGTACTTTTGTTGATGGTCAAGACAAAGCAGCAAGCAAAACAGATAAAACTGGTTATGAGCTAGCAGCAAAATACACTATGGGTCAAGCTGTATTCACTACCACTTACAACTACCTAGAATCTAAAACATCTGGCAATAAAGCAGATGAAGCTGATAACTTTGCAGTTGATGCAACTTACTTCTTCAAACCTAACTTCCGTTCGTACATCTCTTACAACTTCAACCTACTTGATTCAGACAAAGTAGGTAAAGCTAAATCTGAAGACGAACTTGCACTAGGTCTACGTTACGACTTCTAATTCTTGGCTTAATGTCATAGATTTAAAACGCCTGCTTGCTAGCAGGCGTTTTTTTATCTCGCTATACTGTATGCACACTCCGCCCTGAAATGCCGTGTTATGCTCTTATTAAACCGCAGTGCTTTTTTATTCATCCTCTCCTTCTTCTTTCCTTTATCGACTTTGGCGTATACGCCTTTGCAAACACTGCCACAAGGTACTCGGGTGGGTTTATTCGTTCACTCTTTAGCCACTGAACAGGTTTTTCAAGATACTAATAACATACAAGCGCTTTTCCCTCCTGCCAGCACTTTAAAAATACTCACCGCGCTTGCCGCCACGCTAGAGCTTGGCGAACAATTTCGCTTCACGACTCAGCTAACTCAACATGGCGATGACATTGTTATTCATTTCTCTGGCGACCCTACGTTAACCAGCCAAAATATGAAGCAGCTACTCAGCGAGCTAAAAAAACAGGGCATCTCACAAATAAAAGGCAACCTTTGGTTAGATAATTCAGCCTTTTCAGGTTACGACCGCGCGGTTGGATTACCTTGGGATATTCTGGGGGTATGCTATAGCGCCCCATCAAGTGCAATCACTCTGGATGGTAATTGTGTACAAGCCTCTATTTATACGCAACCGAACGGGAAAACTCGGGTTTATGTGCCTGAGCACTATCCCATTCACGTGACCAGCTACACAAGGAGTGTCACTAAGACTGAACAAGAGAGTGCTCGCTGTGATTTAGAACTGCGCACTTCAGAGCAGAACCATTACCAGCTCGACGGCTGTTTGGCCGAGCGAACACAACCTCTGCCACTAAAGTTTGCCGTGCAAGACCCAAACTTATACGCCACACGTATGATTTATAAGCAACTCAAACAAGTGGGCATTGAATTGCTAGGCGAGGTTAAGCTGGGTGTAAAGCAAGATGAACTGAGCATAGAAAAGGGTTCATTGATAGCAACACATCTATCTATGCCACTGTACCCGTTGTTAGAAATGATGCTTAAAGAGTCTGACAATTTGATTGCTGACAGTTTAACCAAAACACTTGGCCAGCATTTTTTTATTCAACCCGGCAGTTTTAGTAATGGCACCGAGGCGATCAAGCAGATCCTTTTTTCTCGAACAGGCATCAACTTGGCACAAGCTCAGTTGGCTGATGGTTCGGGTTTATCACGTAACAACCGCCTGTCAGTACAAAATATGGTGGATGTGCTGAATTACATTTGGATTAAGAATCAAACCCTTAAGCTTATTGACATCATGCCTAAAGCCGGTGAATCCGGTACCTTACAGTACCGACGTAGTATGCGTGGCCAAGCTATACAAGGGCAGCTGATTGCCAAAAGTGGTTCGCTTTATGGAACGCATAACATGGCGGGCTTCGGTTTAGATAAACAAGGAAAACCGAGTACATTATTTGTTCAATTCATCACTGATTATTATCCGCAAGATCAAGGCGATAACACTAGTGTTACCGCCCCAATTGCTCAATTTGAGACGCTCTTCTTTGAAGATGTCGTTAAGTTCAGTCAGCTCAGTCCTAATGAATAGTTCACCACGTTAAAGTAGATCCACATACCCGAAATATCGACGATAGAAGCCAGTACTGGGCTAACTAATACCGCAGGATCTAAGTTAAAAACGCGCGCAGCAATGGGTAATAAGCCGCCAATCGTCGTAGAAATGGTGACTTGGATAAAGAGCGCAACCGCAATTGCAAACGCAATGTTTTCTAGTGGAAAGCCTCCGGTTGAGTTGGCATCACTAAACAACATAATGCGAGCCACCATCACCGCAGAGATAGCCAACGCAAGGCAAACCGCAACACGGCACTCCTTCCACAATACACGCAACCATTGACGTTTGCGTAATTCACCAACCGCCAACGCGCGCACGACTAACGTCGCAGCTTGCGAGCCAGTATTGCCACCTGCAGCGGCAATAACCGGCATATACACAGCCAAGAGCACAAGCTGGCTCAATGTATCTTCGTACTGGGTAATAATCAGCCCGGATACGATACCAAGTAGTGCCAATACAATAATCCAGCCAATACGCTGCTTTACATGTTCAATCACGCTAGTGGTTAAATAGCTTTGCGCCGTTTCAACTTCTGAGTAAATAAACCCCAATTGGTTAGCGTAATGGCGAGCGCGAATGTCATAGCCCCCTTTATCTAATTCACTGAGTAGTTGCTGAACATAACCAATAGTACAGTGACGTAAAATCGCCACTGCCTCTTCGATAGGCATCACTGCCAATAAATGTACCTGTTTTTGCTGTTCGTACTGCAAAAATGCATTACGAGCCGCACCAATCTCTTCCAAAGAAAAGTTAGGTGAATTTTCAATATAAATGTTGCTCATTACCGTCATGGCGAATCTCCCGATTGGCAAAGGTAACGACCATCGAAATGATACCCAAATGCAATATATTCATGAGCAATGACGTCATTGTTCATCAATGTAATTCATAGATAGGTTTTCATCTCAAACTAGAGAGCAGGAGAAAAATCGAGAGGAGTAAATCAGAAAAGATAAGCCCTACCACTGAAGGTAGGAGCGAAGATCGCCAATACCGAAAGCGGTTATTTTTCTCCCTTCATACTAGGGGGATGGTCGGTATTGTTCATAAAAATCTCCGAAAGTACTGCTCAATTAGCAGTGCGCAAATTGTACCAAAGCCTTTGGCGAAATACACTCTGATCTTTGCATCCAATGCGTTCCAATTTCACACATACCCAACCACACCATTCAGATTGAAGATTTAATGACTAATTAATATGCCAAGATCAGGCCCAGCAAAAAAGCGCCCTTAGGCGCTTTGATGAATAGACGGTTCACTTTACTGTGATTTTTACTTTACAGTAACTCGTGCGAACTTACGCTTGCCGACTTGGTAAACATAAGTCCCCGCGGCTGGTACATTTTTGCTGTCGTCGATTTTTTCGCCATCTTGTTTGGCACCGCCTTGCTTGATCATTCGCATCGCATCAGACGTTGAAGCCACTAAACCCGCCTCTTTGAGCAGGTTAGTGATAGCAATACCCGCTGCAAATTCAAATTCTGGCATCTCTTCTGGCATCGCACCTTTTTGGAAGCGGTTGATGAACTCTTGCTCAGCCGCATCCGCCTCTTCTTTAGAGTGAAAACGTGCAATGATCTCTTTCGCCAGTAAGATTTTGAGATCGCGTGGGTTTGTGCCATTTTCAACATCAGCTTTGAACTGTGCGACTTCTTCCAATGGACGGAAAGAAAGCAGCTCGTAGTAGCTCCACATTAATGTGTCAGAGATCGACATGATTTTGCCAAACATTTCACTTGGCGATTCACTGACACCAATGTAGTTGTGCGCTGATTTGGACATTTTTTTCTCGCCATCCAAACCAACAAGCAGTGGCATCATCAAGACAACTTGTGGTTTTTGACCATGTGCTTTTTGCAGTTCACGGCCCATCAATAGGTTGAATTTTTGGTCAGTGCCGCCAAGCTCAACATCTGTCTCCATTGCGACTGAATCATAACCCTGTAGGAGTGGATACATGAATTCATGAATGGCAATAGGCTGACCATTAGCGTAGCGCTTTTTGAAATCATCTCGCTCTAGCATGCGTGCCACTGTTTGGTTCGATGCAAGACGGATCATGCCTTCCGCGCCCAGTAGAGACAACCATTCAGAGTTAAACTGAATTTTCGTTTTAGCCGGGTCAAGAATCTTAAACACTTGTGTCTTATAGGTTTCAGCATTACGCAAAACATCGTCACGAGTGAGCGGTGGACGCGTGGTATTTTTACCGCTTGGGTCACCAACCATACCCGTGAAATCACCAATCAAAAAGGTGACTTCATGGCCCAAATCTTGAAATGCACGTAATTTATTGAGGATCACCGTATGTCCAAGATGGATATCTGGAGCCGTTGGATCAGCACCTAATTTAATGCGCAGTGGACGGTTTTCTTTCAGTTTCGCGATCAATTCATCTTCTGGGATTAGCTCTTCAACGCCGCGTTTAATTTCAGCTAAAGCCGCTTCAATACTCGCCATTCTTGTTCACTCCTACAGATTTGGCAAAATTTAATAGTTGAACATCTTACTTGAATAGCGATGCTTTTTGAAACCAGTTAGACTAACGAACCGGCTAATTTCTTTATAATTTACTAAACGAACCTAAATATGCTTTCAATTTTCGCTCGTCTCCCTTGGGTGCATCGAATCCTCATCGCCTTTTTAAGCGCTCTCATGGTTTTCGCGCTGCTATTTCTGCCAAATCCTGAAGATCTCGCTCAGGATCCAAATCGTCTAGAAATTGGTCGCCATTATCCATTAACCATTAACGCAGAAGCACTCTCTCCGGGAATATCTATCTCGCCTTCCACCATGCTGCGTTGGGAAACTTATCAAGTTAAATCGGGTGAAAGTGCCGCCGTATTATTTCAGCGAATTGGGCTTTCGGCTCGCTTACTCTATCAACTCACGGCAACAAATCGTGATATTGACAGCCAGCTTTCACGACTTAAGCCAGGAGATGAGCTGCAATTTGGCTTTGATGAAAATAATGAACTTGTTCAACTCAATCGCATTATTAGCGCCTTTGAAACCTTTCGTATCACTAAATCGGGCGATGGCTTTACTTCTGAGTTTGATAAAAAAGAGCTGATGTTCCAGTACAACTATGCCGAGGCGATCATTACTTCAAATTTTTGGAATGCGGGGATAAGCGCGGGTTTAACAGCAAACCAAATCATGGAGTTAGCGGGTATATTTGGTTGGGATGTGGATTTTGCGTTAGATATTCGTGAAGGTGACCAATTTAAGCTGCTATTCCAAGAAAAGGTGGTGGAAGGTGAGGTAATTGGCCGCGGAAATATCATTGCCGCCGCCTTTACCAACCAAGGTACGACGTTCACAGCAATATTGGACGATGCAACAGGCAATTACTATGACGAAAATGGCCGGGCCATGAAAAAGGCCTTTTTACGCTCGCCGATCGATTTTCGTCGCGTGACATCGAATTTCAATCCTGTGCGTCGCCACCCCGTCACAGGAAAAGTCACCGCACACAGAGGAACCGATTATGCCGCGCCAGTTGGTACCCCAATTTGGGCCGCCGGCGATGGTGTGGTTGAGAAATCAAGTTACAACCAATTTAATGGTAATTATGTGTTTATTCGTCACAGCAACACCTACATTACCAAATACCTACACTTACAACGACGTATGGTCAAAACGGGTCAACGAGTCAAGCAAGGACAAACGATTGGTACTTTAGGAGGTACTGGAAGAGTCACCGGCCCTCATCTCCACTATGAATTTTTGGTCAACGGTGTACACAAAAACCCAAGAACGGTCTCTTTACCGCAATCTAAATCCTTAACGGGCCAAGCAAAAAGCACCTTTATCGCCAATGCTCAAATTAGGCTTGGGAAGCTAGAACGCTATAGCCAATTACTCTATGCCAATAAATAATAAGAAAAGGCCCACCAATAATGTGGGCCTCATTGTGTAAGATTGAGCAGATTACTCTTCGAGAATAGGTGGTGGTTCCTTACGCCCCAACATCAACAAGCAAGGCGTCAGCACTAACGTTAAGACAGTGGCAAAAGCAAGGCCTCCCGCAACGGCCGTGGCGAGTTGTGACCACCATTGCGTGCTGGGAGCACCAAACTCAATTTTCTGGTTAATCAAGTCGATGTTCATCTCCAGTACCATTGGCAATAACCCTAAAATAGTCGTCACTGTGGTCAATAAAACGGGCCTTAAACGCTGAACACCAGTGCGTAAAATGGCCTCTTGTTTTGACAAGCCTCTGCGTATCAGTTGGTTATAAGTATCTATCAATACGATATTGTTATTCACCACGATGCCGGCCAAGGCGATGACCCCAATACCTGACATAATAATGCCGAAAGGTTTTTGGAAAATCAGCAGGCCCGCAAATACTCCGACCGTTGAAAACAGTACTGCACTTAAAATGAGGAATGCTTGGTAAAAATTATTAAATTGCGTAACCAGAATTAACCCCATAACCACCAGCGCAATCAAAAAGGCATTTTTTAGAAATTCTGAGGAATGTTCCTGCTCTTCATTTTGCCCTCGTAATTTAAACTCCACCCCATTAGGTAAATTCAGTTCCGACAATGCTTGAGTAACTTTGGGCAATTCAAGGGCCAGATTATACCCTTCCTTTAGATCCGCCATAATATCGATAACCCGTCGACCATCAATCCGTTTGATCGTATCTTGTTTGTGATCCGGTTTTATCTGCGCAAAATTGGTTATCGGCACCAGACCTGCGGGTGTGTTGACCCGTAACTGATCAAATCGACCAATATCCCGCTTATCCTCTGGATAACGCACCAAAATATCGACCTCTTCGTTTGCATCATCAGGCAAGTAGTCACCAATTTTTAGTCCATTAGTCACAAATTGCACTGTGTTACCTACCAATGTCGCATCGGCTGAAAATCGAGAAGCATCATCACGTCGAATATCAATTCGCCAGTCAATTCCTTCTTTATTTGAGGTGTCACTGACATTAGTCAATGCGGGATTGTTATCAGCCCACTTTCTGACCATTTTAGCGGCCTCATTAAGATTTTCAGGAGTACGCGCCGACATTTCAATCACCAGATCATGCTCAACCGGTGGCCCTGCATCTGGAAATTTATACTCGATTTCCACCCCTGAAAACTGATCTGTGGTGCTTTTAAGCTCTTCAATAATCGCTTTGACGGTGCGGCGATATTGCCAATCAACAGGGGTAATTTGAATCTGGCCAATTTCATCCTCTCCCCCCGTTCGAGTATAGACGCTCTCAAATTCCTCATGGCCAAGCATCACCTGCTCAATTTCTCGCATTAAGGTGTCTTTTTCTTGGATGGAAAGATCGCCATAAGAACGAACTTTAACGGTGAAATAAGGCGGATCCACCTCTGGGAAGAATTCGGCACCGAGCCCTGCTTTGGCATAAGC
This sequence comes from Vibrio sp. RM-69-4, assembly GCF_024743775.1. Lineage (NCBI taxonomy): Bacteria > Pseudomonadati > Pseudomonadota > Gammaproteobacteria > Vibrionales > Vibrionaceae > Vibrio > Vibrio sp. RM-69-4. The sequence continues at coordinate 95,161 of NZ_JAMQXI010000007.1, forward strand.
AAAACCAATTACAATCGCGAGCACTATCGCACTGAACAGTATTTTAAGTGGGTGACGAATCGCAATGGCCAACGTGTGATAATAGAGCTTGGTGATGCCCGTCGCTTGGGCAAAATCACCTTCATGTAAAGCAATCATCCGTGCTTGACTGGCAGCCGAAGCATGTTGCGGTCGGCCAATTAAGCCTCCTAGCACAGGTACGAAAAGCAGTGCCATAATCAGTGAAGCAGCCAGTGTAGCGATAAGCGTGAGAGGCAAGTATTTCATGAACTCACCCGTGATATCTGGCCAAAAAAGCAGAGGAGCAAAAGCGGCTAAAGTGGTAGCAGTTGATGCGGTAATCGGCCATGCCATCCGTTTTGCGGCATCTCGATACGCTTCTTTACGCGGCACACCTTCTTGCATACGCCGATCAGCAAACTCAGTTACCACTATGGCTCCATCAACCAGCATGCCAACCGCCATAATTAATGCAAATAACACGACAATATTGACGGTTAGTCCAAACACCGACAAGACTAGTAATCCGGTCAAAAATGAGCCTGGTATTGAGATACCAACCAGCAGCGCCGTCCTCATTCCCAAAATAGCGATAATCACGATCACGACTAAAATAATGGCCGACAGAATATTGTTTTGTAGATCGTTGAGCATGATTTCAACGTCTTTCGACTCATCCCACGTATATTTCACCAACAAATTACTTGGCCAATCTTCCCGTTTTTGCGCCTCTCTCATTACCGTTTTTACCAGCTCAACGGTTTCGATGATATTTTCACCAGCACGCTTTTTAACGTCCAACACCACCGCCGATTTGCCATCTAAACGAGCAAAGCTTTCAGGGTCCCGAAATGCTCGTCTGACGGTCGCGATATCGCCAAAGGTGATTACTTGCTTACCATCAACCTTCACCGGAAGCTCTAACACATCTTTCAAGGATTCAAAAACTGAAGGAACCTTTACGGAAAAACGTCCGTAGCCCGTATCGACGAAACCCGCCGCAACGACTTTATTATTCAGTGCGATTAAGTTATAGATATCGCCTTGATCAAGTCCGTAACTTTCCATCAATAGGGGATCGACAATGATCTCAACAATATCTTCGCGATCGCCAGCGATATCAACTTCTAATACTTGTCGGTAGCTTTCTAATTTGTCTCTCAACTGCCTTGCAATTTGTACGATAGCTCGCTCTGGTAAAGTGCCATAAAGCACCACTGATAATACCGGTTGCTCTGATGCCAATGTTACTTCGTTCACGGTCGGCTCATCGCTGTCTGCGGGTAGCTTCGGCTCGGCCAAATTGACCGCATCTCTCACATCCGCCATCGCTTTATCAAGGTTAACGCCAACGTTAAATTCCAAAACTACAGAAGCATGCCCTTCGGAAGCATTCGACGTCATCTCTTTTACGCCTTCAATAGAGCGCATTTCTTGCTCTAGGGGCCGCACGATAAGGCGCTCAGCATCACTCGGTGATATGCCTTGATGACTTACGGAGACATAAATAATAGGAATAGTAATGTCAGGGCTCGATTCTTTAGGGATCGAAAAATAGGTCGCTACGCCAGCGATCAAGATAAAAATCAGCAGCGATAACATAGTGCGCGAGCGAGATAGCGCCGCATCAATAATAGAAAACATGGCGCCCCCTACTGCGCTGAGTGGTTAGGTTTCTTGACCGCAATCACTTGATCACCATCTCGAACAAAACCTTGCCCAACGGTGATAATATCCACCGTCTCTCCTAGCCCAGTTAGCCACACACCATCTTGCTCCGCTTTTACCAATTGAATGGGGATGAAGCGAACACGATCTTGCTGCAGAGTTTTAACACCTAAATTTCCTTGATCATCAAGCGCAAGCATGGCAGGCGTGATTTTCACCGCCAGTTGTGTTTCCAAACTCATCTCCACTTCAGCGCTCACACCCGCGGGGATCGTTTGATTGGGATTGTCTAATTCCACTTCGATAGCAAACGTGTTGGTGGTAGGCGATGAGACGCGAGAAATATAACGAACCTTGCCATCGATAATAGAACCATCGATAAAACGTACACGAGCAATTTGGTCTTGTTTGATTTTTTGGATGTGTCGTTCGCTGACATCCGCTTCTATCACTAATTTACTGAGATCAATAAAGGTGATCATCGGGTCACCCACTCCGACAAAATCGCCTTTTTCTATCAATATGTCTTCAACAATGCCATCGAAGGGAGCCACAACTGACGTATTACGTAAAGCCAATTGGGCACGACTTTGCACAGCGCTGGCTTCCGCTAAAGCGGCTTGCGCCGAAGCAAAGGCCACTTCGCCTTGCAAACCTCGATTTTTTAACGACTCAGCGGCACTGAATTCTTTTTGTTTGAGTTTGAACAAGGCTTGCGCACTCTCTAATTGAGCCGCTAGATCAGCTTGATCGATTAAGACGATCTGTTGTCCTTTATTGACAGGCTGTCCTTTTGCTATCGATATCTGAGTAATTTTCCCTGCGATTTCAGCACCAATTTTAGCTTGACGATTAGGTGCGGTCCGACCGTAAAGATCGATATGCTTATCGGTCAATTCAGCCTCAAAAGATTGATAAATAACTTTCGCAAAAGGAATGGTGTCATTGGCAGTTTGCCGGGGCTCTTCCGCTTTCAATGCCCCAAAACCTAACCAAAAACAGAGAAGTAAAATAAAAATCGTCGAGAGTAGCCAAGGTCGTTGCGAAAAAAAGCGGCCAATAGATGAACGGCTGATTTTGGTATCAGGCATAAATAATCCTTTATTATGTTCTTGCCTTCTTAAGGTTAAGGCAAAGCCCTACATAACATCCAAATACATAGGGCTATTAAGCTTAATTAGCTACAGTAGATTAATTGTGCATCGAACCTTTTTTAGTTAAACACTAAATGATGCACCACAACCGCATGTTGTTGTTGCATTAGGATTATTGACAAAAAAACGAGAGCCTTCTAGGCCTTCTGTGTAATCGACAATGCCACCTATCAAATATTGTAAGCTCATCGGGTCAACCACTAATGTCACGCCACTATTAACGATTGTGGTATCGCCATCGTTCACATTTTCATCAAAGGTAAACCCATATTGAAAACCGCTACAACCACCACCAGTAATATAAACGCGCAGTTTTAGCGCTGGATTCTCTTCTTCAGCAATCAACATTTTTACGCGTTGTGCTGCAGTATCAGAAAATGACAATGGTACATTTACTTCACTCACGATGGCCTCTCTCACTCGTGTTAATACCTGTCAGACTTATTATGCTTAACTTATGCCTGTAAAGGTGATTCTTTTTTAATAATGCAATGATTATCTAATACCTGACCTATTCGTTCAAGTATTCACCGTCACTTAAGCTAAAACTCCAACTATCGAGGCATTATGCACTGAAAAAACACTCACTGTCGCGTGAGTTGTACACTATACGGCGCTTATTTGGCTGTGAATGGGCTCAGAAAATGAGTGAAAAAAAGTGTCTTTGGTGAGTTTGGGTATACAATGCGACACCAACTGGTCCGAACAAGCAGAAGAGGATAAATCCATGACCAAATCAGCAGAGCTTTATCAAAAGGCACAACGTGCAATCCCCGGTGGAGTTAACTCTCCTGTACGTGCTTTTAACGGAGTTGGTGGCTCGCCGATTTTTATCGACCGCGCAGACGGCCCGTTGATTTTTGATGCTGATGGCAAAGCTTATATTGATTATGTCGGCTCTTGGGGGCCAATGATACTAGGCCACAACCATGCGGTCATTCGTGAAGCCGTGATAGGCGCAGCGCAGCGCGGTCTCAGTTTTGGTGCGCCGACCGAGATGGAAATCGATATGGCAGAATTAGTTTCTGAGCTGGTTCCATCAATGGAACAGTTGCGTATGGTCAGTTCCGGTACCGAAGCGACGATGAGCGCCATTCGTTTAGCTCGTGGATTCACTGGCCGCGATAAAATTTTAAAATTTGAAGGCTGCTATCACGGTCATGCAGACAGCTTGCTAGTGAAAGCAGGCTCTGGCGCCTTAACATTAGGCCAACCAAGCTCTCCTGGTGTGCCTGCTGATTTTGCTAAACATACACTGACCGCCACTTTTAATGATTTAGAATCTGTACGTGAATTGTTCGCGGCCAATAAAGACCAAATAGCCTGCATTATTGTCGAACCGGTCGCGGGCAACATGAACTGCATTCCACCAGTAGAAGGGTTCCATGAAGGCTTACGTGAGATTTGTGACCAAGAAGGCTCTCTGTTGATCTTTGATGAAGTAATGACAGGTTTTCGTGTTGCACTAGGTGGTGCACAGGCTTACTACAACATCAAACCAGACTTAACAACGCTAGGGAAAGTGATTGGCGGTGGTATGCCTGTTGGCGCTTTTGGTGGACGCCGTGATGTGATGCAATACATCGCTCCAACGGGCCCGGTGTACCAAGCTGGTACGCTATCAGGTAACCCTGTGGCTATGGCTGCGGGTTATGCCTGCTTGACGCTTCTAAAAGAAGAAGGCAATGAAAAACGTCTCGCGGCCAAAACAAAGCAATTGGCTGATGGATTCAAAGAACTCGCAGACAAACACGGTATTCCTTTGCTGGTCAGCCAAGTTGGTGGCATGTTCGGCTTCTTTTTTACCGATCAAGAACGCGTCACCTGTTATGAAGAAGTCGCAAAATGTGATGTTGAACGTTTCAAGCGCTTCTTCCATTTGATGCTCGATCATGGTGTCTATTTAGCGCCTTCAGCTTTTGAAGCAAGTTTTACCTCTTTGGCGCACGGCTCCAAAGAAATTGAAGCGACATTAGAAGCGGCCGATCGCTGCTTTGCGATGATGGCAGCTCAAGCGGAATAAGCACCATTAGGCAGACTCATCATAATTATAAAGGGCTGTAGATCAGCCCTTTATTCATTTCAGACTCAATAAGCAAGCTATCATTGCCAGTAATAAATCACTAAAACGACCAACGCCATCATGCTGATGGCAAACCACGGTAGCTTCAACTTTTTTTTATGCTGGTTTTGACACCCTTTTTCATTATCACAACATCCCATCTCATCAGTTCCTCATTGATAACACGCTGATTTGCAGTCATTATAACCCTATTACTTTACAAGGTTGGATTAACAACGTGTCAGAAAAAGTGAAAATCACCTCTAGTCACTGGGTGCTCATTGCGGCACTTGTCGCTGCGGCTATTGCTTGTTATCTGTTGATTGCACCTTATATCAACTCGATTGTCATGGCTTTCATCATCTCGTTATTGATGTTTCCCATTCATGAGTGGCTCGAACGAAAAATCCCCAAATACAAAAATACAGCCTCGTTTCTCTCGTGTATTATTTTGACGTTTATTATTGTGATTCCACTGCTGTTTGTCTTTGCTGCTATTGTGCAGCAAGGGTCGGTATTTTCTCAGAACATGTACCAATGGGTCACCCATGGTGGCATTCAAACCGCCTTTGCTCATCCTTGGATTGTCAAAGGACTCGCCATTGCGAATCAATATTTGCCCTTTGATGAAATTCAGCCACAACAAATCGCACAAAAAGTGGGGCAATTTGCCAGTTCATTTGGCACCAACTTGGTCAGTATTAGCGCAAAAGTGCTGGGTGATGCGACCAGTTTTTTGATGGATTTCTTCTTAATGCTGTTCGTGTTGTTTTTCCTACTCCGTGATCACGATAAGCTCATCAGCGCTCTTAGGCACATCTTGCCATTGTCGCGTAGTCAAGAAGACAGGTTGCTCTGCGAAATTGAGCAAGTCTCCAAATCGGCTGTCATGGGGTCATTTTTAACCGCAATAGCGCAAGGCTTTGCGGGTGGGTTTGGTATGTGGCTCGCCGGTTTCCCTGGGTTATTTTGGGGCACCATGATGGGGTTTGCTTCGTTTATTCCGGTTGTCGGTACTGCTCTGATATGGATTCCAGCCACTATTTATCTCTTTCTAACCGGAGATAGCACATGGGGCATATTCTTGGCCCTCTGGAGCGTTATCATTGTTGGCTCAATTGATAATTTATTGCGGCCCTTTTTAATGCAAGGGAGCGCGGGCATGAACACATTAATGATCTTCTTTTCTCTGCTCGGTGGTATTCAGCTGTTTGGCCTGATTGGGTTAATTTACGGCCCACTTATTTTTGCCATCACTATGGTGCTGTTTAATATTTATGAGGAAGAGTTTAAAGGTTTTCTCAATCAACAAGATAATAGCTAACTTTTGACTTACTGACGATCAAGCTAGAAGCAAGGGGCAGACTGTGCGAGAATCTGCCCCTCTTTTTTAGCGCAGAGCCTACTATGTCCAGTTACACCGCACCAAGTCAAATTGCCCAGCGTCAGCTTGCTTATTTCGAAGGAAAACATCTTTTAGTGGCTGGAGAAGCGGAGGATTTATTTCCTGTAGAGTTAGCTAATCATTGTCGCTCTGTTTCGGTGTTCACCACTCATTATGGTTACTACCGCCAACTCGAATCCTATCCGCAAATTACATGTCATTTTGGCGCTCAATTTGAGCAAAAAACCGATGCTGACATGATTCTGCTTTACTGGCCCAAAGCGAAGCAGGAAGCTGAATATCTGCTTGCAATGCTGTTGGCCAAACTGGGCAAAGAGACTGAGATTGTGGTGGTAGGTGAAAACCGCTCGGGCATAAAAAGCATTGAAAAAATGTTTGCAGCTTATGGGGTGGTTAAAAAGTATGATTCAGCTCGACGCTGTTCGTTCTATTGGGGGCAATGCACTCAGCAGCCACCAAGCTTCCAAATTGCAGGCTGGTTCAAAACTTATCAGGTGCAGTATCAGCAACACTCACTGATTGTAAAAAGTTTACCTGGCGTATTTAGTCATGGCGAGTTTGACCTCGGCAGCCAGCTGTTACTCGATACACTGCCTAAACTAAGAGGTAAAGTTCTCGACTTTGGTTGTGGTGCTGGTGTGTTGGGTACAGTAATGGCCACATTAAACCCAGATATCGAGATTGAACTGTGCGATATCAGCGCGCTTGCGATTGAATCAACCAAAGCAACCTTGATAGCGAATAACATATCAGGGAATGTATTTGCCTCTGATGTCTACTCAGATACCGCTAAAGATTATCAATTTATCGTCTCAAACCCCCCTTTCCACTCCGGATTAGAGACCAGCTATAGTGCGACAGAAGCTTTACTGGCTAACGCACCAAGCCATCAAACCGCGAAAGGCGAACTTTTTATTGTGGCCAACAGTTTTCTTAAATATACCCCGCTGATTGAACAGGCTTATGGTCATTGCGAGGTGTTAAATAAAACTAACAAATTCATCATTTACCACGCAAAAAAAACATTACAAAAGTCGCAACAATAAGTGCAATCCACTCTCAATTGGTCACTAAACTGGATGATTTTTACGAATTTTGCGTTAGTGACCACGCTTTCCACAGGACTTACTTGTCAAAGTAAAAAAACTCGTTAATTTCGTCACTTTAGGTTTTCTTTGTTTTTTTCATTCACTTTAACGACTACCTCATGCCGTTAAAGCCTCACGGAAAGTAATGCCTTTTTCTATGTTTAGGTTCTCTCGTAAGCAAAAATTTAAGCGCCTGCAAAATACTCTTATGCTGGCTTTTCTCGTTTTGAGCATCACGCCTTTAACTGTGACTGCCATTTTTTTTCTGCAATCACACACTAAAGATCTTCAAGAACAAAGCACGTCTCACTTATTGTCAGTCAGAGACACCAAGCAACAGCAAGTTCTCGATTACCTCGCGGCCAAAGAATCAGAAGTGATGGGGTTTGTTCGTTCAGAGTTAGCTTATGCCAGTGGAGGGCGTTTTTACGGCTTAGTCAATGCGTTCCAAAGACTTGGTCTGGATATTGATCAAGCTCGTGAGCATGCCCAGCAGCGTTATATTCCTGGCTCTGGTGATCAGATAAAAACGTCAATATTGCCACAATCGAGCAGCTATGTAGGCAGTGAACGGTATCGCCTACTGCACAAACGCTATCATTGGGCGTATTTAGAACTGCTTAAACGTTCTGATTTTGACGATATTTTACTGGTGGATCTCGATGGTGATGTCGTTTATTCCGTTTATAAGCACGACAACTATGGGACGAATTTACTGACCGGAAAATACAAAGATAGCAATCTGGGTAAAACATTCCGCCAGTTAGAGCAGCAAGTTGGCGAACAACGAAAAATCAATGAAGAATATACACCAGTCATTATTTCTGATTTTTCACAACAAGAAGGGCAATCAGTTGCTTGGCTTGGCGCGCCCATTATTCAACAGGGCTACCTGCACAGCTACGCCATGTTCCGCCTACCAAATAATGGCATCACAAAGCTCGTTGCTGACACCAATGCGACATCGCAAATAAGAACTTTACTGGTCGGGCAAGATCATCATTCTCGAATACTCTCTTACACGCAGCAAGAAATCGAGACTAGTCAAAAAGTGATCAATCTTGCGCTTTCTGGATTGAGTGCCGTTGGTACTTACACTAATACATTGAATGAGAAAACCATTGCCGCCTATGCACCTGTTGCAAACAAAAACATCAATTGGGCCTTGGTGGTAGAGATACCAGAAAAAGAGGCTTATGCGCGAGTTCATCAGCTTGAGAAGTTATTTATTTTCGCCATGCTAACCGCGATTATTTTAGTCGTCATCGCTTCACATTATCTCTCTAATTTTATTACCTCTCCCCTACTGAAGCTCACTTGGGCGGCAGAAAAAGTCTCAGCTGGGGATTTAGATGAAAATGTTATCAATACCGATCGTAAAGATGAGATTGGTCGACTCGCAGTGAGTTTTGAACGTATGCAGCGTTCAATCCGAGAAAAAATGCAGCTGATTAAAGCGCAAAATAAAGAGCTCGAAAGCAACATTCAATTAATTCGCAAACAGAACGATGAGTTGCATCTCGCTAACAAACTAAAAGATGAATTCCTAGCCACAACGTCACATGAATTAAGAACACCGCTGCACGGTATGGTCGGTATTGCAGAAGCACTGATCTCTGGGTCAAGTGGAACTATCACCGCCGATCATCGTTATCAATTAGGCATAATCATCAGCAGTGGACAACGGCTGACAAACTTGGTCGATGACTTACTCGATTACCATAAGATGCGCTATGGCAGCTTGGATATCAAACAGTGTGCTGTTGATCTATCCGGCGCAACACGCTTAGTGTTAGAGCTGTCTAACCATCTACTCAACAAAAAGCCCATTCGCGTAATAAACCAAATCCCTGATGAATGTATTTGGGTCTCTGCCGATCCACAACGATTAGAGCAAGTGCTTTATAACCTTGTAGGAAACGCCATTAAATATACGACTGAAGGGAAAATTGTCATTTCAGCCAATGTGGTTGATGACAAGATTCGTGTCCAAGTTGTCGATACGGGGCAAGGCATTCCTGCTGAACAACTTGAACACATCTTCGAACCACTGATTCAAGCAGGGCAAGATGCCAGTCGTTATCGACAAGGCGCAGGCTTGGGCCTTTCGATCAGCCGTCAATTGATCGAATTAATGCAAGGAACGCTTTATGTCAGTAGCCAACCTATGGTCGGTACGACATTCAGCTTTACCTTACCATTAGCATCAAAAGCGGAAATTGAGTCGACAAGCTATATGGAAGCTGGCCATTTCCAATCTCCGACCATTTCAGACATTGAACTGCCTGAAATGCATTCACTGCCTGAAAATAAAGAAGGCCCAGTGCTACTGATAGCCGATGATGAACCCGTCAATCTGCGTGTCCTAGACAGCTTCCTACGTTTAGAAGGCTATCAAGTCCGCACCGCTAAAGATGGCAATGAAGTCATTAGCGCGGTCGAAAAAGAAAAACCGGAACTTCTACTGCTCGACATTATGATGCCAGGATTAAGCGGCTACCAAGTCTGTGAAAAGTTAAGAGAAACATACGATCATGCCGAGCTACCTATCATTATGTTGACGGCATTAAATCAAACTGACGATAGAGTTCGTGGTTTTGCAGCGGGAGCGAACGATTACTTATCGAAACCTTTTAATAAGCAAGAGCTCGCTGCACGTATTACAGCGCATTTAACGGCTAGCAAAGCTGAACAAAGACGTATTGAGAACAACCAACTGCAACAAGAGCTGAAGCATAGAGCAATGGTAGAGGCCAGTTTATTGGAAACCCAAGGCCGTCTACTAGAGCAGCTCGAATCCGCTCCTGAGGCCATTATTTGCATTCGAGACGATCATAAAATCCGCTTTGCGAACGAAGCGGCTGCTCGGTTATTTAAGCGCAGCCAAGAACAACTAAAGCGCTCAAATGCGGAAGAACTCATCGCCCCCAAATACTTAGTCGTCGAGCAAGAGCATTACTGCGGTAATATCGATATCTATGTCGAAGATACACGTCAACATATGTCTGCTGATGTGTTACGACTACCGGATGGCTCTGGGTTGCAGGCTATGTACATCTTTAACGTGGGTGGAAACATCAATGCAGCGCGCATCAATAACCTTGAAACCGCAATTGAAGCGCTATCCAGTTACGCATTTGAAGGCGATAAAGAAAAACTGCAGCAGCTCAAAGAACTCGGTGGCGAGTTCACACGTATCGCCGACAAAGTATCGGGAGAGAGTCAATCTAAGCAAGATTTAATGCGCGAAGTACTGGTTGAAGCAATGACCAGTGCTTTAGATTACTGGGAACGGGTCAGTAACCAAAGCAAGTTTACCTTTGCAGAGCAGAGTGGGCTATGGCGAGTGTATCTCGATAGAAGCACATTACAGACTCGGACACTAGATAAGTACTTACGTATCGAGACACTGCCTAAAACACCTCGCTGGCGTACCGTTCTTAATTCGTTAGATTACATTCTTGAACATTGTCAGGAGCACGGCCCTGAACGCTCTCACATCGAAGCGCAGCGCGATAAATTGCAAAAGCTACTGACCTCATCACTCTAAGTACATCAACACCATTAAGCCTGCACTCTGCAGGCTTTTTTATCACTATATTTCCATGACCATCAACGGGACAACCACCCCATTGATGCATCCAGAGTTATGACTAGCTAAATTTAATCAATGTTAACCTCAAGCATCCATTACTCTGGTACGCCTTACTCACTGCGTATTACAAACCTTACTTCTCAATAGAAAAAAAGAGGGAAAATGATGATAAAAATTGGAAGTAAAAACTGATTTCTAGGCAATTTCACCAGCAGATTTTCAATTGAAGATGAATAAAGATCCAGATTGCGAACCGAATCACAACAATTCGGCAGAATTAATTTAAGTAAAAAAATTAACGATAAAACTATAAGTGAGCAAGATCTCATGATACAAAAAAAATAAAAAAACATTAAAAATAAAGGGATAAAAAGATAGCGAGCGCTTACAACTATAAGTTAATCGAATTGAGTATGAGAGGCAGATCACTGACCTAAATGAGAGTAAAAATCAAACCAAAGATGGTAAATTGACGTTTATAACGGTCACTTTCTGCAAATTGACGTTTTTAACGGGAATTCAAATTGATAATTTTCTCTCCAAGGTGTCTTCTTACTCCTGCCAAAGGTCTACAGGCCACTCATGTTGACCAACTCCTCCGGTTTGTTAACACGCAATGAGGTAGGCCTTGGAGAGTGTTTATCAATTGATGACATTCATATCCATTAGTGAAATGAAAGCAAATAGTAAGGAACAGCTATGCTTGCCAATATTAAAAAAACAGCGCTAGCCGCTGCAGTAATCGCCGCCGCAGCGAGCCTTTCAGCTCCAGCAGCCGCACGCAGTGAGCTAACGATCGTACCTGATTTCTACCCTACAATGGTACGTAACTTTAACCCGTATCTAGCAACAAACCTACGTACGACCACTGATTTCATCTATGAACCACTGGTCATCTTCAACGAAATGCATGGTAATACACCCGTTATGCGTTTGGCTGAAGGCTTTAAAATGTCTGATGACCTAATGAGTGTTACTTTTGATATCCGTAAAGGTGTTAAATGGTCAGATGGTCAAGCATTTACAGCGGACGATGTCGTGTTCTCTTATGGCTTATTGAAAAATAAACCTGAACTCGACCAACGCGGTATCAACAAGTGGGTAACGAGCGTAGAAAAACTGAACGACTACCAAATCCGTTTCCGTTTAAGTGAAGCTAACTCAAACGTACCTTATGAAATCTCGTTAGTTCCTATCGTTGCTGAGCATGTATGGAAAGATGTGAAAGATCCAGCGACTTTCACCAACGAGAACCCTGTAGGTACTGGTCCGTTTACTGAAATCGACACCTTCACTCCACAGCTATACATCCAATGTCGTAACCCGAATTACTGGGATGCTGCAAATCTTGAGGTTGACTGTTTGCGTGTACCTCAAATTGCAAACAATGACCAATTGCTAGGTAAAATTGTTAACTCTGAACTCGATTGGACCTCTTCATTCGTTCCAGATATTGACCGTACTTATGCCGCGGCAAGCCCTAGCCACCACTACTGGTATCCGCCATCAGGTACACAAGCATTTGTCGTTAACTTCAAAAATCCAGATGCAGTGAAAAATGAAGCGCTAAGCAACGTTGATTTCCGTCGTGCATTCTCGATGGCTCTTGACCGTCAAACTATTATCGACATCGCTTTCTACGGCGGCGGTACCGTTAATGACTTCGCTTCAGGCTTAGGCTATGCGTTCCAAGCTTGGTCTGATGAAAACGTCCACAATAAATACAAAGGCTACAACACGTACAATGTTGAAGGCGCGAAAAAACTGCTTGCTAAAGCGGGCTTCAAAGACGTGAACAAAGACGGTTTTGTTGATACTCCATCAGGTAAACCTTTTGAGTTACTTGTTCAATCACCAAATGGCTGGACTGACTTCAACAACACAGTACAACTTGCTGTTGAACAGCTTGCTGAAGTAGGTATTAAAGCACGTGCACGTACTCCAGAGTTTGCGGTTTATAACCAAGCAATGCTTGAAGGTACTTATGACGTCGCTTACACCAACTACTTCCACGGCGCAGACCCACATCTATATTGGAACAGTGCATACAATTCTGCACTACAGAAAGGTGACGGTATGCCTCGTTTTGCAATGCACTTCTACAAAAACGACAAGCTAGATACTTTACTAGACAGCTTCTATAAAACAGCGGATAAAAATGAGCAGCTAGAAATCGCTCACGGAATTCAGCAAATCATTGCTGAAGACCAAGTTACCATCCCTGTAATGTCAGGTGCTTACATGTACCAATACAACACCGCACGCTTTAGCGGCTGGTGGAACGAAGAAAATCCTAAGGGTCGTCCAAACATTTGGGCTGGTATCCCTGAGCGTCTATTACACGTACTGGACCTAAAACCAGTTAAGTAAGTAGAAGTTCATTCCTTGCGGCGTACTTCGTGCGCCGCTAAATAAAATCCCCTAAATACCTAGCAAACGTATAACGCTCGTCGTTAGGGGATTTTTCGCTCTAAATTTCGCTAGGAGCGACCTGAAACCAGGTACAGGATAAAACTGGGTGAGTAAGGTGTGAGTTATGGGTTATTTTTTAAGACGTTTGTCATTTTATTTTATCGCGTTGCTGGTTGCAGCAACATTGAACTTCATTATTCCGCGAGCCATGCCTGGAGACCCAGTGACCATGATGTTCGCAAACGCAACAACGCAAGTAACGCCAGAACGAATCGAAGCGATGAAACAGCTTCTCGGTTTCGTTGATGGTCCGTTACCCGTACAGTATTTGACCTATTTAAAAAGCATTCTAAGTTGGGAATTAGGCACGTCGATTAAGTTCTATCCGTTAAGTGTCAATGAATTACTGGGGAGTGCATTTGGTTGGTCGTTATTCCTAGCGGGTACTGCGGTTGTGATCTCGTTCTCAATCGGTTCTCTACTGGGCATTTTTGCCGCATGGAAACGAGGCAGTCGTTACGATACGTTTATTACCCCAGGGATGTTGGTTATACAAGCCGTTCCGCAAGTGGTTATTGCGATGATCGCTATGTTTACTTTTGCTATCGGCTTGCAATGGTTCCCTACGGGTTATGCCTACACTGCTGGTACGATGCCAGATTGGACAAGTTGGACATTCATTAAAGATGTGGCATACCACGCTTTCTTGCCTCTTGTCTGTGCGTCTCTAGTACAAATCGGTGGTTTTCTCGTCAACATGCGTAACAACATGATTAACCTGCTCGCTGAAGACTACATCACGATGGCGAAAGGGAAAGGGCTCAGCGAAAACCGTGTGGTTTTCCAGTACGCCGCTCGTAATGCTTTATTGCCAAGTGTCACCGCTCTATCGATGTCTTTGGGTATGGCTATCGGTGGCCAGCTCATCATTGAAATTATCTTTAACTATCCTGGCCTTGGCAGTGTTTTATTTAATGCGATCAACGCTCGTGATTACCAAGTTCTGCAAGGGCAGCTACTGATTATGACGCTCTTTATGCTGTTCTTTAACCTGTTGGCGGACATGCTTTATGTCGTACTAGACCCTCGCCTACGCAAGGGAGGTAAATAATCATGAAAGATCTCATTAAACTCATTCGCGGCAATACCGTTGCCATGGTCGGTGTCATTATTTTGGGCCTATTTTTATTCATCGCCCTTGCTGCGCCACTGATCACCAAACATGCGCCAGATAAACGTACCGGAAATCCACACGAGTACCCATCGTTCGTCGTCAAAGCCGCTAAAGCAGATCCGAATGGCTGGATTGCTGAAAACTTGGCGACTGACCGCCGCACCTTACTACTCTCAAAAGGTGAAGAGCATGTGCTAGGCACCTCTCGTATGGGACGCGATGTTTGGTCACAAGTGGTGTATGGCGCACGAGTCTCACTCGCCGTGGGTTTTGGTGCAGGAATGACCGTCTGTTTTCTTGCGACTGTGATTGGTGTTTCTGCGGGTTACTTTGGCGGTAAGGTCGATGACATTCTAACCGCCGCTATGAATATCATGCTGGTGATACCGCAATATCCTCTTTTATTCGTGGTCGCGGCATTTATTGGAGAGGCAGGCCCATTAACCATTGCACTCATCATTGGCTGCACCTCCTGGGCTTGGGGCGCTAGGGTCGTACGCTCACAAACCCTCGCACTGCGTGAGAAAGAATTTGTCAGAGCAGCAGAAGTCTTGGGTGAATCATCATGGCGCATCATTTTCGTTGAGATTCTACCTAACCTCATCTCCATCGTTGGCGCTAGCTTCATCGGTTCAGTGATGTACGCCATCATGATGGAAGCTACTATCTCCTTCCTTGGTCTTGGCGATCCAAACACCATCAGTTGGGGCATCATGTTGTACAACGTTCAAACGTCCTCTTCTATGCTGATTGGCGCTTGGTGGGAACTGCTTGCTCCTTGTATTGCTTTGACTCTGCTCGTTACTGGTCTGGCTTTACTGAACTTTGCGGTCGATGAAATTGCCAACCCACAACTGCGTTCACACAAAGGAATGAAGCGTTGGAAAAAACTCGCAGAGCAAGACAAGAAAGAGCGTCAGCCTGACCTGCCACCACAAAATGCACTTTGGAGCGGAGATAAATAATCATGACAAACCCACTTATTTCAATCCGTAACCTATGCGTTGACTACATTACCGACGCCGGTGATGTTCGAGCATGCAGCAACGTCAGTTTTGACATTGCACCTGGCGAAGTATTTGGCCTTGCTGGTGAATCTGGCTGTGGTAAATCAACTATCGCATTTTCACTGATGCGTCTGCATAAGCCGCCCGCGTTTATTACTGGCGGGGAAGTGATTTTTAATGGTGAAAATATCATTAAATACAGCGATGAACGCATGCAATCCTTTCGCTGGAGCCAAATGTCGATGGTATTTCAAAGTGCGATGAACGCTTTGAACCCAGTATTGACGATGGAAGAGCAATTTTGTGACGTGATCATGCGCCATACCAACATGACTCGTGAACAAGCTAAACGCCGCGCTGAAGGTTTGTTAGAAATTGTCGATATTCACCCAAGTCGCTTAAACGATTACCCACACCAATTCTCTGGGGGTATGCGTCAGCGCTTGGTGATTGCAATTGCTCTCGCGCTCAATCCTAAAATGATCATTATGGATGAGCCGACTACGGCACTTGATGTGGTTGTCCAGCGTGAAATATTGCAAAAAATCTATGCGCTGAAAGAAGAGTTTGGCTTCTCTATCTTGTTCATTACCCATGATTTGTCGTTGATGGTCGAGTTCTCCGATCGAATTGGCATCATGTATTCCGGTGAATTAATTGAAGTGGCTCCTTCTAAACAGATTCTGGAAAGCCCTTTCCACCCTTACACCAAAGGGCTGGGTAGTTCTTTCCCTCCACTGACAGGCCCTAAAACGAAGTTAACTGGAATACCAGGTAACCCGTTGAACTTATTGGATATACCTCAAGGTTGTCGTTTCCAAGCTCGTTGCGATCGCGTACATGAAGCTTGCACCAAAATTCCAACGAGTTTGCGCCAAATAGAGCTTGGACGCTTCTCCAGTTGCCACCTTTACGGTGACCCAATTGCTCAAGTGAAACTGTAGAGCACAAGCTGTATTACAAAAATTTCTGGAGACAATTATGAGCAAAAATTTCGGTGAATTACTGGTTGAGGGGAAAAATCTAGTTAAAGATTTTCCAATCAACAGTAACACCCTAAAACAACCTATGATGCGAGCGATAAACGACGTATCGTTCAAAATGTTCAAAAGCCGCGGCTTGGCTGTCGTGGGTGAATCAGGCTCTGGCAAATCAACAACCGCTAAAATGATTGCCAAAATGTACGCCCCAACATCCGGTGTAATTGAATACAAAGGGCGCGATATTTTAGACATCACTTCACGCAGTGACCTGATGCACTATCGCGAAGGCGTCCAGATGGTATGGCAAGATCCGTTTGGCTCACTCAACCCAACTCATACCATTTTTCATCATATTGCTCGTCCACTGCTTATCCATAAAAAAGTGACGTCAGGTAATAAGAGAGAGTTAGAAGAACGCGTTCACGATTTACTGGAACAAGTCGGCCTTATTCCACCAAAAGAAACAGCCGCGAAATATCCGCACCAGTTGTCTGGTGGACAGCGCCAACGTGTCAACTTAGCGCGTAATATCGCGGTTGGTGCCGAAGTGGTACTGGCTGATGAACCAACCTCCATGTTGGATGTGTCGATTCGTGCGGGTGTTCTCAACCTGATGGAAGAGATGAAGTTTGAAAAGCAGATGTCGCTGCTTTATATCACGCATGACATCGCCACCGCACGCTACATCGCCGAAGACTTAGCCGTCATGTACGTCGGACATATGGTGGAATGGGGCGATACCGAAGAGATCATTCACGATCCTCAGCACCCATATACTCAACTATTGGTTTCCGCAGTACCCGATCCTAGTAAATCGATACACGAGAAGCTCAAAGGGAACAAAGGCGAAATTCCACTTTGGACCCCGGTATCAACAGGCTGTCCTTTTGCTGGTCGATGCATGCAGGCGAGTGACAAATGTCGTGAACAACTTCCAGCGGTGACTCAGTTGTCTGATAACCACTTTGTTCGTTGTTACTTATTTGAATAATCACTAACGCACACCTTAATGTATTGAAGCCGCTGACATAACCTCATCGGTTTCAATACCTTAGGTAAACCTATAAAACAAAGTCAGCACACGCCCCCGACGGGTTGAGTGCTGACGAGAAATCAAAGATCTGGCTTGGAGATGTTTAATGCTGCTACTGATTAACCATATTGGTTATGAGCCACAAGGGCCCAAACAGGCGATACTAATGAGTAACACGCTCCGTGTTTCTTCCGATATCGCCCTGCTTGTTTGTGCAAACAGCCATCAAACGGTGTCGACTTTCGTTGTTGAACCACAAGCTAAAGTCGCACATTGGCATTTAGGTAGCTTTTATACGATCGACTTTTCTCAATACACCACTTCAGGGCAGTATTACCTGCGTTTTGAAAATACCCACTCCCCTATTTTTGAAATTGGTGAAGGGATACTGATGAAAAAAACGTTTTCTGATGTATTGCACTACTTCAAATCACAACGTTGTGGTGGCATTTTCGACCAGCAAGATAAGCTCGTACCACTGCTTGGTACATCAACCACTGCCGATGTACACGGTGGCTGGTACGACGCTTCCGGTGACGTCAGTAAGTATCTGAGTCACCTTTCTTACGCCAACTATTTAAACCCTCAACAAACCCCAATGGTGGTTTGGAATATGCTAAAGGGATTGGCACAACTAGAACACCACTCGAGTTTTGCTGCATTTTCTCGCACTCGCCTTAAGGAAGAGGCGTTATTTGGTGCTGATTTTCTGATCCGCATGCAAAACTCCGAGGGGTTCTTTTATACAACGGTCTTTGACAAATGGAGCAAGGACATTAAGCAGCGAGAGATCTGCGCCTATGCCACTCAATCTGGCCACAAGTCTGACGATTATCAAGCCGGATTTCGTCAAGGGGGAGGCATTGCGATTGCCGCTCTTGCGGTGGCAGCACGTTTAGATGTTCACGGTGATTTCACCTCAGAACACTATTTAACAGCGGCGGAGCATGGTTACTGGCATTTAAAAGAAAATAACACGCGCTATCTCGACGATGGTCAAGAGAACATCATTGATGCCTATTGCGCTCTGCTTGCATCGGTTGAGCTCTACCGCTCAACTCATCAAGCAAATTATCTACTTGAGTGTCGTCTTTGGGCACAAAGGTTATGCGCTTATCAACACAGCGACGCTAACATCGCTCATTATTGGGCAGCCAATAGTGATGCCACTCGTCCTTATTATCACGCCGCCGAAGCTGGACTACCAGTGATTGCACTGTGCGAATATCTCGAGATTGAAACGGAAGAACACCTCAAACAATCGGTCGTTCAAGTGATTGAGAATGCTTGCCGCTTTGAGCTCACCATCACTCATCAAGTCAGTAACCCATTTGGCTACCCACGCCAATATGTAAAACCTGTGAATGGCGACAAACGCTGCGCATTTTTTGTCGCTCACGACAATGAATCCGGCTACTGGTGGCAAGGCGAAAATGCGCGTTTAGGATCGCTCGCGTGTATGGCTTATCGCGCCCAAGCCTTCGTCAACGCAGATCTGCACGCCCCTTTAACCACCTTTGCACAAAATGCATTGAACTGGATTATCGGATTAAATCCATACGATATGTGCATGCTCGATGGGCACGGTCGCAACAATCCAGACTACCTCCCCCACCTAGGCTTTTTTAATGCCAAAGGGGGAGTGTGTAATGGCATTACAGGCGGTTTTGAAGATGAAGAAGATATCGCTTTTAACCCAGCGAAACAGAAGGATGACATGCTACAAAACTGGCGTTGGGCTGAGCAATGGATTCCTCATGGTGCTTGGTATCTGCTGGCCATCACAACCCAGTTTTGCCACTTCTCAACACCAGACTTAGAGAGGCAATCATGACTTTTTATTATGTCGGTATTGATGGAGGCGGCACATCATGTCGCGCACGCATCCGCAACGAGCAAGGCGCGCTGTTAGGTGAAGCGAAAAGCGGTAGCGCCAATATTTTATTGGGTGTGGAACTTGCCATGCAGGCGATCATTGATGCAATTACTCAAGCGGCGCACCAAAGCGGGCTGACGAAAGAGAATTTTGCTCAGATGCACGTGGGTCTTGCTCTGGCTGGTGCAGAACAAAAATCCGCATGGCATGCGTTTATGTCTCAGACACATCCTTTTGCTTCACTAACGCTCAACACAGATGCTTACGGTGCCTGTATTGGTGCTCATAATGGTGAAGATGGCGCAATTATGATCGCGGGAACGGGCTCTTGTGGCCTATTTTTACACGCTGGGCAGCAGCATGTGGTGGGTGGCCGAGAATTTCCCATATCCGATCAAGGCAGTGGTGCCATCATGGGGTTACGCCTAATCCAGCGCGTGTTGCTCATTGCAGATGGTATCGGCGAACCTTCATTATTAAGCGCTCATGTGATGCAACATTTTAACCACGATGTTGATCAGATTGTCGAATGGTCAAAAACCGCACTCCCACGCGACTATGGCCAGTTCTCTCCCGTTATTTTTTCTCTAGCACAACAAGGTGATGCGCTGGCGATCGAGCTTCTCAAACAAACCGCGGCAGACATCGAAATGTTTCTTGTCGCTCTTCATAACAAAGGAGCCAAGCGGATCTGCCTCATGGGTAGCATTGCAGAGCGTATCTTGTATTGGCTTTCTCCACCGGTACAGCAGTGGATTGTTCAACCTCAATTCGACGCTATCGAAGGCGCGATTATGTTTGCCGGCAAAGCCGAGCATAATTTGTATTAAGGAATTACTATGAGCTATCGAATTGACTTTGCGGTACTCTCAGAACAGAAGCAATTTTGCCGTTTTGGTTTAACGTTCCATAACTTAAGCGATCAAGACCTCAAAGACTGGTCGTTACATTTTGTGATTGATCGCTTCATTCAGCCAGACAGCATCACCCATGGCAACGTAGTGCAAATAGGCAGTTTCTGCTCATTAACGCCAGATATGACCGTGCTTGCTGCAAACTCACATTTTTACTGTGAATTTAGCATCAAAACCGCCCCTTTCCATTTTTACACTGATGGCGTAAAGCACGCCTTTGTTCAATGCAATGGCGAGCAACCGATCGAACGTCATGATGTGATCGTAACCCCGATTGCTCTCGCCTCGCCTTATCGTGAGCGCAGTGAAATACCTGTAGCAGAAGCTGCGAGCCTCAGCCTCATTCCATTACCAAACAAGATTGAATCCGGCACAGGGCATTACACCTTAACGACTTCGAGCCAGATTACCTTGCAATCCACGTGCGCTGAGCAAGCTGCGACTTGGTTACAACAGGAACTCAACCGTATATTTGATTTTCAGCCCAAACCCATTGGCAGCGCTGATATTATCTACCGCACTAACCCGACCTTTGACGAGGGCGCGTATCAACTCAACGTCGATCGTACCGGCATTCGCTTAGAGGCGAGTGGCCATCAAGGCTTTATGTATGCTAGCGCGACCCTGTTGCAGTTGATCCAAGTTCAAGATCAATCCTGGTTAGTCCCCTGCGTCAAAATCAGTGATGCGCCACGCTTTAAGTACCGAGGCATGATGCTCGATTGTGCGCGCCATTTCCATGGAATCGAGACAGTTAAGCGGCTTATTAACCAATTAGCGCATTACAAATTCAATACGTTCCATTGGCATTTGACCGATGACGAAGGATGGCGTATCGAAATTAAAGCACTGCCACAACTCACCGACATCGGTGCATGGCGAGGGGTTGATGAAGTGCTCGAACCTCAATACAGCTTGTTAACGCAGCGCCACGGTGGTTTCTATACACAACAAGAGATCAAAGAGGTTATCGCATACGCTCAAGAGCGTGGTATCACAGTGATCCCTGAAATTGATGTTCCCGGACATTGCCGCGCCGCGATCAAATCTCTGCCTCATCTGCTGGCCGATAAAGAGGATCAATCACACTATCGCAGCATTCAATATTATAACGATAACGTCCTCTCCCCCGCCCTTGAAGGAACGTATGAGTTCTTAGATATCGTCTTGCAAGAAGTCTCTGAGCTATTTCCATCCCCCTTTATCCATATTGGTGCCGACGAAGTGCCCGATGGGGTCTGGATTAACAGCCCTAAATGTCAACAACTGATGGCTGATAATGGCTATACCGAGGCCAAAGAATTACAAGGACACTTACTACGTTATGCCGAACAAAAACTGCGTACGCTTGGCAAACGCATGGTCGGCTGGGAAGAAGCGCATCATGGCAATAAGGTCAGTAAAGATACTGTTATCTACTCTTGGCTTTCTGAAGCGGCGGCATTGAACTGCGCGAAACAGGGGTTTGATGTGATTTTACAACCCGGTCAGTACACGTATCTGGATATTGCTCAAGATTATGCACCAGAAGAACCGGGCGTTGACTGGGCTGGTGTCACCCCATTAGAAAAAGCCTATCGCTATGAACCCTTAGCCGAAGTGCCCGAAAACGATCCACTCCGTAAGCGAATTCTCGGTATTCAGTGCGCTTTATGGTGTGAATTAATCAATAACCCACAGCGTATGGAATACATGATTTACCCACGCTTAACTGCACTCGCCGAAGCAGGATGGACCCATAAAGTGCATCGTGATTGGCAAGATTATCTGTCACGGCTCAAAGGACATCTGCCTATGTTGGACAAGCAAGGCATCCGTTACCGAGCACCATGGAAATAAACACAACACTTGGAGTCGGCATTACCTCTCCTTGGTTTTCACTAGCATAATTTTTGGCTGCAAAAGACGCAGTTTGTTTAAAAGGAAATGACAATGAAATACGGCTATTTCGATAACGACAATCGTGAATATGTCATCACACGCCCTGACGTTCCAGCGCCTTGGACCAACTACTTAGGGACAGAAAAATTCTGCACCGTGATCTCTCATAACGCGGGCGGTTACTCTTTTTACAATTCACCAGAATATAACCGTGTTACCAAATTTCGCCCGAACGCTTCTTTTGATCGCCCGGGGCACTATGTTTACTTACGTGACGATGCAACTGGCGACTATTGGTCTATTTCTTGGCAACCCGTAGCAAAAAGCTTAGAAGAAGCGAAGTATGAAGTCCGCCACGGCCTCTCTTACTCCAAATTCAAATGTGACTACAGCGGCATTACTGCCACTAAAACTCTCTTTGTACCGAAAGGCGAAGATGCTGAAATTTGGGATGTCGTCATTAAAAACGATTCCACTGAGACTCGCACTATCAGCGCTTTTTCGTTTGTTGAATTCTCTTTTAGTCACATTCAATCCGATAACCAAAACCATCAGATGTCGCTTTACTCTGCAGGTACCGCTTATCACGCGGGTGTGATTGAGTACGATCTTTACTACAACACCAATGATTTCGAAGGCTTTTACTACTTAGCCTCGACGTTTGATCCAGACTCTTATGATGGCCAACGCGATACCTTCCTCGGCTTGTATCGTGACGAAGCCAATCCAATTGCAGTAGAACGCGGTCACTGCTCGAACAGCGCGCAAACCTGCTACAACCATTGCGGCTCGCTGCACAAACAATTTGTGATCCAACCAGGTGAAGAAGTTCGCTTTGCTTATATTTTGGGAATTGGTAAAGGCAATGGCGCGCGTTTGCGGGCTAAGTACCAAGACTTGGCTAATGTCGATGCCGCTTTTGCTGGGATCAAAGCGCATTGGGATGAACGTTGTGCGAAATTCCAAGTAAAATCACCGAATGAAGGCCTTGATACCATGATCAACACTTGGACGCTTTATCAAGCGGAAACGTGTGTGGTGTGGTCTCGCTTTGCCTCTTTCATTGAAGTGGGCGGTCGTACTGGTCTTGGTTACCGTGATACGGCGCAAGATGCCATTTCAGTACCGCACGCAAACCCGAAGATGACCCGTAAACGCTTGGTTGATCTGCTTCGTGGTCAAGTCAAAGCGGGCTATGGCCTACACCTATTTGATCCTGACTGGTTTGATCCAGAAAAAGCGGATGTCAAACCATCAAAATCGCCAACCGTTGTACCAACGCCAAGTGATGAAGATAAGATCCACGGCATTGAAGATACCTGTTCTGACGATCATCTCTGGCTCGTTCCAACCATCTGTAAATACGTGATGGAAACGGGTGAAACATCCTTCTTTGATGAAGTGATCCCTTACGCCGATGGTGGCAATGCAACGGTTTACGAACACATGAAGGCGGCGCTTAACTTCTCAGCAGAATACGTGGGGCAAACAGGTATCTGCAAAGGCTTACGCGCTGACTGGAACGACTGCTTGAACTTAGGTGGTGGCGAATCATCTATGGTTTCTTTCCTCCACTTTTGGGCGCTGCAAGAGTTTATCGACCTTGCAAAATACCGTGACAATGCAGAGGATGTTGCGAAATATACCGAAATGGCGGCGAACGTACGTGAAGCTTGCGAAACTCACCTTTGGGATGAAGAAGGTGGCTGGTATATCCGTGGCCTGACGAAAAATGGCGACAAGATAGGAACTGCTCAGCAAACCGAAGGTCGAGTTCACCTTGAATCAAACACACTTGCCGTCTTATCGGGCGCAGTGTCGCAAGAGCGTGGTGAAAAAGCGATGGATGCCGTTGATGAGAATCTATTCTCGGAATACGGCTTACATCTGAACGCACCTTCCTTCTCAACCCCTAATGATGATATCGGTTTCGTTACTCGTGTTTATCAAGGTGTTAAAGAAAATGGCGCTATTTTCTCACATCCAAACCCTTGGGCATGGGTTGCAGAAACTAAGCTCGGCCGTGGTGATCGAGCCATGAAGTTCTACGACGCATTAAACCCTTATAACCAAAACGACATCATTGAAAAGCGCGTTGCCGAACCTTACTCATACGTGCAGTTCATTATGGGACGAGATCACCAAGATCACGGCCGTGCAAACCATCCATGGTTAACAGGTACGTCTGGTTGGGCCTACTTTGCCGTCACCAACTTCATTTTGGGTGTTCGTGTAGGTTTTGATGGCCTAGTCGTCGACCCATGCATTCCTACCAATTGGCCTGGTTTTGAAGTAACTCGCCAATGGCGCGGCGCGACTTACAACATCACAGTGCAAAACCCGAACTCCGTTAGTAAAGGAGTGAAAACAATCACAGTGAATGGCGAAGCAGTAGAAGGCGTGATTCCTGTCATGGCACAAGGCAGTGTCAACGATGTAGTGGTTATTCTCGGTTAACGCGATTTGAGCCTCAGCGCGAAGGAGCTGAGGCTCAACATTCGTCCCACAAGGATTTTATTATGATCAAATTTGGTACAGGTGGCTGGCGCGCCTTTATTGGTGAAGAGTTTACCAAAGACAACGTCTGTCTAGTGGCTCAATCACTTGCCAACATCATTAACCACGAAAATGTGGCTAACAACGGGTTCGTTATCGGCTACGACCGCCGCTTTCTTTCTGACAAAGCCGCACGTTGGTTTGCGCAAGTCTTAGCAGCGAATGGCGTGGTGGTAAGCTTTATCGATAAGTTTGTTCCCACCCCAATTGTGATGTTCAAGGCCAAAGAGATGAATTGCGCCTATTCGGCGTGTATTACGGCATCCCACAACCCTGCGGACTACAACGGCATTAAAGTGTTCATTGAAGGTGGACGAGACGCTGATGAAGTGATCACACAAAAGATTGAACAACAAATCGCGTCACTGACGCTTGCCGATGTAAAACACGTCGAATTTGAACAAGCGCTGCAAGATAAATCGATTGTCATCATAAATCCAATGAATGAGTTTGTGGATTCAATCATCAATTTTATCGATATTGAAGCGATCAAAAAAGCCAACCTGCGTGTGTTGATTGACCCTATGTTTGGCGTCGCGAAAAATGCATTGCAGACGGTTCTGATCAATGGCCGCTGCGATGTGGATGTGATCAATGATGGCAAAAACCCCGATTTTGGCGGTTTAATGCCTTCCCCTAATGCAGCGACGCTTTATCGTCTCAAACATTTAGTGGCCGCAGAAGGTTACGATATTGGGATAGGTACCGACGGTGATGCAGACCGACTTGGTATTATTGATGAGAAAGGCAACTTCATCCATCCTAATGAAGTACTGATCCTGCTTTACTACTACCTGCTTGAATATAAGGGTTGGAAAGGCTCCGTAGTGCGTAACATCGCCACCACCCACCTGCTGGATAAAATTGCCGCTGACCACGATGAGAAAAGTTTTGAAGTCCCCGTTGGCTTTAAACACATCAGCTCACAAATGGAAGCGGATGATTCACTGATTGGTGGTGAGAGCTCCGGCGGTTTAACCATTCGTGGACACATCAAAGGTAAAGATGGGGTTTTTGCATCGAGTTTGTTGGTTGAAATGATCAGCGTGACAGGTAAAAAACTCTCCGAATTACTGGGGGAAATTTACGCGAAATACGGTTACGCCTACACCGCAGAAGGTGACTGCAAATTTAAAGCCGCACAAAAAGAGCCGTTGTATAACAAAATCTACGTTGAGAAACAGTTGCCTCAATTTGAGTATGAGATTGAGAAAGTCAGTTACGAAGACGGAGCCAAAGTCTACTTTAAAAACGGCGGCTGGGTTATTGCTCGTTTCTCTGGCACTGAACCATTGCTACGCATTTTTGCCGAAATGGCGGATAAAGACACTGCAGAACGTGTTCTTCAACAGGTGAAAGATTTTCTATCGTTATAGCTTTTACCCACTTCGACTCAAATTTGAGTCGCTATACCCGCACAGTATGAAGAGGTTGTAGGTATATCGATGAAGAACACTTGCCCGGCGTCATGCCGGGCTTTTTTTAAAAAGCCAACACACCTTGCGTATCAATGCTGACTGCAACATTTTGCCCAACGCTCAACGGCTGTGAAGAACTCGCCAGCAACTTACTGCCATACGCATCAATCACATAACGGCAGTGATCGCCCATAAATTGCTGCTCTAACACGCGGACTTTGCTCTCTTGCTGCGCACTAATTTGAATGTGTTGTGGCCGCAGTAGTAATTCGCATTTGGCTTCAAGCTCAATGGGTTGCTGAGCTTTGGCGTCAACTACACCTAAATCGGTCTCAAATTGCCATTCTGAAATTCGTTTGGCGCTTAAATAACTTCCACCACCTAAGAAATCGGCCACAAATTTACTCGACGGTTGGTAGTACAGCTCTGATGCGGTACCATATTGCTCAATCACACCGTGGTTCATTACCGCCATTTTATCAGCAAAAGCAAAAGCTTCTTCGCGGCTATGGGTCACAAAAATAGCCGTCACACCCTGCTTTTTAAAAATGTTGCGAATTTCACCGATCAACTCATGGCGAACTTGGGTATCGATGTTGGAAAACGGCTCATCAAGCAGGAGTAGATCCGGTTTATACGCCAAGGAGCGAGCAATCGCCACTCGCTGCTGCTGCCCACCTGATAGTTGATGAGGATAACGATCCCCCAGCTCAGCTAAGTGCACTAATGCCAACATCTCTTCGACTTTTGCTTTGCGCTCGGTTTGAGAGAGTTGACGCAATCCAAACGCGATATTTTCCGCAACAGTTAAGTGAGGAAACAGCGCATAATCTTGGAAAATCATCCCTATGTTTCGCGCTTCCGGTGGCAACCAATGTTGACCATCGTCAATCGTCACACAATTAAGGCTCATCACCCCAGAGCTAAGCGGCAGCAAACCCGCAATAGCTTTCAATAAGGTCGTTTTCCCACAACCACTTGCTCCTAATAAACAGACGATTTCTCCCTGTTTGACTTCCAGCGACAGTGATTGTAAAACCGTTTGGTTTTCATATTTGCAAGTCAAATCATGGATAGACAGCGCACAACTCATCAGTGATTTTGCTCCAGTGAACGGTTAACGACGATAAGTGGAATTAAACCAACCGCGACCAAGAGTATCGCAGACAAAGCAGCCACTTCTAATTGTTCATCCGATGCGTAGTTATAAACATAGGTCGCCAAGGTTTCGAAATTGAACGGACGCAATAACAAAGCGGCATTCAGCTCTTTCATTGACTCAATAAACACCAACAACCCAGCGATAAGCGTACCACGGCGGATCAATGGCAGATGAACTCGCCACAGCATAGCGTTCGATCGATAACCCATAGTTCGAGCCGCCATATCCAAAGAAGGTGAGACTTTATTGAGGCTACTTTCTATGCTACCAATCGCCACGGCCGAAAAACGCACCACTAAAGCAAAAATAATAGCAAACATCGAACCAGAAAAGATAAGACCCGGTCGCCCCCATTGCATCGCTTTAGCAACATCATTGACCCAATGATCCATAAACAGTACCGGAACCATCACACCAATCGCTAGCACGGTTCCGGGAACCGCATAACCCATAGAAGACAAGCGCATAAACGCTAAAGTCACCCCGTTGGCGTTCAACCGATGGCAAAAATTCACGACCAAAGCAATCAACACCGCCACCAGCGCTGTCGTCAACGAAACCGTTAAGCTATTGATCGCAAAGTCTTGGAACTCCGAAGTCCAACTTTTCGAAAAATAATGATAAGCGAATGAGGCCAACTGCAATAAAGGCAGAAGAAACGCGAGCGCAACTAGCCCCCAACACCAACACAAAGCGGCCCATTTTTTCCAACCTTGCAACTGATAGCGAAAATCTTCATGGCTGTTAAATTGGCTTTGAAATAATTTCTGTTTACGACGACTATAGCGCTCTGCGCTCAGCAGTAATAATACAATCACCAACATGATGGCGGATATTTTCGCTGCCGCATTCAAATTAGAATAACCGAGCCAAGTGTCATACACCGCAGTCGTTAGGGTATTAACGGCAAAGTAACTCACCGTACCAAAATCACCCACAGTTTCCATCGCCACTAAGGAGAGGCCAACCGCCATCGCGGGCCGTGCAAGCGGTAGTGAAATCAGACGAAAACTCTGCCACGGAGAGCATTTTAATAGACGAGCGGATTGCAATAAGGAGACGTTTTGTTCCATGAATGCTGCACGGCACAGTAGGTAAACATATGGATAAAGCACCAGCGCAAGCACAATGCTTGCCCCGCCCAAACTGCGAATGTCGGGAAACCAGTAATCACCTGCGCCCCAGCCAGTAAGATCTCTAAGTAACACTTGCACTGGGCCTGCGTAGTCAAACCAACCGGTAAAGATGTAACCGATAATATAGCCGGGCATCGCAAGTGGTAACACCAAAGCCCATTGTAAAATGCGTTCGGTAGGCAGCCTACACATCGCCATTAACCAAGCACTGGGAATGCCAAATAGCAAAGAAAGCCCCATCACACTGAACGTTAATACGACGGTATTAAAGGTATAGGTGGGCATCACTGTTGACATGAGATGAGAAAAAACCTCATCACTTTGTCCCGCAGCGGTAATAAAGATGGCTAAGATCGGCAAAACCAGTAGCACAGTGACACTGGCACTACTGGTTTTCCATAATGTATTTTTTTCTTTCATTGCCTAATTACAATAAGGCTCACTGACACATAAATGCGTTTGCAAATACATCTCATGCCCCTTCAATAGAATAGGGGCACTGTTATACCCCTAGAACCGATTAAAGGTCAAATTTCACTTCATCAAGCAGCTTAATTGCCGCGGCATGTTTGTCGGCAATTTTTTCGAGCGGCAGTGGATCCGCTTTAAAATCGCCCCATGAAGCGACTAGTGCAGAACGCTCAACACCTGCTTTTACTGGGTATTCAAAGTTGACGTCAGCGTACATGTGCTGTGCTTTATCGCTGGTCAAAAACTCCATCAGCTTAACTGCGTTTTCTTTGTTAGGCGCGTACTTCGCCATCGCCATACCACTCACGTTAACGTGCGTGCCTTGCGCATTCTGGCCGGGGAAGTTGATGTAGACGGCTTCAGCCCATGATTTTTGCTTCTCATCAGCTAACATTTTCCCTAAATAATAGCTATTACCCAATGAGACATCACACAAACCTTCTTTAATCGCTTTAACTTGGTCACGATCATTACCTTGAGGCTTACGTGCTAAATTTGCTTTGACACCTTCAAGCCAAACTTTAGTGCTCGCTTCGCCTTGCTCTGCAATCATGGATGCAACCAGCGCCACGTTGTAAGGGTGCTTACCACTACGAGTACAGATTTTGCCTTTAAATTCAGGCTTAGCGAGGTCAGCGTAGTTGAAGTCATCACCCAGCTTGCCTACGCGATCGCGTGATGAATAGACGCTACGGGTACGCACAGTCAGTGCAAACCACTCGTCTTCGCTATCGCGATATTGGGCAGGAATGTTAGTTTCAATGGTTTTGTTATCCACCGCCTGGACTAAACCTTTTTCAGATAACTCAAAAAGACGGCTAAATTCTGAGGTTAAAATCACGTCTGCAGGGCTGTATTCACCCTCTTGTACCAATTTCTCAGCAATCCCTTCTTTCGCAAACTTCACATTCACTTTGATGCCCGTTTGTTGAGTGAACTCTTTAAACATCGGCTCAATCAAAAATGGTTGGCGGTATGAGTAAACGTTGACCTCCTCTGCCGCCATCGCGCTCGGAGCCATCACACTACATGCCATCGCAGACAGAGTAAGCAGTTTCTTCATTTCTAGTTCCCTTTAAAATTGGTAATGATAATGTTTATCAGTTTCGTTATTATATTGATGATGGATTGAAAAACAATTCAATCAATAAAAAAACCTGCCTTAATCGGCAGGTTTCTAGGTAGGTTATCTGTAAGGAAATATTACTTTATTGTGACAAATTCTGGGTAGGCCCCCACCCCACAGTCGTGCATATCCATCCCTTCTAACTCTTCTTCTTCCGAAACTCGAATGCCTATCGTTGCCTTAAGGATGCCCCAAACCACAAGGCTTGCACCAAATACCCAAGCGAAAATCACTGCGGCTCCAAGTAGTTGAGCGCCAAAAGTCGCATCAGTATTGCTGATTGGCACAACCATTAAACCGAACAAACCACATACGCCATGTACTGAAATTGCGCCCACAGGATCGTCAATTTTCACTTTATCAAGGGCAATAATGCTAAACACCACCAACACACCCGCTACGGCACCAATTGCTACTGCATACAGTGGTGATGGAGAGAGAGGATCAGCGGTAATAGCCACTAACCCGGCCAACGCACCGTTGAGCACCATGGTTAGATCCGCTTTACCCCAAGTGGTTTTACACACTAATAGAGCCGCGATAGAACCCGCTGCTGCAGCGGCATTGGTGTTGAGGAAGATCTGACCCACCGCTGTCGCGTTTTCAAAATCAGACAGCATTAGTTGTGAACCACCGTTAAAACCAAACCAGCCAAACCACAGGATAAATGTACCCAAAGTCGCAAGTGGCATGTTGGAGCCCGGAATAGGGTAAATTTCACCATTTTTACCGTATTTACCTTTACGTGCTCCCAACAAGATGACCCCAGCTAGCGCCGCCGATGCACCCGCTAAGTGAACAATACCAGAGCCTGCAAAATCACTGAAACCGGCAGCAGAAAGAAAGCCACCGCCCCAAGTCCAATAGCCTTCCATTGGGTAAATGAATGCGGTCAAAACGACGGAAAAAATAAGGAACGACCACAATTTCATTCGCTCAGCGACAGCGCCAGAAACCACCGACATCGCGGTTGCCACAAACACCACTTGGAAGAAAAAGTCTGATTCAAGGGAGTGATCCGCGCCTTCTGCTTGGCTACCTATCAAGGAGCCGAATGAAGGCAGCCAGCCTGCTTCTGCGTTATCAACATACATAATGTTGTAACCAACCACTAAATACGTGGTACAGGCAATCGCGTACAAACAAAAGTTTTTGGTTAAAATTTCAGTGGTGTTTTTAGAACGGACTAAACCCGCTTCTAACATGGCAAAGCCAGCTGCCATCCACATCACCAACGCACCCGAAATTAAGAAAAAAAACGTATCGAGTGCGTAACGTAGCTCTGTTACCGTTGCTGCTAATTCCATAATGGTTATCTCCAATCCTTTGAATCTTTACAGTGCTTCACTGTCCATTTCGCCAGTGCGAATACGCACAGCTTGGCTGAGGTCATACACAAAAATTTTTCCGTCACCAATTTTTCCGGTGTGCGCCGCTTTGATGATCGCCTCTATCACGCGATCGACATTTTCAGCTTGTGTCGCTATTTCTAATTTCACTTTAGGCAGAAAATCGACTTGATATTCCGCGCCTCGGTAGAGCTCGGTGTGCCCTTTTTGGCGACCAAAGCCTTTCACTTCGGAAACCGTCATCCCTTCGATGCCGACATCGGCCAAAGCTTCACGCACATCGTCTAACTTAAATGGTTTAATTATCGCGTTGATCAGTTTCATTGCATCCTCTCACAAGCAGTAGTCCGTTTACGATCAATACAATCCAAGCTGCGTGCCAACTTTTTAAACCAATGTTTTTAAAAGATTTTTAACCATTTCCTATGCCAAAAAGAAAAGGGTTGCACAAATGAGGTGCAACCCTTTCCCACAAATAAAGCGAAGTGTTTAATCTTCACCAGTTTTGTGCAGCGCTAAGTGAAGTCCGCAGGTGAGTAACGTACAAATTCGCACCACTGCTTGATCATCAAAGCAAAATCATCAATGCCGCAGCTTGCGGTGCTTTCACAATCGTAAAAATCAAACTCACTGTCACTATCAAGCGCTTCACCATGCGTCAAAACATTGGCCTGAACCGTGACCTCATCGGCAAGAATCATCACGCTGATTTCCTGCCCCTCAAGCGTCTGCTCTTGATTAAATGCACGTTTCGATGCTGCCATTAGCGCAATAACTTGATCTATTTTGGGAAGATCGTTGCTGATCTCCTCTTGTAGCCAACGGCCAATAATTTCGTGCCCCATCGAAAAAGAGCAGTAATAGCTCCCATCTAGGGTGTTTTTTTTAAATTCGTAGTCCATCGGGTTCTCGATATTGGTGCTTGGGGATACGGATAACTTTGTTATTATCGGTGATTATGGCTAACGAAACCACTTGAGATTATGCAGATCACAGAAACCACCGCACGCCAGATTGTAGAAAGAGCGATGAAGATCATCACTTATTCAGTCAACGTAATGGATGAAAAGGGACGCATTATTGGCTCAGGTGATCCCACTCGTTTACACCAGAAACACGAAGGGGCGATTTTAGCCATCAATGAAAATCGAGTGGTTGAAATTGATCATGCCACCGCCAGTTACCTAAAAGGCGTTAAACCCGGCATCAATTTCCCCATCATTTATCAACAACGGGTGATCGGCGTGGTTGGAATTTCCGGTAACCCAACGGAGGTTCATCGTTATGGCGAACTGGTCAAAATGACGGCGGAGCTTATCGTTGAACAAGCTGCGCTGATGGCACAAGTACAGTGGAATAAGCGCCACCGTGAAGAGCTGCTATTACAACTAATTCAAGGTGCAACTCTCAATGAAACACAGCTCAATTCAATCGCCGAACGATTAGGGCTCGACCTTTCCCAGCCGCGTATCGCTGCCGTGGTCAAATTGATCCCAGATAACGATACCGCCTTATCGCTAGAACACTTACAGCAGTTAGTGCATCTGCTGGAATACCCTGAACGGGACAATTTGGTGGGGATCATTTCAGTTTCTCACAACGAAGTGGTGGTTTTAAAACCCATCTCACTCACCGAAAAAGGTTGGTCACAAGAGGCCGAAACGAAACGAGTCAATCAACTGTTGAAGCGAGTGAAAAAAGAGGGCAAATTCACCATCAAAATTGCACTAGGTGATTATTTTCCAACGCTCTCAGGGCTGGCTCAATCTTATCAAACCGCCAAGTTGACGATGCAAGCCTCCCACCATAAACAGGGAGACGTCTTCTTTTATCAAGATGATAAGTTACCTGTACTGCTCAATAGCGTACAGCATGAGCCATGGAGCCGCGAGCAGTTACGCCAACCCTATACCCTGCTGGAACGGTATGACACTAAGGGAATATTAATTAAAACCCTCCGCCATTATTTTGAGCAAAACTGCGATGTCCATCAAACTTGCCAAGCACTGCATATTCACCGTAATACCTTGCGCTATAGGCTTGAAAAAATTGAGCAAGTAACCGCTTTAAAATTCAATCAGTTAAATGACATTACTCACCTTTATTTGGCTTTATCTTGCTTCAAATAAAAACATAAAATTGTGCATTTGCACAATTAATCAGTCGCGTCAAAGCCAGTAATCTGTGCAATAGACTGAAGACTCTTTTATTTTTGCTCCCTATATTGCAGCCAATCACTGATAAAAAATATGGATATAGAAGATGATTGAAGTTTCAACTCTCGGAGCTCTGGCCGCATTAGTCGTGGCTATCACGCTCATTCTAAAAAAAGTACCACCCGCCTATGGCATGATCATCGGCGCGTTGGTCGGTGGCGTGATCGGCGGTGTATCGCTGACCGACACCGTTGCTCTGATGATTGGTGGCGCACAAGGCATTGTGACCGCAGTACTACGCATTCTTGCAGCAGGTATTTTGGCTGGTGTATTGATTGAATCAGGCGCTGCCACTTCCATTGCAGAAACCATAGTGAAAAAGGTTGGAGAAACTCGCGCTTTATTTGCCTTGGCCTTAGCAACCTTAATTTTGACTGCGGTCGGCGTGTTTGTCGACGTGGCAGTAATCACCGTATCTCCTATCGCTCTGGCGATCGCTCGCCGTGCCGATCTCTCCAAGGCGGCCATTCTGCTAGCGATGATTGGCGGCGGTAAAGCGGGTAACGTAATGTCACCTAACCCTAATGCGATTGCCGCAGCCGACGCGTTTAACGTGCCACTTACTTCTGTAATGGCGGCGGGTATTATTCCTGGGATCTGCGGGCTTATTGTGGCTTACTTGATTGCCAAACGTTTAGTCAATAAAGGAAGTAAAGTCTCTGCCAGTGAAGTCGTTGCGGTGGATCATTCTAGGCTACCCCGCTTTAGCTCAGCGATCATCGCACCATTAGTGGCGATTGTGTTACTCGCACTACGCCCTATCGCTGGCATCAATGTGGATCCTTTAATTGCACTCCCATTAGGCGGATTAGTCGGTGCGGTCGTGATGGGACGATTTGCAGACACTAACCACTTCGCGGTTTCAGGTTTAACACGCATGGCTCCGGTTGCGGTTATGCTGCTTGGTACTGGTACTTTAGCCGGCATCATCGCCAATTCAGGTCTTAAAGGCGGTTTAATCGAAGTACTGACCGCTTCTGGGTTACCTTCTTACCTGCTTGCACCGATCTCAGGTGCAATGATGTCACTGGCAACCGCTTCAACCACCGCAGGTACAGCCGTTGCCTCCAGCGTCTTTAGCTCCACTATACTCGAACTAGGCGTACCCGCACTGGCAGGGGCTGCCATGATCCATTCAGGTGCGACCGTACTTGATCATATGCCACACGGTAGTTTCTTCCACGCCACGGGCGGAGCGGTACATATGGACATTCGTGAGCGTCTCACCTTAATTCCTTATGAATCGGCAGTAGGTTTAGTGATTGCCTTCATTTCTGTGATGATTTTTGGCGTATTTGGTCTGTTTGTTTAACGCAGTTAAGGTGTTAAAAAATGAAAATTGTTATTGCTCCAGATTCTTATAAAGAGAGCCTAACGGCAATGGAAGTCGCCACCGCGATAGAGAATGGATTCAAACAAGTGTTGCCCGATGCGCACTACATTAAGTTACCGATGGCTGATGGCGGCGAAGGGACGGTCCAATCACTGGTTGATGCCACTAATGGATCGATTGTTACCACAACGGTGACGGCGCCGCTAGGTGAACAAGTCGAGGCTTTTTATGGCTTAATGGGTGATGGTAAAACAGCGATCATTGAGATGGCGGCCGCATCGGGCTTACACCTGGTGCCGCCAGAGCAACGCAACCCAATGAACACCACAAGCTACGGTACTGGTGAGCTGATTAAAACCGTGCTCGATCAAGGTGTTGAACACATCATCATCGGCATTGGTGGCAGTGCAACCAACGATGGTGGCCTCGGCATGGCGCAAGCCCTCGGCATTCAACTGCTTGATTCAGATGGCAATCCATTAGGCTTTGGTGGCGGTGAATTGTCAAAACTGGCCTCGATTGATCTCACACTACTGGACCCACGTTTAGCCCGCATCAAACTGGAGGTCGCCTGCGATGTCGATAATCCACTGTGCGGCGTACAAGGCGCTTCGCACGTCTTTGGCCCACAAAAAGGAGCAACACCCGAGATGGTCGCGCAACTTGATGCCAACCTTGCGCATTATGCAAACATCATCAAAACGCAATTAGGTCGTGATGTGAAAGAGATGCCGGGTGCTGGCGCGGCAGGCGGTTTAGGTGCGGCGCTGGTTGGTCTACTAGGAGCGAGCCTTCGTCCGGGCATTGAAATTGTGATGGATGCCGTGAACCTTAGCGATGTGGTAAAGGATGCCGATTTAGTCATCACTGGGGAAGGACGCATTGATAGCCAAACCATTCACGGTAAAACGCCAATCGGTGTTGCGCGCACTGCCAAACTTTTTTCCGTGCCAGTGATCGGCATTGCAGGCTGCTTGTCAGCAGACTGCGCCGTTGTTCACCCACATGGCATTGATGCGGTATTCAGTGTCGTTCCACGCTCGGTCGACTTGCCTACAGCCCTTGCCGAAGCGGCGCAAAATGTAGAAATGACCGCGCGTAATGTCGCGTGTGTTTTTAGCTTGTCTTACCGGCAATAACTATTTCGCTGAATACCATATGACGTTCACGCTCATTTTAACTCCATTGAAAGAACAACGTTATGAATTATGGGGCAAGTCATTGTTGGCGGAGCATTGCAGCCACCAATCGAACTTAATCTAATGTTATTTCAGCATTGAGTGAGAAGCTAGAATGGTAAAAAGCCACCGAATCGGTGGCTTTTTTATTAGGAGGTTAGCTTGGATAGCTCTTACACCGCTTGCTGGACAATCACACTGTCTGCTTTTTTAGTGTATTGCGCCATACGATGGAAGTTGAGGTAGCGATAGGTGTCAGCTGCAGTTGCGTTGATCTGCTTCGCGTACTCTAAGTACTCTTCCAGTGTCGGAATGCGGCCTAAAATGGCACCCACGGCCGACAGCTCTGCCGAAGCAAGGTAAACATTCGCGCCGGTCCCTAAACGGTTCGGGAAGTTACGAGTCGAAGTCGACATAACGGTCGCTTTATCGGCAACACGCGCTTGGTTACCCATGCATAACGAACATCCTGGAGTTTCAATGCGTACCCCAGCGCGACCAAAGATGCCGTAATAGCCCTCTTCGATAAGCTGATCTTTGTCCATCTTAGTCGGTGGCGCAACCCACAAACGCGTATCTAACTGACCATTGAACTTCTCAAGCAATTTACCTGCCGCGCGGAAGTGACCAATGTTGGTCATACAAGAACCGATGAAGACTTCATCAATAGGCGTACCTTGTACATCAGAAAGTAAGCGCGCATCGTCTGGGTCATTTGGCGCACATAAAATCGGCTCTTTAATCTCAGCAAGATCAATCTCAATCACATGTGCGTATTCTGCATCACTATCCGCTTGCATCAACTCAGGATTGGCTAGCCACGCTTCCATCGCCGTAATACGACGCTCAATAGTACGGCGGTCACCATAACCTTCGGCGATCATCCACTTCAACATAGTGATGTTAGAGTTGAGGTACTCTTCAATTGAGGCTTGTGACAATTTAACCGTACAACCTGCAGCACTGCGTTCTGCCGAGGCATCAGAAAGTTCAAACGCTTGCTCAACCGTTAAGTGCTCAACCCCTTCGATTTCTAGCACACGGCCAGAGAATTCGTTAATTTTCCCCGCTTTCGCCACTGTAAGCAGGCCTTGCTTAATCCCGTAATAAGGAATCGCGTGCACTAGATCGCGCAGCGTGATGCCCGGCTGCATTTCACCTTTGAAACGCACCAAGACAGATTCTGGCATATCCAGTGGCATCACACCCGTTGCGGCCGCAAAAGCAACCAAGCCAGAACCGGCTGGGAATGAAATGCCAAGCGGGAATCGTGTATGCGAGTCACCACCAGTACCGACGGTATCAGGTAACAACATACGGTTTAGCCATGAGTGAATAACGCCATCACCCGGACGCAGTGAAACACCGCCACGGTTCATGATGAAATCAGGCAAGGTATGGTGGGTATTCACATCAACAGGCTTTGGATAAGCCGAGGTATGACAGAAAGATTGCATGACTAAGTCAGCAGAGAAACCGAGACACGCCAAATCTTTCAATTCATCACGTGTCATCGGGCCCGTGGTATCTTGCGATCCAACCGTGGTCATTTTAGGTTCGCAGTAAGTCCCAGGACGAACACCCGTCACGCCGCATGCTTTACCGACCATTTTCTGAGCCAGTGTATAACCTTTGCCTGTATCAGCCACTGCAACTGGGCGACGAAATACTGTTGACGCTTCTAAGCCTAGTGCTTCGCGTGCTTTATCCGTTAAACCACGACCAACGATCAGTGGAATACGGCCGCCAGCGCGCACTTCATCAATCAATACATCGGTTTTAAGCTTGAACGTAGCAAGTACTTCGCCAGTGTCGTGGTTGCACACTTTGCCTTCAAATGGGTAAACATCAATCACATCCCCCATGTTGAGTTTGGTAACGTCAACTTCAATCGGCAACGCGCCGGCATCTTCCATGGTGTTGAAGAAGATCGGTGCAATTTTACCGCCGAGCACGTAGCCACCCGCGCGTTTATTGGGCACAAATGGGATGTCGTCACCCATAAACCACAAAACAGAGTTAGTCGCGGATTTACGAGACGAGCCTGTACCGACCACATCACCCACATAGACTAGCTGATGGCCTTTCTCTTTTAGAGCTTCGATTTGAGTGATAGGGCCAATGCTGCCTGCTTTATCAGGTTGAATGCCTTCACGTTCATTTTTCAACATAGCCAGTGCGTGCACTGGAATATCTGGCCGTGACCATGCATCTGGCGCTGGTGACAAATCATCAGTGTTGGTTTCACCAGTAACTTTAAATACGGTTAGCGTGATCTTCTCTTGAAGCGCCAGTTTTGAAAGGAACCATTCCGCGTCTGCCCATGATTGCAACACTTTTTGTGCATGTGCATTACCCGCTTTTGCTTTCTCTTCAACGTCATAGAACGCATCAAACATCAGTAGAGTACGCGATAGTGCATCAGCCGCAATCGGTGCCAGCTCAGCATCATCAAGCAATGAGACTAGCGGCTCGATGTTATAACCACCTTGCATAGTTCCGAGTAGTTGCGCAGCTTTTGCGCGGCTCACTAACGGTGAAGAGACCTCACCTTTAGTGATGGCGGTTAAAAAGCCCGCTTTAACATAAGCGGCCTCATCCACACCGGGAGGAATTCGATTTTCAAGGAGATCAAGCATGAACGCTTCTTCACCTTGAGGGGGATTTTTCAACAGTTCAACAAGTCCTGCGACTTGTTCAGCATTTAGGGGTCTAGGAACAACTCCTTCGGCAGCACGCTCTGCGACGTGTTTACGGTAGGCTTCAAGCACGACTTTTTCCTCTCATTGCGGTTTACCCCATTATTATTGACATGATGGGCAAACATCCTTGGAAACTTGGCTCTCCATTGCCAGATATTTTTATGTAATCAGCGGCAGAGAGGCCAAACTGTGGGACGAAGAATAGCAAATTTAACTTTAAATTAAAATCTTATCATTTTGACCAACATAGCAACTTAAGACTAAAGTTCTATGATTTTTGAGTCACTTACCGCCCACTTTTCAGCTCAATTCTCGCTAAAAGGTAGTGCCAATACTCAAGTATATCGAATCAAAATTATCTTCGGTTCGACCATAAGCAAACATAATCGGTCCAATCGGTGAATCAACCCCGGCAAACACCGATCCCGCACCGTATAATGGGGCGGTATCAAAGCTTAGATCAGGATCAGACCATACACCGCCGTATTCTATTGATGCACCGACATAAAATGGGGAACTGAACAGGCCAAAGTCATTATCAAACCAGCGATAACGATACACCAAACTGGTGAACGCTTTATTCTGTCCAATCAAGCTGTTACGAGGAATACCTGATAAATTTAAGAAACCACCAATCGATTTAGGGTTTATCGGTTCACTGGAATTTTTACTTTGCACCACACCGTAATCAAGATTACCGACCAAAGTATGCCTGCCAAGGCTATAAGCAGCGATTAATTCACCGGAAAATTCATACACGGTATCGTTTGATTCAAGATCGGAAGAGACGCCAGAAACTTTATCGTGCGATGCAAGATACTCAAGATCAAGATAAACACCATGGGTAGGCAAGCTGAAGTCATCTAAGGTATCAATGCGGTAGTTAGCAAACACACCAGCACGGGTGTAATCCATATTTCCCATGGATGGCCAATTTGAGACTTCAGCCTCCCCATCGGTATAGCGGATCCCTACCTTAAACTCTCGCCATAATTTATCTTGATAACCAAGCGACAATTCTCCAATCCATTCTAAATAGCTGATCGGCAAATAATCTTTACTGGCTTCTAGACTGGTGTCATCAAACCCTTGCATTGGCTTATTACGTTTATCATTGCTAAACGAAATCAAAGCTGAGGTAAACGCTTTTTGCCCTGAGAACAGAGGAGAAAAAAGCTCCGCTTCGATGATCTTATCGGTGCCCATTTCTAAATTGAAACGTAATTCTGAACCAAACGAATTTAAGTTAGTGAAATTGGAAGAGATACCCAGCGCATACTGACTATCCGTATGAAAATCATCTTCTAAGAAAAAGCGAAAATTGAGGTAATTTGGCCCCCAAGATTTCTCTTTTACATCGATGACCAGTTGGTTCTTTCCTTCAAATTCTCGGTATTCATAGGTCACTAACTCAAAGCGATCCAATGCATAGAGATTTTCGACCGTCGCTTCAATCTGCTCGGTTGATAGCGGTTGTCCTGTCTTTAAATGTAAACGGTTTTTTAACAATTGATCGCTGTAATGACTGCGGTTGTTGAGTACGATTTCATCAACCTGCACATCATCGCCATAAATTAAAGCCCTGCGGCGAGCTTGTTTTGCTTCCACATAGCGTTGATAACTAGCACTCGATAATGACAACGAAGTCAATACCGATTGGTTCGCCATTGCAATCTCATACCCTTTTTCATAAGCGGTAGGCATTTTATCAAATTCAGTGGTTTCCATACTGCCGACATCAGGGCGTAAAAAGACATCTTGCTCATTCAATAAACGTGCTTGTTTTTGAGTGCTTCTTTGTACGAGATAGTTGGAAAGCTGATCGGCTACCGTCAAAAAGGTGGTGAAAGCTTCTTGGTTTTTGTAATCGGTACTGATATCTATCGCGATAACAATATCAGCCCCTAAGGCACGTGCAACATCAACAGGCATGTTATTGGTCACACCGCCATCGACTAACCAACGACCATTAACTTCGTAAGGTGGCAGTGCTCCGGGTACTGACATACTCGCCATCATCGCATCCACTAAATAGCCACGATCCAACACTACTTCCTCAAGAGCAATGATATCAGTGGCTACCGCGCGATAAGGGATAGGCAGTTGGTCAAAGGACTGAAATTCAGAGAGATTGCCCGACGTTTCTCGCAAAATACGCAACATATTCTGCCCTTGCACCACACCGCGTGGTGCGCGGATCTCCCCCCAACGCAGTCCAAGGTCGGTGGTCAGTTGATAGCGGTCTTCGTACTCTTTATCCCGAACACGACGTTGGCTACGGTTGACCCGGTCACGATAACCTTCATTCCAATCTACGCTGTAAATTAAACTTTCAATTTCATCGGCGCTCATACCACTGGCATAGAGGCCGCCCACATAAGCGCCCATGCTGGTACCAGTAATGAAATCAACGGGGATGCGCATCTCTTCCAGCGCTTTGAGAACGCCAATGTGCGCTGCACCTTTTGCACCTCCTCCCGCAAGAACGACGGCAACTTTGGGACGCACAGCACTGTCCAGCATAGGTTTTTCAGCTTGTGGCTCATCAGCCACCGCGAAAGTCGCAGGAAACATGAATACCAAGAACAATAAGTTACTTAAAAACTGTTTCACGACTCTTCCTTAAATCCCTTTTAAATCAATTTAATATAAACTCCCCCAGCTACCACTGAAAGAGATTTTTTAACCATTGTCCTGGTTGTTTATCACAGCTCTGTTTCAATGCGCCGCTTTTATCCCACATGGGCAGTTTAAATTCGTTGTGACAATCTTGGACTAATTCCCCCTCAGCACTGGTTTTAAAGCCAATCGTGGTAATGCCTTGCGGCCAAGGAAGAAGTAATTTTTCTGGGATCCGATGTTGTAAATATTCCGCGTACACCCGTAATGCACCACTCGAACCCGTAAGTTTGATCGGCTGATTATCATCGCGGCCAAGCCAAACTGTGGTGACTTCACGGCCATCCACCCCGACAAACCAACTGTCGCGGCTATCGTTAGTGGTACCAGTTTTCCCCGCCAATGCCGCCCAAGCGAACTGGTTATTGAGATAGCGCCCGGTCCCTTCAAGTACTCCTCGCTTCATCGCATAAGTTGTAAGCCACGCCGCTTGCTGCTCAACGGCTTGGGATACTTTGGGAATTGATTGATAGAGCACATTGCCCTCTAAATCCAGTACCGAGCGCAGCGCCGATAAGGGCGCTTTTTTACCCGAGTTGGTTAAGGTTTGGTACATCTGCGCCACTTGATAAGGCGTCAGAGAAAACGCGCCAAGAAACATCGACGGTACAGGACGGATCTCCTCTTTGTTGACACCGAGCCGCACCAAAGTGTCAGAAACTTGTTCAATCCCAAGCTGCATGCCCAATTGTACCGTAGGCACATTAAGTGATTTGGCTAACGCGAGATACAGCGGCACTTCACCACGGAACTGACGATCAAAGTTGCGCGGTGACCACACTTCGCCTTTGTTCCCTTTGAGTGTGATAGGTTTATCGATAAGCGTGCTGGCTAAGTTGTATTTATCTGGCTGTGCGAGTGCGGTGAGATAGACCGCTGGTTTGACTAACGAGCCGATAGGACGGCTTGCATTTAAAGCGC
Organism: Vibrio sp. RM-69-4; assembly: GCF_024743775.1. Classification (NCBI taxonomy): domain Bacteria; kingdom Pseudomonadati; phylum Pseudomonadota; class Gammaproteobacteria; order Vibrionales; family Vibrionaceae; genus Vibrio; species Vibrio sp. RM-69-4. The sequence continues at coordinate 137,660 of NZ_JAMQXI010000007.1, forward strand.
GGTTAAAGCCGTCATAACCGGTCTGTTTACCGCCAACCATGGCACGGATCTCACCACTGGTTCGATCAACAGCGATTGCTGCGGCTTCTAAGTTTTTCCCCGCAGTTTTGGAAAGCACTGGAATTTGTCGATCAATCGCCAGCTCCAATTTGGCTTGCGAAACAGGATCGAGCGAGGTAAAAACGCGCAAGCCAGTATCCGCTTTGAAGATCTCGCCCACTTTCTCTTTCAGTTCAATTTTTAACTGCTGAAAATACGCGGGCTGCCGGCTGGCAATGTGAGGATGCTTTTGCACATCTAACGGTCGACTGGCCGCTTGTTCAAACTGTTTAGCCGTCAAAATATCTTGCTGCATCATCAGCTTTAAAACCAAGTCGCGACGCTCTTTAGCACGTTCAGGGTAACGCGCAGGGTTATAATAAGAAGGCCCTTTAACCATGCCCACTAACAACGCTAATTGATCAATGCGCAATTCTTGCAATGGTTGACCGAAATAAAGCCGTGAGGCGAGGCCGAAACCGTGAATCGCCTCACCGCCACTTTGCCCCAAATAAACCTCATTTAGATAGGCTTCTAAAATGCGATCTTTACTGTAGCGGTAGTCGATAATGAGCGCCATATAGGCTTCACGCACTTTACGCCATAAGGTTCGATCGCTGGATAAGAAAATATTTTTTGCCAGCTGTTGAGTTAACGTGCTGCCGCCTTGCACGGTGCGCCCAGCCTTAATGTTGGCCACTAAAGCACGGGCAATCGCAAATGGAGAGATGCCATCATGTTGATAAAAATAGCGATCCTCGGTCGCAAGCAACGCATCCACCATCACTTCAGGAAACTGATCACGACGTAAAAATAGCCGCTGCTCATCGTTACCTTTTTCAAGCATGCCGAGCATTTTGGGCTCAATACGCAAGTAACCTAAATCCCCTTTTTGCTCAAGAGATTGGATACGGACTAAACCGCTGTCATTAAAATGGAGCATCACATGGCGGTCAGGCTCAGGGCCATCGGCAAACTCAAAAGGGCGGCGGATGATCTCAATTTTGCTTGATGATGAAGAGTACTCGCCAGCATAGCGTGGTTGGTTCACTTTGCGATAGTTGAGTACATCAAGCTCATTGCGCAGCTCTTGCAGCGGGATGTCATCACCGGGTGCTAAATTCAAAATGCGCGCATACACAACGGTCGGTAAATCAAAAAGCTGACCTTCGAAGCGTTGTTTAACCACGCTATTTAGGTAAATACCAACGAACAACAGCACTGCGGCCAGTGCAAGGCTCAGTTTCCAGCCAATACCCCACACAATTTTCCACCATGCTTTGCGTGGCGGTGAAGGCTTCTTAGCCGGGCGACGTGAAGGTTTTTTTACGCTATTTTTTTGAGTGCCCGTAGGCTTTTTCTGGGTTGTCATTGTGCTAATTGCCGCTTAGTTTTCGTCGTCGCTATGTGGTTGGCAGGATCATCAGGCCAAACGTGTTTTGGGTAACGCCCTTTCATCTCTTTTTGTACTTCTTTATAAGCACCCTGCCAGAAACCGGCGAGATCTTGAGTTACCTGCAAAGGCCGCTGAGCAGGTGAGAGCAGTTCCATCACCACTTTTTTGCGCCCTTGAGCGATGGTAGGGGAATCTTGCTCGCCAAACATCTCCTGCATACGGACCGACAGCATCGGCTCCGCGCCCAGTTGATAACGAATGGCGGCTCGATTACCTGTGGGTAGCGGGTGGTGAGTTGGAAGCCAGCGATCAATCTCTTGGTTTAATGGCCAACCTAAATAGGCATTGAGCGCATCAAAAAGCGGTACTTTCGCTAACGCTTTGACCGATTTTACTCCGACTAAATAGGGGGCTAACCAAATTTCAAGATCATCAAGCAGCGCTTGTTCCTCGACAGCAGGCCACGCCGCTTCCGGTAGCCATTGCGCAGCGCAACGTATGCGCGTTAATAAAGCGCTCGCCGCTTCGCTCCACTGTAATACCGATAGCCCCTTGCGACGAACATAATTGAGCAAAGCTTGCGTCATTTTTTCATGAGCAGGCTCTGGCAGCGCTTCACGCTCAATGACCAATTTACCGCACAGGGTTAGCTTTTCCGCGCACAGTTTCCCTGCTTTCTCATCCCAATCGACTCGTTCTTGCGTACTAAATAGCTCCGGAAAATGGGCTTGCAGTGCATCCATATCCAACTCTGTCGCAACAAAGATTTGGCTCGCTTGTGAGCCGCTGCGCATTAAATCCACCACCACTAAATAGTGTGCGCCCGCGAGGCGTTCATCGTCACGCATTTGCGCACCGTGACCATTCGCCAGTAAAAACTGCCCCCGTTGCGACTCGCTGCGACGCTGGGCAATACGATCGGGAAAAGCCAAACTCAGCACCAACGCCAGCAATGATTCATCCACTTGTGTTAGCTGAAATTGGCCACCGAATGCGCGCACAAGCGTCGTGGCACGCTGATGTAGGTTTTGTGTTTTAGGGTGAGTCGCTTGCTGCCAACGCATTAAGCTATGTTGTAAATCCAGCACATTACGCTCAGGCTCTTCCAATAAAGCGGTCACAGCGAGCGCCGTATTGAGCATTGAATCACTCGTTTCATGGGCGTTGAGCAGCATACTCACCAGCCTTGGTTCCACACCGAGTGACTGCGCTTTTTTACCCAATGCGCTGAGCTGCTGTTTGCTGTCCATCAAACCAAGCGTATGCAATAGACTCCAAGCTTGCTGCATCGCTGCTGGTGGTGGTGTATCCAGCCAAGGCAAATCGTTGACCGACACCACACCCCACTGCGCAAGCTCCATCGCTAAAGGCGCTAAGTCACTGTGCAATATTTCCGCGCTCGGCACTTGGGGTTGCTGCTTATATTGTGCTTCGCTGTAAAGGCGCAAACAGATGCCAGGTTCTAGGCGTCCGGCGCGCCCCGTGCGTTGCTGCGCCGATGACTGGGCAATTTTCACTTGCTCTAAACGAGTGATGCCCGTTTTAAGATCAAACTTCGCTATCCGCTCTAGCCCTGCATCCACCACTAAGCGTATCCCCTCAATGGTCAGCGATGTTTCGGCAATATTAGTCGCTAGCACAATTTTCCGTTTGCCTGCTACTGCAGGCGCAATCGCTTTTTGCTGCGCTTGTAGACTCAACTGCCCGTATAAAGGACAAATATCAAACTCATCGGCTAAGTGTGCGAGCTGCTGTTCAAGCTGTTTAATGGCTGAAACGCCAGGTAAAAAAGCCAGCAGAGAGCCACTTTCAGCTCGCATCAAGCCTTCAATCTGTTTGCTCATCGTCGGCACAAGATAATCATTGGCTCGCAGCGGTGCATAGCGCACTTCAACCGGATAAGCGCGACCTTCAGATTGCACATAAAGTGCTTGGGGTAATAATGACTGCAATGCCAGTTGATCTAAGGTTGCCGACATTACGACGATTTTAAGATCTTCTCGCAGAGCTGATTGCACTTCCAAACTTAATGCGAGAGCCGTATCCGCGTGAATACTCCGCTCGTGATACTCATCGAAGATCAAGAGATCGATTCCGCTTAGCTCAGGATCGGTTTGGATCATACGTGTCATGATCCCTTCTGTCACAATTTCAAGCTGTGTCGCTGCGCTGACTTTACTCTCACCACGCATACGATAGCCGACGGTTTGCCCAACACTCTCACCTAATTGCTGTGCTAAATAGCAAGCAATATTGCGCGCCGCCAAACGACGCGGTTCAAGCATGATGATCTTACCCGTGAATAATTGCGCTTTTAATAGCTGTAACGGGAAATGGGTCGACTTACCCGCGCCAGGAGCGGCTTTGACAATCATCTGTGGGTGAGCTTGTACTCCCGCCAGCAGCTCGGGCATCACAGCTTGAATGGGCAATTGTGACAATGTGCAATCCTTATGGTTAAATGGCGGCAACATTGTACATAAAAACAGTAGATAAATGCAGTTCAATCCTCCACTTAGATCCGCGACCTTACTCAAACGCTACAAGCGTTTTTTGGCCGACATTGAGTTTGCCGATGGTCAACAAGAGACTATTCACTGCGCCAATACTGGCGCGATGACGGGCTGCGCCGAGGCGGGTAATCGTGTCTGGTTCTCCACCTCGGACAACCCTAAACGTAAATACCCACACAGTTGGGAGCTGACTGAAACCCAGCAAGGCCACTGCATTTGCGTCAACACGGCTCGGGCGAATACGCTGGCAGTAGAAGCGATTCAAAACGGCATCATCAAAGAGCTGCAAGGATATGAGCAATTACAAACTGAAGTGCGCTACGGCCAAGAAAATAGCCGAATTGATATCTTGCTCAAATCACCCTCTAAACCGACGTGCTATATAGAAGTGAAAAGCGTCACCTTATTGGATGAACGTTACTCTCCACACGACGATATCGCCTGCAATTCAGGACAAGGTTATTTCCCCGATGCCGTTACAACGCGTGGACAAAAGCATTTGCGTGAATTAACGGAAATGGCAAAAAGTGGAAGCAGAGCAGTACTTTTGTTTGCTGTTTTGCATTCAGGGATTGAAAAAGTCTCGCCTGCACTCCATATAGACGCAAACTATTCACTATTATTGAAACAAGCGCAAAAAGAAGGGGTGGAAGTACTGTGCTACAAGGCTGTACTTTCAAGGAATGAAATCAAGCTCGTTAACACTGTAGAATTCGCCCATTAGCGACAAAAAATTGATGGCGCCTTCACATTGACAATAAGTTTACGATTGAGTGTTTGCCTCCTATAGATCTTTTTGCTATAGATACCCGCCTAAAATTAGCTGCTCGCGCAGTTGACTAGGTGTTAGTAGGAGATGCTGCATGCCGGAATTAAAGAAAAAAGCGATAGGCATCCTAGCCATTGCAGGTGTTGAGCCGTATCAGGAAAAGCCAGGTGAAGAGTATATGTCACCTGAGCAAATAGCTCACTTTACAAAAATTTTAAGTGCTTGGCGCAACCAACTTCGTGAAGAAGTTGAGCGTACCGTTCACCATATGCAAGATGAAGCCGCAAACTTTCCCGATCCCGTTGATCGCGCTTCTCAAGAAGAAGAATTCAGCTTGGAATTGCGTAACCGTGACCGTGAACGTCGCTTGATCAAGAAAATTGAAAAAACATTAAGCAAAATTGAAGAAGATGATTTTGGTTTTTGTGAATCTTGTGGCGTGGAAATCGGCGTTCGTCGCTTAGAAGCTCGACCAACGGCGGACCTTTGCATTGACTGCAAAACGCTAGCCGAACTTAAAGAAAAACAGATGCAAGGTTAATCTTACCTTTTGTTTGTGTTAAAAAAGGGAGCTAAAGCTCCCTTTTTGTTTTCACTCGATACCCAAATAACTTGTAACTTGGATGAATCGCAATGCACTATATTGGCCGATTTGCCCCATCACCTTCAGGCCCACTTCATTTTGGTTCTTTGATCGCTGCACTTGGCAGCTACTTTCAAGCAAAATCACAGCAAGGTAAGTGGTTGGTTCGCATCGAAGATTTAGATCCGCCAAGGGAAATGCCAGGAGCCTCCACCCTGATACTTCAAGCCATTGAAGCCTATGGTTTGCATTGGGATGGCGAGGTGGTTTATCAAAGCCAGCGCCACACTTTATACCAAGATCAAATTGAGGCTTGGCTTGAATCAGGGCAAGCCTATTATTGTGATTGCACGCGTAAACAAATTAAACAGATGGGTGGCTTTTATCCCGGTACATGCCGCTATAAAAAACCAACATTAACCGAAGATTGCGCGGTTAGGTTGCGTGTTGATACACCGGTAGAGTCATTTTTCGACCAAAAACATGGCGAAATTCACATTCCTAAAGCATTAGCACAGGAAGACTTCATCATTAAGCGACGTGACGGTTTATTTGCTTATAATCTTGCCGTAGTGCTCGATGATATCGATCAAGGAGTGACGGAAGTGGTGCGGGGAGCCGATTTAATTGAACCAACAGGACGACAAATCAGCTTGTATCATTGCTTACATAAAACTCCGGTAAGCTACCTTCACCTGCCGCTCGCGATGGATGGTAATGGCAATAAATTATCCAAACAGAATCATGCCACAGCCATTGATATTCAAAACCCTAAACCTACCTTGCTTAAGGCAATGCGCTTTTTAGGGTTTGAGATAAAACAAGAGATTAGCGACGCTTCCATCGATGAAATTATCTTTTGGGGCAGTCAGAATTGGCACGTTGAACAACTCCCTCGGGAGACCGAGATCACACCGTGATTCTCAAAAGGCTATCCTTACGCTATGATTAGCCGCAAAATCGTCCCGAACGGGCACTTTAAATAACAAAAGCAAGGTTGGCAAAAACCAATTATTGCCAGATGCACATGAATAAAAACGACTATACACCACGCGAAAATCGCGTTTACCAAGACTTAGCTCTAAATATTATCACTCGTGATGAACACAATATTTCGCGCAAGCAAATCAGCGATAATGCGCTCAAGGTGCTATACCGACTTCATGGCGCAGGTTTTGACGCCTATTTAGTCGGTGGTGGAGTACGCGACCTACTATTAGGTGAGACACCAAAAGATTTTGATATCGCCACTAATGCAACACCAGAGCAAATACGCCAACAGTTTCGCAATTGCCGCTTGATCGGCCGTCGCTTTCGCTTAGCGCACATCATGTTTGGCCGCGACGTAGTGGAAGTGGCGACTTTCCGTGGACACCATCAAGAGCCGAGCCAAAACGTCTCAGCACAATCTGAAGCGGGTATGCTGCTTCGTGATAACGTCTACGGCACCATTGATGAAGATGCTGAACGCCGTGACTTCACGATTAACGCCATGTATTACAACATCGGTGATTACAGCATTCATGATTATGCTGGCGGCATGGACGACTTAGAAGATAAGCTCATCCGCTTAATTGGCGATCCTGAAACGCGCTACCGTGAAGACCCAGTGCGCATGTTGCGTGCGATTCGTTTTGCGGCCAAGCTCGATTTCGATATCGAAGAAGAGACTGCCGACCCAATCGAACATCTTGCTCCTTTACTGCAAGATATTCCTGCGGCACGTTTGTACGAAGAATCGCTAAAGATGCTGCAAACCGGCCACGGTTTAGAAACCTACCACTTAATGCGTGAGTACAACCTGTTCCAGCAGTTGTTCCCTGTGATAGCTCAAGAGTTCACTCCAGACTACGACTCGCACACAGAACAGATGTTGGATCTGGTCTTAGACTCAACCGACCTGCGTATTGAAGAAGGTAAACGCATCAACCCAGCCTTCATGTTTGCGGCCATGTTCTGGTACCCGACAGTGAAACTGGCTGATGCGTTAATGCAGCAGCGTAATTTCGCCTATTACGACGCCGTCATGGAAGCGAGTAACCTCATCCTTGACCAAGTGGTGAAAACCCTTGCCATACCTCGTCGTCATACCGCGACAATTCGCGAAATTTGGCAATTGCAGTTGCGCTTACCACGTCGCAATGGGAAACGCGCCTTCCGCCTTATGGAGCTCAACAAATTCCGAGCGGGTTTTGATTTTCTACAAATGCGTGGCGAGATCGAAGGCGGAGAGACGAAGAAGCTGGCTGACTGGTGGACAACGTTTGAAAGCGCCGGGCGAGATATGCGCCAAGCGATGGCAAATGATTTGGAAAGTGGCGCAAGTAACAAACCCAATGTACGCCGCCGCAGAAGCCCACGTAATAAAAAGAGCCGCCCAGAATCATGATTCTCGTTTATATTGCTGTTGGCAGTAATTTAGGCGACCCAATCGTGCAAGCTAAGCAGGCCATTGAAGCCTTGAAATGTTTGCCACACTCTCGATTTTTAAGCGCCTCATCCTTGTACAGTAGTACACCGATGGGGCCACAAAACCAGCCCGATTACATCAATGCGGTGGTTGCGATAGAAACCGATTTAACGCCACTTGAGCTGCTCGATTGCACCCAAAATATCGAGTTAGAGCAAGGGCGAGTTCGCAAAGAAGAACGTTGGGGGCCAAGAACGCTCGATCTGGATATTCTTCTTTACGGCAATGAGGTGATCGATTCCGAGCGATTGACCATTCCTCACTACGGAATGAAAGTACGTGAATTCGTGCTCTATCCGCTCGCCGAAATTGCACCAAGTTTACAACTCCCTGATGGGACTGAGCTCAATCAACTGTTACCGCTCGTCGAACGTAACGGGCTCGGTATTTGGCACTCGCCAGCGCCTCGTAAGGACATTTAATGAAAAAAATCACCATAAACGATCTGATCCAATGGAAACAACAAGGTCGTAAATTTGCAACCGTCACCGCGTATGACGCAAGCTTTGCTCAGCTTTTTGAAAGCCAAGAGATGCCTGTATTATTAGTGGGTGATTCTCTAGGCATGGTGCTACAAGGTCACACAGATACCCTACCCGTCACCGTCGAAGAGATTGCCTACCACACACGCAGCGTGCGTGCTGGTAGCCCTAACTGTTTATTGATGGCTGATATGCCTTTTATGAGCTATGCCACACCACAACAAGCCTGTGAAAGCGCCGCTAAATTGATGCAAGCGGGTGCAAATATGGTCAAAATCGAAGGTGGTGATTGGCTAGTAGAAACTGTGAAAATGCTGACTGAACGCGCGGTTCCGGTTTGCGCACACCTTGGTTTAACACCACAATCGGTCAATATTTTTGGTGGCTATAAAGTACAAGGCCGCGACCAAGAAAAAGCAGACCGAATGGTCAAAGACGCGTTGGCGCTCCAAGAAGCGGGCGCACAAATTGTGTTATTAGAGTGTGTACCGGCCAGCCTAGCAGCGCGAATTACCGAAGTGCTTGATGTGCCAGTGATTGGCATTGGCGCAGGTAACGTGACCGATGGACAAATTCTAGTAATGCACGATATGTTCGGAATTTCGGCGAATTACATGCCAAAATTCTCGAAAAACTTTCTTGCTGAAACAGGGGATATGCGTAAAGCCGTCGCAAAATACATCGCAGATGTAGAAAGTGCCGCTTTCCCTGATGACGCTCATACCATCGCCTAAAGGAGATATTCATGCAAACTTTTGCTGACATTTCAGCTCTTCGCGAGCAGATCAAACAGTATAAGCGTGAAGGCCGCCGAGTCGCTTTTGTACCGACCATGGGCAATTTACATGAAGGCCACTTAACCCTAGTGCGTAAAGCACGTGAAGAGGGCAATGTGGTCGTGGTCAGTATTTTTGTTAACCCGATGCAATTTGACCGCGCGGATGACTTAAATAACTACCCGAGAACACTGGATGAAGACTTAAGTAAACTCAACGCGGAAGCGGTTGATTTGGTCTTTACCCCAACCCCAGAAATAATGTACCCGCAAGGATTAGAAAAACAGACCTTTGTTGAAGTACCGGGGCTTTCTCATATGCTAGAAGGCGCATCAAGACCAGGGCATTTCCGTGGCGTTGCAACCATAGTCGCTAAGCTGTTCAACATAGTGCAGCCGAATGTTGCCTGTTTTGGTGAAAAAGATTTTCAACAGTTAGCGGTGATCCGCCAAATGGTCAGCGATCTTTGTATGGATATCGAGATTGTCGGCGTCCCTACCGTCCGTGAAATGGATGGCTTGGCGATGAGTTCACGTAACGGGCTGCTGACGTTAGATGAACGCCAACGTGCACCTGTCCTTGCTCGCACCATGCGTTGGATAAGCAGTGCACTGCGTGGTGGCCGCGACGATTACGCGTCGATCATTGAAGATGCCAGTGACCAATTGCGCGCTGCTGGGCTACAACCTGATGAGTTGTTTATTCGCGATGCCAAAACGCTGCAACTGATCTCTAATGAGACCACACAAGCGGTGATCTTAGTGTCTGCATTTCTGGGTAAAGTACGCTTAATCGACAACCAAGTGTTGGAATTTAGCGCCGAAACGAAAGCGGACCCTGAAGAAGAGTAATTGCTATTTCAAGTGATGAAGTGATGAAGTGATGAAGTGATGACTCATTTTCACTTCAAAACCCTATATTGCAAAGTTCGCCCATAAGGAGCGACCTTTTTTGTATCGTTATTTAACTGAGGTTAACGCGATTATCGGAGAACAATATAGTTTGATCATTTTTGAGGTTCGTTACTACTAAGATTGACGAAATGACAATAATAAATAGAGATTAATTTCTAGCTCATTTTTGGACAAAAGTGAGCTAACAACAACTCCAGTGACTAATATCGATCCCACTTCATCATGCACTCAGGATGTCCCGTATGCTCATCCAACTGCTCACTGATGGTGATAAACCCTTGCTTTAGATAGAACTGATAGCTTGCGTGATTGGCTTTATATACAGAAAGAGTTAGAGTATTTCTTTGAGGCTTAACATGAGCGATTAACTCTTTACCAATACCTTTACATTGATGCTCTGGTGCAACAAAAATTGCCGCTAACATGTCTTCGTATAGCGAGTAGAACCCTACAATCTCACCATTTTTTTCATATACATAAGTCTCTGAGGCAGGGATGTAGATATCACGCATGCTGGGAACTTGTGACTTCCAGAACTCTGGCGATACAAAACCGTGAGCCTTGATGGATGCATTAAGCCAAATTGTTAAAATGCGTTCAATATCTGTTGGCTTGAGTTTTCTAATCATTCCGATATTCCGTTGGTAAATTGTTTGGTATTGCCTGATATTATCCAAATTAAACGGTTCTGAGATTGAACATTTCCGACAATCTCAATCGTTGCTAGCTGTGATACCACCATAGACATCAATTGTTAACCCTCGCTCTTTTTCATAGGTTTTCGGCGTTAATCCTAACTGCTTTTTTAGGTAGCGGATTAAATGGGGTTGGTCACTAAATCCAAATCTGAACGCAATATCTACCCAGTCGAGTGCGTCTGAGTCTCGCTGATAAATATACTCTAACATCACCTCTAATCGATTCATGGATTGGCACTGCTTCAGCGTCATTCCAGTCACACGCTGAAAGCTTCTCTCTAAGGTTCGTTGTGAGCAAAAAAGCCGCTCTCCCAAATCAGAGATGGGGGTATTATCAAGATGCTTCAAAGCTTGCCGAGTAAGTTCACTGTGCTTATCTTCAGAGCACAGTTTGAGCCACGGTGTTAATTTCGTATCGAGTTGATCAACACAATTATTCGGGTCACTTTGAGCAAGAGTAATTAACTCATCTAAATCCAATAGATTATAAAGCCTGTCACCGCTTGCTACCTCTTCAACTTGATCGAGTAACATGGATTGCTCTAAAAGAGCCACTTGCTTCGAAAATTGGGGCAAGCTATACAAGGCTCCAGTATGAAATTTAATCCCAAGATGAACGAACGGATTGGTATGATCTAGTGCAACGGTTTGTTGATGGGGATAGAGCCAATGACTTCCTAATCCTATAGAAGCAGCCGAATTGAAATCATAACGATAGCGTTGATTTTTGGGCGAAATGATTAAGTGAGCACAAGGGTCAGGGTTAAGCTTCGGGAATGGATAGCTCTCGGCATTCGGTTGTTTTTCAATCAGCCAATAGCATTGAACATACTTAGCGACAGTTGGAGCTTTCGGTGATAATAACCAATGGAGCATCTAGAATTCCTATAACTTGATGAGGGACGCCCATTTCAGAGCAGCCTAGCATAGCCAGAAATAGTTTGTGATTCGTTACTATAGTTCGAATTCAATCTGGACAATACGATTGACTGCCGTGAGACCCGCTCGTTTTATTGCCTTTTGCGCACCTACATTACTGCTCTCGGTAGAACAAATTGGCGTTAAGTTACGCTCATTGGCGCTTTTTACGAGCCAGTGAAGCACTTGAGTAGCAATGCCTTTCCCACGTTGTGACTGCGCGACAATCATGCCCAGATCGGCATATTCCGTTTGAAATTCGTCGAATAAGCGGCATTCACCTGCGGCAAGTAGTTCTGTTCCCTGCCAGTAACCAAATAGTTCTTTGCAATTGATTAGGTTGTTGTAATAGCCAGTTAACCATTCTTTGGGTGCTCCAATGTTAGCCGCAGCAAATTCAACAAACTGCTCCAATTGATCAGTGGATGCTTGCTGTAGTTCAACGTTACATTGGACGTTTTCATCGCTTTTTTCCATCTGCTGATACATCAACGCATTGACTGTAAACTGTAAAGAGTTATCCATGCACAGCGATAGATATTGAGTCTCAGCTGTGCTAACAAAAGCGCCTTTAACGTCACCAATGACAGAGCTGTTTCCATCAGTAATTAACGTAAATAAATCTCTTTGATCGGTGTTCGCCTCGGTGGATAGATAAAATTGCAGCATATAACCATCACTGTTGATACAGCAGTATCCTACAAGAGCACCTTGTTCATAGAACCCGTAGTGAGTCGCCATTGGTACAAAACCGAAATGCCACATACCGTCTAAGGGTGCGGTGGATTGAGCAAAGTACACTTGTTTTAGGGAATGAATCTGTTCTAGGTTATCGATTGGTTTAATGTTTAACATCGTTTTTATCCTGCATGCTATACAATGACTCTTCAAGTGAGCATTGCTTTTCGATGTCACACATCATAGTTCTTGCTCTTAGCTAAAGATTGAATAAAAACGACAGTTTTCACTACGTATCATCAAAGCTTTGTGCAGCCTTACCTATCCAAAATAAGAGAAGCTCTGAATTGTTTTGGGCCACAGGCTTTTCAGAAGAAAAGCCTGTGGCAGCTCCTGTCTCCTGTCTGTCAGCAGTCTGTTTTCTCAGACAACCTCAGAGCGTCTTCTAGCTCAACGCCAAGGTATCGAATTGTGTTATCTAGCTTCGAATGTCCAAGTAAGATCTGTACGGCCCTGATGTTTTTCGTTCTGGCATAGATTAAAGTGGCTTTGGTGCGGCGCATGGAATGAGTGCCGTAATAGTCAGCATTCAGTCCCAGTTTTGCAGCCCAATTCCTGATAATTGAACGATAGAATGAGTAGCTGATAGGTTGCCCAGTGCGTCGGCTACTCGGGAATAGAAAACTGCTTGCCTCTAGAGATGCTGCAAAAATCCATCGGCTAATACTTTGCTGTGTTCTCGGAGTAATCTCATAGTGGACATCGGTGCCAGTTTTTTGCTGGATGCACTGAACCCTTTCATAGATAACTCCTTGCGAAGAAACATCGTAAACGTGTAGTTTTAGCAAATCACTCGCTCTTAACTTGCTATCTATAGCTAGGTTCAGTAGTGCGAGCTGCATCAGATCATTTTCAATCTCTAGCCTAGTTCTGATCCGCCAGATCTCTTCAAGCTTAAATGGCCTTTTGATGCCACTGCATTTTCCAGATGATAACTTTCTCATGATGACCTCCTCTCAGTGTTTTTGGTCAACATGAAGTTTGGCAGTAACATTTAGTAGGGTTCAGGAAGATCTGAAACGTCGGTGGACATTTGTGAGTCAGTGACTTTTCTAAATTAGAAAAATATGGATAACTACAGGTATGGAAAGTCACTTAGAGTGGTGTCCAGTATTGATGGTGCAGATCAGTTCTAACCAGAAACGGGG
>NZ_JAMQXI010000080.1:0-63641 GCF_024743775.1 Vibrio sp. RM-69-4
TCTTACTCGAAAGTAAAACGTAATTTTAAAGCTATTGTTGTTCCAACAGAACAACAATGAATTGACTGTGCCAAAATCAAGTAAACTTGATTCTGATTGGTCACTCAGTTCATTGATAAATCTTTTTTGATTATCATCAACGAGTGCCCACACAGATTGATAGGTTTATATTGTTAAAGAGCGTTCCTGTCGAACAAGACCGTTAAGTCCGTGTCGCTAGGGGTGCGAATAATACGCTTTAGCTTTTAAGAGTCAAGAGTTATTTTTAACTATCTTTCTCTTTCAACTAGTAACTCGTTTGTGAGGCTTGCCTCACTCCGTGTCAGTGAGGCGGCATTATAGGGAGGTTTTACAATGTGACAAGTTCTTTTTTAAAATCACCTTTCATTCGCTTAAAAAGCCACCAATGTCGCGTTTTATTGAATAAAACTTCAACATTTGAAGGTTATCACAGCAATTGGTTGGAAAAACACCAAGCATAAACGTAAGATTGATGTGTCTATTTTGTTAATCCTAGACATCCTTCTTCTTTTACTTGATATGTAGTATTCCAATATGAACTCTAATAAATCGATTTTACTGGTTGCATCTCTTGCAATAATAGGCGCAATCCTTTTTTCTCTGGTCGCGCTTTCTCCCGCAATTACTTTTGTTCTTGGTGTTGTCTCTTCCGCTCTTGTTTTTAAATTTTTTGGCAGCAAAACGCTAACCGATGATGAGGAGTCAAAACTCTCAACGAAAACACTGTATGTCGGTAACTTGCCATACAAAGCGAATGAAGCTCATGTTCGTGAACTTTTTGCCAAATATGGAGAAGTCTTTGCCGTACGTTTGATGAAAGATAAGCGAACAGGCAAAAGGCGTGGATTTGGCTTTGTTGTGATGGCTTCTGCAAATGTAGATGGTGCTATTTCAGCTTTGAATGAGAAAGACTATATGCAGCGTACATTAAAAGTACGTGTGGCGAATGATCCTAAACATCCTGATGACGATATGTTTGAACAGGAGTAAAACCTAAGTGAGCTAATCGGCTATTGAGCGCGCTTTCTTCCCAAGGAGGTGCGCTTGATAATATCCTGTGTTGTTTGATTTTGTATTGTGGCTCGCTTTTCACGCCCAATAGCTCTTGCACACGACGAGCAATAGCTTCTCCGGAATCAACTAGCACGACACTCTTCCCTAATACGGCTTGGATCTCTTCTTTTATTAATGGGAAGTGTGTACAGCCAAGGACCGCCACATCAATACGGTTCACCAAAGGGCTAAGAATCTCTTTTAATTCTGCAAGATCGACAGCTTTGCCCCTCAATTTTTCTTCTGCCATATCCACTAAGCGCGTTGACCCTAGCAATTCAACATTCTTGTCAGATGAGAAATCTCGAATCAAATCGTGAGTGTATTGACGAGTGATAGTCGCTGGGGTAGCAATGAGTCCCACGGCTTTATTTGCCAGTGACGAGGCCGGTTTAATCGCAGGGACAACCCCCACAACTGGTACAGCAAGACAAGAACGCAGCTTGGGTAAGACGATGGTGCTTGCGGTATTACAAGCAATAACGACCAAATCAATACGCTCTTTCACAACGACATCGCTTACCAACCTAACCACACGCTTAATTAACACCTCTTGATTGAGCTCTCCATAAGGATAAGCTTCATTGTCAAACAGGTAGATGTAGTTTAATTGTGGTAGTTTGGCTTGGACCTCTTGATAAACCGATAACCCACCAACACCAGAGTCAAAGATAAGCACATTAAGCTGAGACGGTTGCGACACTCTGAGCACCTTATAATGAAAACGTTCCGATCATACTCGCTCTTTATCAATTGGCAATGCTCTTGCTCGGTATCTTTGGTGACAAAAACGCTCTTCCTGATCGATAGCTACTGGATCAACTGACAATAACGTCCTTTTTCATCATCACAGTTGCAAAGTAAAAACCGCCCAAAGGCGGTTTGAGGTGATTAGAATTGGTAAGAGCTTGTGAGCATAATTTTACGCCCATCTCCTGGGTAGTAAGCTCCCCAGTTGTTGGCATTTTCTGCATATTTTTTATCAAATGCATTATCGACACGTAGAGTCGCTGACCACTCTTTTTTGATATAACTTACCGCTAGGTTACTTAGCCAATATGCGGGCAACTTATCTAAGCTGTTTGATGTATCACCATCTTTATAACGAGAGCCCGTGTAGACACCTTCAACAAACAACTGCCATTCATAGCTAATATCATATGTTACAAATGCTCGCCCAGTATTGCGAGCGACCCAAGGCAATGTCTTACCTTTATCACCACCACTTGAAAATTCAGCATCAATAAGGTTGTACTCTAGCCCTAACTGAAGATTTTCATTTGCGTATAGATCGCCGCTAACACTAATACCATTCCGTTCAGATTCATCAGCATTGACGTTAGCGCCAGGAAAAAAGCCACCAATAGGTGTTGGTGCGCTGTTATCAAAAACAATCTCATCTTCTAGCTGTAGGTTAAATACGTCTATTTTAATACTGTAATCGTCCCCCAAAAGCCCCCAGCCAGCTTCTAAAGATTTACCTGTTTGAGGTTTCAAACCTAAAACACCGGGTGAGGTATAAGCTTGCTCGTCAATCTTAGCAAACCTAAAGTTCGTTTCTCCGCGCACATAAACTCGCTGAAACTGATTAATTTTGTAGTTAAGTCCGAGTTCGTAAGCATCCTGAGATTCAGATAGCTTTTCAGCCTCTGGGTAGATAGCACCATCGTACAACTCATCAGCGACGGAGCTGTATCTCGCACCAGTAGTCAATGTTAGGTTTGTGATAAGTGGATAATTTAACTGACCAAAAACACTATAATCATTTTGCTCATTGGCTCTGTCAGTTGATGAGGATTTGTACGAATGATCACTGTCAGTACCTTCTAAGCCAAAGAGAATATTACCTTCACCAGATTGAGTTGAGAACTGGTTTTCTAGGCTCACTGAACCAAATAACTGTTTGCTTTTGCTGGTAGTTGAACTGCCCCAAGCTGAGCCAGAGCCTGACGTGTTATCGTAAATTACGTCTGTGCCAACAATCCACGAACCACTTATGTGACGTTTATAACCTGTACGAAGTGCTTTAGTAATTTCATGAGAGTAATCCGTTGGATTTGTCGAACCAGCCTGAGTTGGGTCTTGCTTATATTGTTCTTCGGTTAATGAGCCAACATATTCACGGTTGTTATCGTAATAGCTCGCTTCAACGAAAAACTCAGTTTTGTCTTGCTCATAGTTTAGTCGGCCAAGCAATGCACCAGTCTCACGCTTATTATGCTCACGATAGTTATCACTGTTGTCTTGGCTTGCACTCAAGAATAGGTTCCAACGTTCATTGAGCTGCTCAGAAACGTCAACACTACCCGCGATAGAATCAAAACTACCAACACTTACTGAGACATTGCCACCATCTTGATGGCCACCTTTAGTAATGATGTTGATGACACCACCCACCGCTTGATCTCCGTATAGCACGGCGGCACTACCAGATAGAACTTCGACACGTTCAATCTGCGAAATCAAAATAGAACTCACTTGAGGCGCAGACAGATCTTGTTTATTCAAACGACGTCCATCAACGAGAATAAATGTGTTGTTCGCTGCTTGTCCACCAGTAAAACCTCGGATGGCAAAGACGGGGCCACTGTTACTATCAGAAATCTGAATGCCTGCACGTGCTCGCAGTAACGTGTCTAAGCTCCTAGCTCCGCTTGCAGCAATATCGTCCGAATTGATCACAGTTACGTTAGCTGGAATGTCTTCGATAGAGTTGTTGAAGTCACTTTTAGCTAGAACGACCATCGTTTCATCAGTGGTAACGTCTTGAGCATAAGAAGAGGCATACGGAAGCAGCGATGTTACAGCCGCCGCTAAAAGGGATTTATTCATATTGTGATCCTAATTCGCGTAAGTCCTACCAAATCAACCAAAAGGTGGAATAGATTTGGCTGCTGGCAGGTATTCGGACTTGAGAGCTCTTGACCTACTAACCCGACTTCCCACAGCATTTTCCTGCAGTGTCATATTGGGTGTTCGTTCTCTCTTACCGCTGCGCGTCAGTTCTGGATTCACACCAGATTCCCTTTTCGGCCATCTATACCGCTAGATAGCACCAGCTGAGGGCGATACTATGGCTCTATTGATAATTTGTCTAGTACTGATTGGTGTCAGCTATTTTTGTTAGCTCGCAATTAATGACTAATTCAGGACAAAACTGGACAAGCGCGAGGGATTGAATAAAATCTGCGCTCTTTATTATTTGAATGCACCATACCCAAGCAAAGGTAATACCATGGCGACTCTTGATGTAAACCCACAACACTACCAGCAACAGTTGGCGGAAAAGACCGAGCGTCTGACCCAAATGTTCGCACAATACAACATGCCTCAGTTGGAAGTGTTTGAATCACCAGAGCAGCATTACCGTATGCGTGCAGAATTTCGAGTTTGGCACGAAGGTGATGAGCTTTATTACATCATGTTCAACCAAGAAACGCGTGAAAAATACCGCGTTGACCAGTTTCCTGCGGCCAGTCGTTTAATTAATGATTTGATGCCACTTTTGGTCGATGCACTTAAAGGCAGCGACTCACTGCGTCGTAAACTTTTCCAAGTCGATTTTCTCTCCACTCTTAGTGGTGAAGTACTGGTTTCTCTGCTTTATCATCGCCAACTCGATGAAGAATGGATAACCCAAGCAAAAGCATTAAAACAGCGTCTCAATGATGAGGGATTCAACCTCAATTTGATTGGCCGTGCACGTAAAATGAAAGTCGTGCTAGATCGAGATTTTGTGATTGAGAAACTGAACGTACATGGTCAAAGTTACATTTATCAACAAGTGGAAAACAGTTTTACTCAACCAAACGGTACTGTTGCGCAAAAAATGTTGGAATGGGCCGTTGACTGCACGCAAGAGAGCCAAGGCGATTTATTAGAGCTCTACTGTGGGAATGGTAACTTTTCACTGGCATTGGCGAAAAATTTCGAGCGAGTGCTCGCAACCGAATTAGCCAAACCTTCTGTTGATTCCGCGCAATACAACATTGCGGCGAATAAAATAGACAATGTGCAAATCATCCGCATGTCTGCCGAAGAATTTACTCAAGCGATGGAAGGTCAACGTGAGTTTCGCCGTTTGCAACAGGCTGGGGTTGATCTCAAAAGCTATCGTTGCAACACCATTTTTGTTGACCCACCGCGCTCGGGTATGGATATCGATACCTGCAAAATGGTGCAAGGCTACGAGCGGATTGTGTATATCTCCTGCAACCCAGAAACCTTAAAAGAGAATTTAGACACTCTATGTGAAACACACAAAGTGACTCGTTTCGCTCTATTCGACCAATTCCCTTACACCCACCACATGGAAGCAGGTGTGATGCTGGAGAAGATTAAATAAGGGTTTAAACGGTTTTTAATTGTAGCAAAAATCTCTCTGGGTACGGCTTGGGGTACGGGAACAAAAAATCTACGATTATATAAATGGAAAGATACTCTCTTTCTACTTGGCTCTTCTGAGGTGTTAGCTAGGTTCATTCCCCGACGCAATCATAGAATTTATCTATAAGCTCACTTTGCACTTACATGCAGCTCTATGCGTTGGGGAACATGTTATACTTAGGTTATCATGGTAGATGTGTTTAATATTAAATACATCTACCTTAACCTATAAACATTCTAACACTTGCTATTCATTGTTGATTGAATAAGGTTAATTATTGCACTTTGGATTGAATCAATATCTATTTCACCAGAATTCACTATCGATAGAATCGTATTGTAAGTATCATCATCCGCATACTTAGACTTTTTTGATTTAGAATATTTTTAACTATTTGATTTTTTGTCTCTATGCTTTTTTTCATTCCTAGCTAATATCAACTTTTTATATCTTTTATTTTTCTCTTCTTCCGAAGTATTCCACAATTTAAAGCCTGCCGTACAATATAAAGCCATCTCCTCATTATCATAAAACTTCGATTCATTAACAATACCGACTTTCAATAGATACTTATATGTCCACAAACAAAGTTTTCTATCTCGTGGGGTTAACCAGCTAAATCTTTCATTACTAATCTCAGAGATATAAGTATTGCGAATAAAAACAAGGAAATACTCAAGCTCATGAGTGGATATAATTTTATTATCAATATTAATGGAAATAAAATCTCTAAATGTCTTTAAAAAAATTAAAATGTCATCGCAACGTTCACCATGAGTCTTGGGCGAATATTTCGGAATTTTAATATCCTTAAAATTTTCATTTATCAAACCATGCAAAGGAGATTTAATCGTAAAATCCATACGACTTTGATTAGACCTCATGAAATAAAATTCAAGCAATTCATCACTACTAAAAATCAGCCAAATGAAATAACAAAACTCTTTATTTGATTTTATGTGCACCTCTAAAACCTTATAAAACCCCAATTTAAAATAACTCATAACCCCTCACAAAAACATCATAACCATATTTATTCAATCATAACAAACACTATAAAAACATAGTAAAGAATATTATAAAAACGTGATAAAAACATGATAAAAACATGGTTTAAAAGTGATGCTAAAGTGGAGAATCTACCAAGTAAGAACATCATTAAAAAAAGGCCGTGACAAAAACACTCATAAACATTGGCCGCAATGCACGTCAAAAAACCACTCATCGCAATGAAAACAGTTTAAATTCACAATAATAATATTTCTTCATTTTTTATCAGAGTGAATAAATGAAGATTAAACCCTGATAGAATCACGCCATTAAAACAATACAAATTCCGGTATAGTTAATATAAGAAGATCAAGTCAAAAAATTAAAAATAACAACAAAATTACCTTTTATGAACAAATATCAAAAAGGTAATAAAATAATGACAAGTTTCATGCAAAACCCAAATCTCACTCTAATCAATGAATATGAACACTTATCTCAACCAGTCATAACAGAACATGGAAAATTAGTACTTGAGTATTTATCACGCATTAATAACGTATTGAAAACATCATTAGATGAATACAATAGGATTTATGTACAGCGAGTAGACCTTAGATATCCAAAATATTATTTCCATGAAGATAGTCGAGTTATAACTCGATTTATTGAATCAATAAAATCCAAGATAGAGAATGATTTAAAAAGGAAGGGAAAGACAGGAAGATGTAATTTAAGGTATATTTGGGTTAAAGAATATGCAACTTCAGAAATGCCACATTATCATATAGCTTTAATTTTCAATAAGGATATCTATTTTTGTTTAGGACATTTTGCTAATGATAGTGGTAATTTGTCTTCAATGATAAAGGAGGCATGGGCAAGTGCTTTAGGTAATGATTACTTTGAGGTGAGAAGTAGTGTGCATTTCCCAAGTAACTCTACTTATTACATTCATAAGGGGAAAGATTCTTATCAAGAGGAATACCGACAGTGTTTTTATCGCTTAAGCTACTTGGCTAAAGTTAATACGAAAGTATATTCGAATGGATTAAAAAACTTTTCGACTAGTCGAAAATAAAAAAAGAGGCGAGCCTCTTTTTAATGGTTACATTTAAAACCCAAATGTATATCGTAAACCACCGAAAAATAGACCAGCGACAGAGCCTATGACTTTACCTAGGATCTCGCCTGGTTTTCCGAAAATAGATCCAATATCGGAACCAATAGATGCGCCTTGTAAAGTTGTTTCTACAATGGCTTCCCAAAGACTTAAGGTGGTTTTTTTATTGTAATCGCTGGCATCGTTATCTTTCCAATTATCTGCATCATTGGAAATGGTACGATTTGCCAGCATTACTCGTTTATTGTTTGGTAGTATTTCGACAATGGTATAAAGCAATTTTGATAGATTGTAAGGCCTCTGGCGATTGACTCCATCACTGTAGCCCGCCACAAAGTAAAGAGTCTTCACATTTATCTGTGTGGCTTTATGTATACGTCTTGCTATCGAGTTTTGTTGTTTCTCCAGAAATGCCTTAGCCTTGTCCGTTGGTAGATTGTCGCTGTAGTTCCATGATTCAGGCCCTTTCAATGCAACGTCGGCTTGATTCACCGCAAGGATGAGCCGTTTTTCGGCTTCATCGCCTAATTGCGGGATAACAATGTCATTGATGAGTCTCAATGGTGTTCCCAGATCGCGAGAGCCGCCATCAAGTATCACCAGAACTAAATCAATGACCAACTGACCATGGTCATCTCGTTTGTTGAGAAGCTGTTTAATGGCCTGTACGTGTTTTTTATCCTCATCGATCCCATCTCCTAGCCCCGGAGTGTCCCATAGCACGAGATTATTTAAATGGTAACACTGAACACATTCAGTGTGTGGATCACTATTGATGCCGACTTGGGCAACCATCATGTCAAATAGAGCATTTATGGTTGAGCTTTTTCCTGCGCCTGTCGCCCCCGTGATCAGGATATTGAGATTGTGCTTTTTTATTTGCTTTAAATTATTAAGCACATAAGTTCGTTCGGCCTCATTTAATGATGCCTCAAGAATATCTCTTTCTAGCGTGATAAAGAGATCGTTAGTTGTAGACATAGTAGTTCCTTAAGTTTGGTTCGGAAAAATTACAGCTCGTGTCTTCCTCATGAGAAGAAATCAACGAGGAATAAAAAATGAGGTTAATTAGACTAAAAGAAGTATTAGATGTAACAGGATTAAGCAGAGCATATATGTATAAGTTAATGGCTGAGAAAAAATTCCCAAAATCAGTGTCACTTGGTTTTCGCAGTGTTGCGTGGCTGGAAAGTGAGATTCAAGATTGGATTCTTGAACGAGTTGCTGAGCGTGATGGACGTATCGGTGAGTTAACTACTGAGGAATGATGGAGCAGTGCTATTCATACTTACTTGACCATTAACTGAACCCTCTAACTTCGATATCATCGTAACACTCCCATTCAACGTACTGAAGAAAGTTTTGCTCCCACATTTGATACAGCTCATCGAAACCTGGAGAGCGAATGCTTTGCCATCCCGTGGCGACGGTAAAAGCGACTTGATTGCCAAAGTCAAAATCAATACATCGCTCTAACTCCGGATAATAGCTCCCCATATACGCAAAATCGGTAATGTAGAGAATATCAACCGTTTTACCATTCACAATGTTGAGGCCAATCTCAACCGGATGATATCCCCCTTCTTCCGCGCTATAGCTTTTGTCTCGAAAATGGATAGAGAGGGCATGGCTGGTGGACTGTGTTGATTCCATTGAGGCATGACAATGTTGGTTTAATAACGCCAGAAGCTTATTAGAAACAGGCAGCACTGACGGCGTAAAATTCAGTATAGACATGGCTAGATCTCCTAAAAGTGGCCGAGGTTAAAATGTGATCATGAGTGGTGTTCATCGAAGGTTTGAATCATCGATAACTGAATGTCATCAAAGAGGGACTGAGTAAGGTGTCGAGAGAGCGCGTTCAGCCAAGTATCTAACAGCGCTTTCACTTGCGGGTGTGCGAGACTTGCAGCACCGCTATCTGGTTGATAACACCAAAGATTGAAGAGATGAAAGTAGAGTTCAGGCTCCATCTCACTCGGTTTATTTTCCGAATAAGAAAAACTCGCTAAGCAGACAACCTGCCAATCTTCACTGGCCGATGTACGACGAAATTGAATTTCAATGGGATGCAGCCCCTGCCCCGTCTGGTAATAGCGTTTTTGTCGACAGTTCAGGACCATACGTTGAGCTTGTGGAGGAATCGAATAACGTTGGATTACCAAAAGCAATGCTCGATGAAAGCCATCCAGCAGTTCCAGTTCACCCGATGTTTTCTGGATCATAGTAGCCCCCTTTCTGCAAAAGAGATGGCGCTATCACCAACCACGATATGATCAAGAACTCGAATGTCCACCAGCGCTAAAGCCTCTTTAAGCCTTTGCGTAATTTGTTTATCGGCTTGGGAAGGAGTGGCATCGCCAGAAGGGTGATTGTGAGCAAAGATGAGCGCGGCGGCATTGACTTTTAAAGCCGCTTTGAGGACTTCTCGGGGATAAACACTTGCTGAATCAATTGTGCCAAAGAACAGCTCTTCAAAGGCAATAAGGCGATGCTGATTATCTAGAAACATCACCGCAAACACCTCTCTTTCATGGTGTTTTAACTTGCAAGATAAATAGGTTTTTGTTGCATCGGGATTGCAATATTGATCGCCTCGGAGGGCGCGTGCAGCAAGGATTTCTGCGGCCGCGTCGAGCACCCTGTCCGCCGTAACAGGACCATCAAAATAGTAGTTATTTTCGCGCATAAAAAGCTCCTAAAAATGAAACCGTTGAGGTATGCACGACGATGATATCTATCTGAAATTGTTTTGATTGCTATGGGGCAGCAACAGCAAATCGTGGTATTTTAAGCTATAAAGTGACACGGATTTGTGTGCTACTCTCATCTTAGACTTGATGCACAATTTTAAGACCGTCAGGGTTTGATTGAGAAAACAAAGAGGAAAGCGCAGAAAGTGACAGCTGTGAGGTATAATCGCCCATCAATCGCAATGCGCTTAGTTCTACTTAATCAACAGGCCATTCAATCAACAATGCGTCGTAACCAGAAAAGAGGAAGCCAATGAGTAAGATAGACAGGTTAACCATCCAGGGGTTTAAGTCTATCCGTTCGCTGGATAAGCTACAGCTCAACAACTTAAACGTTCTTATCGGTGCAAATGGCGTCGGTAAGAGTAACTTTGTCAGTTACTTTAGAATGTTGCATGAGTTAGTTGAAGGTCGTTTGCAAGTTTGGACGAGCAAACAAGGTGGCGCAGATCGTGTATTGTCATATGGCGTCAAAGAGACTCAGAAACTTCATACCACTATACGTTTTGGGGTGAATGGCTATTCAGCAGATTTAGAGCCTACCACGGACGATAATTTCACTTTTTCGAGTGAGAAGCTCTATTTTGACGGCCCATTTTTTGGGGTTACAGAGCCCAACTTAGGAGCCGGACACAAGGAGTCTAACTTAAAGAAAGAGATGCAATCAGGCACGTCATCAAAAGTGGCCTCTTTCTGTTATTCAGCGATTTCTGCTTGGAAGGTTTTTCATTTCCATGATACGAGCGACACAGCAGCAGTAAAGCGCCTTGGGGCAGTTCACGATAACGAGTATCTACGTTCAGATGCGAGCAACTTAGCCGCATACTTATTTAAGCTACAGCGTGAAAACTCTGAGGTGTATGCACAAATCTGCAAAACCGTGCGTTTAGCTGTACCATTCTTTGATGACTTCGTTCTCAAACCTATTCAGCTTGCTTCTGGTGAAGAGCAAATACGCTTACTGTGGAAACAAGCCGATAGTGACTACCCTCTTTGGCCAAGTCAGCTTTCCGATGGCTCTATCCGTTTTATTTGTTTGGTCACAGCTTTATTGCAACCTAACCCACCATCGACCATCATCATCGACGAGCCAGAACTAGGCTTACACCCTTATGCGATAACGCTATTAGGGGCATTGTTACGCAGTGCGTCAAAACGGATGCAGGTGATCGTATCTACGCAATCCGTTCCACTGCTTAATGAATTTGAGTTGGATGATCTTATTGTTGTAGAGCGTAAAGAAGGCGCATCGACATTTAAACGCTTAGATGCTGATAAATTCCGTACTTGGCTAGATGATTATTCGGTTGGCGAGCTATGGGAGAAAAACATCATTGGTGGGAGACCATCAAAATGACCATAGTGCATGTAATTTGTGAAGGACAAACAGAAGAAGCTTTTGTGAAAGAGTTGCTGGTGGAGCCATTCGCCCTTAAAGGCATTTACTTGATGCCAGGGCTTATTGGTCGCCCAGGCCATAAAGGAGGAAACTTCAAGTTTGAACGGCTTGCTCCTGATATCGAAAAGCGTTTGCTGGCAGATCAACAGTGCTATTGCACCACCTTCTTTGATTTTTACGGGTTACCAGAGAGCTTCCCTGGTAAGAATGCCGTCGATGCCAATGCATCTGTCGCCGTTAAGGCTCAAACATTGCAAAACGCATTCGCAGAAAAATTAACTGAGAAAATCGGTGCGAACGCTATGCGTCGGTTTATCCCTTACGTGCAGATGTACGAGTTTGAAGCACTGCTCTTTAGCGATCCGACAAAGATGGCTCAAGGGATGGACAAAGTAGAATTGGAAGCGGCCTTTACCGAGATCGCAAACAGCTTCGATTCACCAGAACATATCAACAACAGTCCGCAAACAGCACCAAGTAAGCGCATCGAAAGCCATATTTTCGGCTATGAAAAACCACTTTTAGGAACTTTGGCAGCTTTAGAAGTAGGCCTAGATACTATGCGTGAGAAATGCCCTTTGTTTGATAGTTGGCTAAAAAACATAGAAGCACTGGCTTAACCGAGGTTAAGCCATTTTAGCTTTGAAAGACTTTTTAGAATTACCATACAGTCTAACTAACAAACTGATAAGAAAGGCAAAGTTTTTTATACTCAAGGTTTAACATAGCAAGACGTGTTTCTTCGTTCATATCTTCTGCATCGCTGGTTAGAGACTGACGAATAGTCGAAGTATGTCCTAACAACTCAAAGGTCGAGTAATGACTTTCAGAAGCCGCATGTGATTGTGGTATAAACCAATGACTAATAAACTCTTTGGCCTTGCTAAGGCATTGGTATTCAGAGAGCTTAGTCAATAAAGATATACAAGTACTGATGGCCCTAATATGTTTAAAATAAGGCGAATTATAAGAGACATATAACTTATCAAGCTCTTGAATTGACACGATATACGTCTGCATCTTCACAAAGTCCTCACCATTTGCTCTTAGAGGAAATTGGCAGTCTTCGTGAGAGCAAGACACAATAAGATCATGTAGTTTAGCTCTCGCTTCTTTTATTTCTTGGTTAATCAATGCTCGTGTACTGTTCTTGGCATTCTGGGTAGCTGTAAAATACCAACCTAACACAGCAATGATGAAAGCTATCCACCAAGTCATTCTAATTATCCTTCAATCTCATTTATCTGACGACTGATATAACTATTTACTTCCTGAATAACTGACGGGTCATCATTAGAAACCAAGTTGTCACCAATAAAATTAATCATTTCTAAAGTGATAAAATCGTGCTTAACGATTGGCTCGCCATTTGGGTGTATAGTTGCAGGATGGGAAGGCATAGCTCGGACTATACCACCAAATATCTCTTCCAAGAATGAAGAACCATAACCAAGAACTCCATCTAAGTTAACTGAAACTTCCGGGTCATCTTTAAGCGCCTCTATCAAATACTGTTCACGAAACTCTTCACCACTATTGTCACCAAGGGATATATACCTTGGTCCAGGGTACTTCGTAAAGTCAGTCACTTTTAAATCGAACATGCGATTACTCATCATTTAACTGTTAATGGGATAGACATGGAAATCAATGTGCCATTCAAGCTCGTATTAAAGTCTTTAGGATCAACATCCATTGAGTCAGGGTTTGATGCATCTAGCATAAGAGAGCCTTTGCCCGACATAATCAAAAGCCGACCTTTTAACTCTTTAATAGCCTTTTGTAAGTCAACTCCACCGTAGCCCCTATTGTCAAAGTCTTTATGTCTTGAGCTTCTTTCGCGAACATTTTTAATGTTAATCATGCCTTGTAAGCATTCGCTATCTCTAGACGAAAAGTCTTTGTTCCTGCTGACTAACCGTTGGAATCGCTTAAAAAGCTCCCACGAATCTTTCGCCTTACCATGCTCTAAAGTGTAACGGATACCAACTCCAAGGTCTGCAACAACTACTACTAGGCGACCCTCCATAGTAGCAAACAAGCAACGAGTTTTCTTATATTGTAAGCCTTTTTCATTCATGAATGATGCGTCATAAGCATGCTCTGGGCAGTTGTTAACCGCTTCTATTAGTATCTTATATATTTTAGGAATTTGCTCACGTGAAACATCTGGTACTTTCCTACATACGTTTTCGAGTATTTGTCCTACCAACGATGAGTCACTTTGGGCAAAAGATTCCGTTTCCCACACCTTAAGCTTAGGAGGGGGAAGTGTATGGCAAAGGGGGGCTTTAGGACTACCTAACTGTTTATATAACTCTAGGTGGTTAAAAACGTGATTTGGTTGGATAGTCTCAACGGAGCTACCGACATGAGGCTTAATTTGATTTGGATATTTAATCTTGAAATTAACTCTTGGGTACAGCTCTTGAAACATTTCAATGTAAGAAAACAAGAAAGCACACCCGCTAGGATCTACCTTCTCTACCTTTCCTAGATTCAAGAGCACTGTTCCGTAAAAGTTACTCTGCTCAGAAGAATCTAAAAAAGAACCAATATCCTTAAAAAAAGAAAGAGTTTTATCCCTGTATTCAGGATACATAGGAGCAACCGTCAACACATTAGATAGAAGCTTAAACTTCTCAGTTTTAGGCTTAGCGCTTTTTAAACCATCACTTTGTGATGAAGGAATCCGGCGAGTTGTGAAAGACTTCTTTCTTGTTCTGAGTCGCTTTCGATGATTTTTAGCATAACGAGAGAAGACATTTCTCGCCCAGCGTTGTTTTTGAATATTTGACGATGCCACACTATCTCCTTCGCTTCTATTGTCACTAATCCCTGACTTTTTCATACTTACAGTTAGAATGATTTAACAGCTATACTATGCAAAAAATATCCTTATCCTATTTTTTACCTAACTTCAGGTCTGGGATTCGAATATTATCCGAGTAAATCATAATCTCAGAGCCGACTCGTTTAGTTTGAGCGGTGTACTGAAGATCAAAGACTTTCTGACGATATAAAGCATAGATATCCGAGATTTCTGGCGCATTGTCGTAAGAAACAACCCAGGGCTTATCTGTTATGCCATCTAGAATATCTCTAATCTGAACATGATCATCATGATTGTAAAAATTCCGATAAAGTCCTTGCCCTTTGAGATAGTAAGGTGGGTCTAGATAGATGAGAGTGTCTTGAGGAAGGTGATCGAGCTTGCTTTTCAACATCTCAGCGGTGTCCAGATTATATACATGAATCCTGTCTCGATTCATTGCAATACGTTGAATGCGATTGATCAACTCATCTTTGTTATAGCGAACATCAAGCTTCCACTTACCAGCTTGAGCCTTACCACCAATAACCCCTGCTTTAAGTATGCCAGATCGATTAGTTCGATTAAGGAAGAATGTTGCAAATCCTAGTTGTAATGGAGATCTGTTTTCGCTATCAGCAACGATAGTTCGCTGACGTTCCCATTCTTCGATAGTCACAGCAGTATCATGAATTAGAGCACACAATTCTTCTGTATGCTCAATTACAGACAACCAGAACGAGTACACCGCTTTATCTAGGTCATTGATATGAATATGTCGAACATATTCTTGAAACATTAGCTCAAGCGCAACTCCTGCTCCGCCAGCAAACGGTTCTACATAATGACCATCATGTAGTCCATTCTCTTCAATCAATGCTTTAAGGTAATACGCTAGCTTTCCCTTACCTCCGGGATAACGAAGCGGTGTGTAAAACGCCATAATTGCTACTCATTCTTTTGTTTCTGCGGGCGGATAGTAGCAACCTATTACCAATTTGGCCATTCTTATCAATCTTGCCATATTCCTTTGAAAAGAGGCTCCAAGTTATCCCACATGGTATTAATTGAGACTTTGTCAGGCATCATGTGCAAATTATGAACATATTGCTGGCCTGCACCGCTAGCTTTAAAGTAGTTATTAGAGTTGGCTTTCAAAGAAGTTGCTTCTTGTCCAGTAATCTTCTTATTACCAAGCAAGCAATCAGTTACAGCAACAACTTTGTCATGAAGTCCTGTTTTCTTAGGATTTTGCAGCTGGATCTGGTGCTTCTCCATGTAATGACTGACTGACATTTCGAGGAAAACACGAATAAGAACAGATATACTAAATCGGTGATCGTCAAAAGTTAGCTTACTTTTCAACTCTCTAAACAATCCAGAGCACTTCTTATTGTCACTAATAGTTAACTTGCAGCTAGCAGGAATAAGCATATTCCGGTTAGGGTTTGGTGCGAGCTTACTGCCTTTACCGTTTGAAGATTTTGGTTTATCTGCCCCCTCGTTAGGCTTCCCATTTTCAGTCTCCTTGTCTGTAGCAGTTTGAGGATCTATTTCACCTTTCGGTGCACCCTCTAGTGATGACGAAAGATCTTCACTCTCTATACCATTAGGTTTCGCATCAATATTCTTCCTACTGCCATCAGCTTTTGATGGGTAGCTAGCGGGGTCTGTCAGCTTCCAAGATCTCAATAATACTTGCTCTGGAGTAACAATACCCAATTGATTCATGAAATCTTTGCGATCATCCTTTTTCTTGATACGGTTGACTGTGAATTGAATCTTACCGTTGTCATCAGTTTCAAGCATCTCATCAAGTAGCTTAGTGATACGCTCAACAAATTGCTCTTTTGGGCATTTACAAAACAGACTTCCTGTCACCATATGAAGAGAGAGCCTCTCACGCACAGCAGGGTCTCCCAATAGACGAGTGATGTTGGTGATTTTTAGCTTGTTGGTATTGCTCTTTATCGAACTCTTGATATTCGATTCTTTGGTAATAAAAGTGATTAGCTGGTTGCCGAATGATGTTTCACCATGCTTAGCTCTATGGCGATCAACCTCTTGACCTTTCCAGTGAACTCGGCCTACACCATCATTCTCACCTGTATGCTTTAAGTTAACCCAGTGCTCATAACCTTCGTCATCTTGTTGATAGATGACACATTCCACAGCTTGCGGAATGTCAGGATTCGAAGCCAATAGCCCTTTGATCTTACGAACAGTTTTATCTTCATCAACAATATCTATATTTTGAAGAAGCTTCAGAGTAGTAACTCTTCGGTTCCCTTCAACTACAACGTAGTTCTCTGATTCATCTTTAACTACAACGAGTCGCTCTGATGGATCAACGCCGAACTCAATGATATCTTTTGCTAGCTTAAACAGCTTATCTCCCTGCTGTTTAAGCATAAACTCTATCGCTTGTCGCTGGTTCTCAGGTTGATTTGGGAACCTAGAGTTATCCAAATCCAACAGCAGATTATTAACATTGATCCTATCAAAAATCATATAATCCTCTCTTCAGCAGTCGCATATAAACTCGCCGAATAAAAAATTGACATACACAAATACGAGCATAATGGTAATTCTTATACTAACCAATGTTCAATCTTTTAATATCATTAAGTTACGGTTCTGAGAGAGCCTTCGTGATTTATAGATACCATTGTGACTGCGTATACCTCCTTTAGACCAGATCAAAACGCAATCACGCTTAGATATGTTATTCCACAATATATTGATGATGTAGCAATTGATTTTGTCTTTGAATCAATCCCGAAAAGCTTGGATTGACCAGAACTAACTCAAATAACCTAGCAGAGGAAACTCCGAAAGCATTATTATTGAGCCTATTTAGACTAGAAGGAGCCTTAAGCTCCCATTTTTATTTTTTGTCTGAGTCAAACTGACCACTCAAGCATTATGCAGATTTCGTCGGTAATAAAGGTACGACATTGGCAACCGTCAGAGATTGCAACTTCTCGCCCCACGCTTTCAGTACAACTAACTGCTCTTCAAGGTAATCGTGATGGTTGTATACCCGCAACATGCCTGGTAGCTGGTGACCAACCGTCTTTTCAATCGCCACGATATCCAGCCCCATTTCGCTACAACGGCTGATAAACGTACGGCGCAGATCGTGTGGTGAGAAACGTTCAAAATCATCCGGTAAGTTACGTTTAATGAGCGCACGTACTGCTGCGGGTTCCTGAACCTTATCGGCCAAAAGCTGAGGCCAAACAAGTTTCCATTTGCTTGGCACACTCTCACGCTGCTCTTTAAGAAGCGCCAACAGGTAATCGCTTAATGGTACTTTTCGGCTCTCTTGGCTTTTGGTGTGACGATCCTCTGAACTGGCAGGCAACAACCATACCTTATCTTGCAAATCTACCTCACTCCAGCGCATTTCAAGCACGGCACTAATACGTTGCCCACACCCAAGCAAAAACTGCATTAAACGGACGTTTGAGGGCTCTGTACGCCAAGAAGGCAAACTGGTTAGCAAAGTCTTCAACTCTGAAAAGCTCAAATTGCGTTTTGTGACCTTAGAGCCACCACCGACATCCTTGGATTTCAAATGTGGTGCAGGATGAGCACCAATCATATTCAAAGCTAGCGCATGGTTGAGCACCTGATTGATTATTCTATGGCATGCACTAATCGCACCCGCTTTTCTCTGTCCATTCTCATCAACCTTTGCATCAAATACTTTATTGAGATCAGAAATTCTCAACTCTTCTAATTTGATGTGACCAAGAAATGGCTTGATATCCCGACTATAAGTTGCCCTCGGTTGTTCACCTCGTAGCTGCTTGGACAAACGCTTCTCGTCATAACTGGTAAAAGCATCATCAAAAGTTTTCGCTTCCTCTTGCTCGCGCTGCTCTCGCGCTAGTTCCTGCTTCGGATTTTTATTATTTTCCAGCCAGCTACGGTAACGCCCTGCTTCTGTTCGAGCCTGTTCAAGCGTCATCCCCATTTCCGGTTTCAACTTAACATACCGCCCCATGGTGATTTTTTCGTGTTTGTTACCAGCCTGAAAGCGAAAGATCCAAGTCATCGTGCCCGTTGGTCGAACGCGAATATTCAATCCTTCTATTTTCTTATCTGGAATTAAATATTCCTTGTTTTGTGGCTTCAATGCTTTCAGTGTGGCGTTCGTACTAATTTTATCGACTGGCTTGATCATGACTGAAAAACCTCTGTATTTCTGGGTACGGCTCTGGGTACGGCGTGGGGTACGGGAAAAGACGAGTTTTCATTGTACGGCTAAAGACACCCTTGGACAACGAACAATTAAAACACAAATAAAAACAATAAATTAAAATGCAAAGTTGGATTTTAGAAGACGCCACAAGATTCAGAGTTCGATTTACCCACCACATGGAAGCAGGTGTGATGCTGGAGAAGATTAAATAAGACTTTCAATCGGTATTTAAATTTCGATTTAATCGGCTTTCACGCATTCGTACTGACAACATTACCTATTATGCCGCTCGCTCTGACTAACAGTTTAATCAGGGCGGGCGATGCAGAGCCCATATGATAACCGTTGAGATCGCCGCTTACCTTCTGCCCCCAGTGCAAAATCTTTGCATACTCACCCAATTCTACAATCAGTAGAACCTGCTCACCGGTTAATTCAATCAATGGTTATCTGTCATTTTGTCTGACTTTGAAGCAGGAAATTACATCGCATCACAATGAATAGAACAAAATAATCGGTGAGCCAAACCAAATTCATGGGAACGTTTACAGATTGATTTTGATATAAACGTCAGATCCAAAGCCAATCTCACCAAGGAAAGTTCATCACTCGCCGTTAAAATTGCTTAAAAACACATTCAAGAGAAGATGATCACACGAAAGAAGAATAAATCCGTTATTACTATGAAAATGCAAACCTCACCATGGAAACGTTTCCATATTTTATTTACACTGAGTAGCAAGCTAGGACTCAAAAAATAAAACGATTAGCTACTCTATGTATGGCACTGTTTTTTGCCGCGTTAGCATCGATTACCAGAGCAAAAAAGTCATCCATTACGGTATTCACTACCGTAGCGCAACACGGTTAGAAACAAAAAATCAAGTAGGAAAACCATGAAGGCATTTTCAGATATTCTCCAACGACGTGACTGGGAAACCCCACAATCAGTGAATATTCACTGCTTAAAAGCACACAGCCCACTTTCCAGTTACCGAGATATTGGCCATGCCCGTGACGGCGTTTACGCCCAACGTCAATCGCTGAATGGCCAATGGAAATTCAAAGTGTTTGACTCGCCAGAACAAGTCGAAGGCGAGTTTATTCAAACCAAATTCAATGACACGAACTGGGATGAAATAACGGTCCCTTCCAACTGGCAGCTACAAGGCTACGACAAACCAATTTACACCAACGTAAAATACCCGTTTGAAGTAAACCCTCCATTCGTGCCCGCCGAAAACCCGACAGGTTGTTACCGCACTACGATTTCCCGCTCAGAAGCCGATCTTGCCAATACCCAGCGCATCATCTTCGATGGTGTGAACTCAGCATTCCACCTATGGTGCAACGGCACTTGGGTGGGATACAGCCAAGATAGCCGTTTGCCTTCCGAATTCGACTTATCGCCCTACCTAGTGGCTGGCGAGAATACACTTGCCGTGATGGTGATGCGTTGGTGTGATGGCTGCTACCTAGAAGACCAAGACATGTGGTGGCTAAGTGGTATTTTCCGCGACGTAACTTTGCTTTCTAAACCGCAATACTGCATTGAAGATGTATTCGTCACGCCAGATTTGGATGCGTGTTATCGCGATGGTTCACTATCAATCGTGACGCACATTTCAGCGCCAGATTGTTACCAAGTGCAAGTGCAGCTCTTTGATGGTGAATGCGCAGTGACTGAGCCGCGAATTGATCGCCCGCACAACCGCCGTATTGACGAGCGAGGCACATACGATGACGTGGTATTTCAAACATTGCACGTGCGTGAGCCAAACAAATGGAGCGCAGAAACCCCCAATCTATACCGCCTAGTCATTTCCCTATTAGATGAAAACGGCATGCATCTGGAGAGTGAAGCCTATCATGTGGGCTTTCGCAAAGTGGAAATCACTGATGGTCAGTTGAAACTCAACGGCAAGCCTTTGCTGATCCGTGGCGTTAATCGTCACGAGCATCACCCAGATCTTGGACATGTGATGACAGAAGAAGACATGATCCGCGATATCTGTTTGATGAAGCAATACAATTTCAACGCGGTACGTACAGCGCACTACCCAAATCACCCTCGTTGGTACGAACTGTGTGACCAATACGGCTTGTACGTGTGCGATGAAGCGAACATCGAAACCCATGGCATGCAGCCGATGAATCGCCTTTCGAGCAATCCACAATGGGCGCACGCATACATGAGCCGCTACACCCAAATGGTGATGCGCGATAAAAACCATCCTTCTATCATCATCTGGTCTTTGGGTAACGAGTCTGGCCACGGTAGCAACCACAATGCGATGTACGCTTGGTCGAAAAACTACGATCCGTCGCGCCCTGTTCAATATGAAGGTGGCGGTGCCAATACCGCTGCAACCGACATCATTGCGCCTATGTACGCCCGTGTGAATACAACGATTGCAGATGAAGCAGTACCAAAATGGCCAATCAAAAAATGGATTTCTCTACCCAACGAAACTCGCCCACTGATCTTATGTGAATACGCCCACGCGATGGGTAACAGTTTGGGGAGTTTTAATGAATATTGGAATGCATTCCGCGAGTTTCCTCGCCTTCAAGGCGGCTTTATCTGGGATTGGGTAGACCAAGGCTTGAGCCAATGGGACGAGAACGGCCAACACTTCTGGGCTTACGGTGGCGATTTTGGCGATAAAATCAATGACCGCCAGTTCTGCATTAACGGGTTGATCTTCCCAGATCGCACTGTGCATCCAACATTGGAAGAAGCCAAATACTGCCAGCGTATGATTCGCGTGTCGCTGCAAGAACAAGCGAAAGGATTCTGTCATCTATTAGTAACTAACGAAAACCTATTTCGTGCAACGGACAACGAGCAATTGAACTGGTCACTTTTGGAAGATGGCAAATTGATTCAATCTGGCTCTGTTGTGCTGAACATCAAAGCCGATAGCCAAGCAACCGTAGAGATTGCTTTTGAATTTACACCTAAAACAGAAGCGCGATACCACTTGAATACTGACATCACCTTAGTGGCTGAAACACTTTGGGCACCCGCGGGACATGTGAGCGCTTCTGAGCAATTTGCGCTACGCAATACCGCAGGTCTCGCCATGCCTAAATTGGAAACGCAACCAGCCCCAGCGATAAGCCAGCAAAAAGGCATGATCGTAGTCACCAGCCTAGATGAGAAGCATCAATGGTACTGGGATAGTCAAACAGGCTTGATGATTGATTGGCAAGTCGATGGCAAAGCGCAAATGCTGGCGGCACCGCAAGATAACTTCTTCCGTGCGCCACTGGATAACGATATTGGTGTGAGTGAAGTGGATAACGTAGATCCAAACGCTTGGGTATGTCGTTGGGATATGGCTGGTATTGGCCAATGGAAACGCGAATGTGTCAGTTGCCATAGCGACATGTTGGCGCATGCCGTGCAAGTAACATCAACTTTCGCTTACCAATTCAACGGTGCCGTACAAGCCATCACCACTTGGACGCATACGCTGAAAAACAGTGGCGAAATGCAGCTGACCGTTGATGTGACACTTGCCGATGATCTACCACCCATGCCACGTATCGGCTTGGAGTTGCAATTGCCATTGCATGAGCAGAGTACACCAATCACTTGGCAAGGTTTAGGTCCGTTTGAGAACTACCCAGACCGCCTATCTGCAGCACGTTTTGGCTTGCACACGCAAACGCTAGAAGAGATGCACACTCCGTACATTTTCCCAACCGACAGTGGCTTACGTTGTGGAACTCAATGGCTGCAAGTGAACGAACTGGCGATATCTGGCGATTTCCAATTTAGTGTCAGTCAATATGCTCAACAGACGCTGGCAAAAGCAAAACACACCTGTGATTTAATGGCAGAAAAAACCATTTATGTGCGCCTAGACCATCAGCACATGGGCGTGGGTGGTGATGATTCTTGGAGCCCTAGTGTGCACAAAGAATTCCAGCTAACTGGCAATAATTACGTTTACCGAATAGCGTTCAAACCAATTTCGCATCGTATTTAAAAACGCACCGATAACGGCTATCGCCACTTACAACGATTACGTGGCAGCGGGATGCATGACGCTACGACAAGAAAACGGCGTCCACATCCCTGTGATATGTCTTTGATAGGCTTGGATGACGGTCACATCGCACGCTATATCTACCCTGCCATTGATGACTTAGTCGGTGCGATGGCGACCAAGAAAACCCAATTTTCTTCCAACCCAGAGTAGCAACAACAGCAGTACGAGAATGGCGAAAAAGTTAGAACCAGAATCTGGATATTGCGCCTTGATAAACGCCGAGTGACCAAAAGCACCGACAAAGAAACAGGCAAGCGCTACCAATGGAAGATCTTCCGCCACCGGATGGCGCAAATATTCTTGATACAACGCCTGCACAGAAAGCACTAATGCAATCAGTGGGAAAATGGAGAACGGAACTTGGCTAATGGTTACCCAAGACAACAAGGCATCGCCGCACATACCTGCGATGAGCGCTAGCACAAGTGTTTTTCTTTCCGAACCACGATGGGTTGTGTTGTTTTCATTCGACATTACTCTATCCCCCCTTTGAGCCGATTACGTTCACGTTCTTTGCGATACCAAAATGCCCCTTTGGCTAGCATTCGCAACTGCATGATCAAACGTTCAGCAAGCTCATCTCGCTCACGTCGATCCAAATCTAAAGCTTCAGCACCGGAGCTGAACACTAAAATAACGGAAGCTTCAGCCTGAGTTAATGCCTCGTCACGGCCCATGCCTGTCGTCATCAAATACTCGGTAAGCTCTGCGGAAAAGTGCTGTATTTCTCGCACTACCGCGGCACGAAACTCGCAAGAAGTACCTGAGCGTTCTCGCAGTAATAGGCGAAACACATTGGGACTACTTTCAATAAATTCCATGAAGGTTTCAACCGACGTACGAATCACACTGCCCTCTTTGACAATGCGCTGCCGTGCTTGGCGCATCAATTGGCGCAGTAGTAAACCGCCTTCATCAACCATGGTTAAACCCAACTCATCCATATCTTTAAAATGTCGATAGAATGAGGTGGGCGCAATCCCCGCCTCGCGGGCCACTTCTCGTAAACTTAAGTTAGAAAAACTCCGATCGGCACTTAATTGGCTAAATGCTGCATCAATCAATGAACGACGTGTTTTTTCTTTTTGTAATGCGCGAATTCCCATCGATTTCATATTAAGTCGCTTCTCTTTTACTATCTGAGCCATACTATAACGTGATTGAGCACGTTGTCTAAGCCACAACATCGCCTCTTTGGACAAAGTGACCAATTAAACAGTCACCTAACCTAATTTCAATCACTCGCCACAGTAAGATGGGCAAAGCAATAGCATAAAGTGGCATTTTCACCTCTCGAGCGTGATCCTCTCCACTCTCTGATGGCAACATCGTTTACCGCACTGATGGATCAGTTAAAATCTCGCTACAGCAATGTTAAACAAATACAACAAGGAATAGAGTATGGCGAACCAAAACCACTTCGATGTCATCGTAATTGGTAGCGGCCCGGGCGGAGAAGGCGCCGCAATGGGTTTGACTAAAGCGGGGTTTAATGTCGCCATTATCGAAAAAGAGAGTAGTGTTGGCGGAGGTTGTACCCATTGGGGCACCATTCCCTCCAAGGCGTTACGCCATGCGGTCAGCCGCATCATCGAATTCAACAGTAACCCTCTATTTTGTAAAAACAACACCAGTATTCATCTCACTTTCTCTGATATTTTAGGCCATGCTAAATCTGTGATTGATAAACAGACGCGCTTGCGCCAAGGCTTTTACGATCGCAATCAGTGTACGCTGATTTTTGGTAAAGCTAAGTTTACCCACAAAAATACCGTGGCGGTTACGCACACTGACGGCAGCATCGAAAAATACAGCGCCGACAAATTTGTGATTGCGACTGGCTCACGCCCTTATCAACCTGATGATGTTGATTTTACTCATGAACGAGTTTATGACAGCGATTCGATTCTCTCGCTTAAACACGATCCTCGCCACATCATTATTTATGGTGCAGGCGTCATTGGTTGCGAATACGCTTCGATTTTCCGAGGCTTAGGGGTCAAAACTGACCTCATCAATACCCGTGACCGCTTACTTTCGTTTCTGGATAACGAAACGTCTGATGCACTCTCGTACCATTTTTGGAACAGCGGCATTGTGATTCGTAATGATGAAACCCATGAAAAGATTGAAGGCACTGACGATGGTGTGATCGTTCACTTGCAATCGGGCAAAAAAATGAAAGCCGACTGTATCTTGTACGCCAATGGACGCACGGGCAACACTGACAAATTGAACCTCAAAGCGGTGGGCCTGAATGCCGACTCACGTGGCCAACTGGCCGTCAATCGTAACTATCAAACCTCGGTGGAGCACATCTACGCAGTCGGTGATGTAATTGGCTACCCAAGCCTTGCGAGCGCAGCCTATGATCAAGGTCGATTTGTCGCTCAAGCGATTGCTCATGGTCAAGCGCAAGGGCACTTAATTGATGACATTCCAACTGGGATTTACACCATTCCTGAAATCAGTTCAGTGGGCAAAACAGAACAAGAACTCACCGCGGCCAAAATTCCGTATGAAGTTGGCCGCTCTTCGTTTAAACACCTCGCACGAGCACAAATTTCTGGCAAAGATATCGGCAGCTTGAAAATTTTGTTTCACCGCGAGACAAAAGAAATTTTAGGTATTCATGTGTTTGGAGAACGCGCGGCTGAAATCATCCATATCGGACAGGCAATTATGGAGCAAAAAGGCGAAGCCAATACCCTCGAATATTTCGTCAATACCACCTTCAATTATCCAACCATGGCCGAAGCCTACCGCGTGGCGGCGTTAAATGGCCTGAATCGATTGTTCTAATCATCGACCTAATTCTGCCTGCTAATGGAATGAAAGCCGCTAACGAGTGCGGCTTTCTTTTTGGTAACCTAGTGAGTGAGGTGCTTAGGGATAGATTCGGTGATCAAGTGAGAAAAACACCGCGTCGCCATTGTGAGATAAAGACCACACCTAAACTGATGCCGCGCATCGCCATAAAGCTGATCATCGCCATCCACAGGGCGTGATTACCCAAAGACTGAGCCAGATAGAAAACGCTGAAAAAACTGCACATCGCGACAAACATGCTGTTGCGCATCTCTTTACCTTTGGTCGCGCCGATAAAAATACCATCCAATAAAAAACACCACATCGCGGTTAACGGCATCGCCACCAGCCACGGTAGATAACGGTTAGCCGCTTGCTGAACTGCGTTAATGTCAGTGATCAGCGTGATCAACGCCGATCCCCACACCGCAAACATCACCGTTAACGCTAAACAGATTAGCGCACTCCAGAAAAAACTGCCGATCAGAGCACTTTTGAGCTGCGTCTCACTTTTTGCACCAATCGCTTTGCCAACCATGGCCTCCATCGCATAAGCGAAACCATCCATGCCATAGGAGATCATCATCAAAAAACTCATTAAGACAGCGTTAGCCGCCACAGTTTGATCGCCAAACGCCGCCCCTTGAAAGGTCATAAAGCTAAACGCCGCCTGCAAACAGAGTGAAC
The DNA here is from genome assembly GCF_024743775.1 of Vibrio sp. RM-69-4. NCBI lineage: Bacteria > Pseudomonadati > Pseudomonadota > Gammaproteobacteria > Vibrionales > Vibrionaceae > Vibrio > Vibrio sp. RM-69-4. The sequence goes on from NZ_JAMQXI010000080.1 coordinate 26,305, forward strand.
GCAGGAAAATATCGCGATTCAATTTCACAAAGCGGCTAAGACCTTGTGTCACTAAAACACCTAGCTGCAGTGGCGAAGGGAGTTGATGCCGCAACCAATAGCACCAAACACACAGTAAGCCAAAGCTCATGCCCGCATAATCGGCGATAACCGATGCCAGCGCAGCACCTTCCACTTTCCAGCCGAAACCCAACACAAACAGAATATCCAACGCGATGTTAGTTAAGTTAGTGATGATTACCATCCACATTGGCGCTTTGGCATTTTGCGTGGCTAACAGCCAGCCGAGCAGTACAAAGTTGGCCAATGCGGCGGGCGCACTCCACGCTCGAATCACAAAATACTGCAACCCATATTGCTTTACTTGCTCACTGGCACTGCTGGCTGAAAAAATCGCATCACCAATCCATCGATGCAGAATCAAAAACAGCAACGCAAATGCCAGTGCCATCAAGAGCCCTTGCAGCAAGACTAACGCCAGTTTTTGTGACGATTGTTCACCGTATGCTTGCGCCGCAAGGCCTGTGGTCGACATTCTTAAAAAACCGAGTAACCAGAAAGTGACACTGACTACCGTACCGCCAAGTGCTACCCCACCTAAATACCAAGCGTGTTCCAGATGACCAATCACCGCCGCATCAACTAAACCTAACAGCGGTACGGTAATATTGGACAGCACCATAGGTATCGCCAGTAGCAACACTTGTCGATGTACGGAACGATTCGATAACGTTTGTAAAATAGATTGCAACACGTTGACCTCTCATGGGTGAGAGCAAAGTGTAGCGGAGTGATAGGAGGACGGCTAGCGGTTACTCACCAACGGACATAAACTAAAACGGGTGTTAAGCGCAGCTTGTAAACCATCACCTTACTTAACCAACGTTGCCATAATTTCCAGCGGCCACAATGTTGATCGAGCGGTGAAAACGTTTTTGCCGACGAAGCCCAAGGCAAGACATTGAGTACCGCTTCGGTTGGATTAGCAAAACCATGTCCGTAATGGCCTGAGCCCATTTTCTGACCTAAAGCGGAAGCAGTTTTGTCTCCAGCCAGCATTAAACAAGCCGCCGCATTAGAAAAATGCAAACCCAATGCGCGGATAAAATAAGTGAGTTGCTGTACCGTACAATCTAATAACGCATGCTCACAAACGATTAAAACGGCTGAGGATTCCGCAATAGGCAATGCATCCAACCACTGAAGATCATCGACACTGCCACACACATGTTGATAACGCTCACTGCGATGAAACAATTTCTGCCGCCACAGCAGGTTTTCGGTGATATCGAGTTCTATCCAATGGCAACGCCCGTTGTCTACCCGATAAAAACGGGTATCTAACCCTGCACCGACATTAATGATCCATCCATCAGGGTTACGCTCAATAAACGCGCGCACTTGTTGATCGCACAATTGCGTTAAGGTCGCATGCAGCAATTGTTTTTGATCGATATCACCGCTTAAACATTCGGGGGCTAAGTGACAGCTCTGGCAGGCCTTTGCAGCGATCGGATCATACACTAACCCGTTATCAACCAAACTTTCGCGGCTACGAAACCACAACGGTTGAACTAAATTGGTTGGAATATGATGACGTGGGGTTAGTGAATGTTTATCGGTAGGCATTACCATCTTCCTTATGTCGCAACTCGATGTAACAACAAAGAAGATGATAATGAATATCAGTTAGAATGACAAGTTATTGAGAATAGATCTCAATAATAAATTACATCCAATCGGTATTGCGAATAATGCCGACGGCCACACCTTCAATGGTGAGCTGCTGAGATTTAAGATCCACTTCAATCGGTGAGAACGCTTCATTCTCTGCGTGCAATAACACGGTAGAGCCTTTGCGTTCTAGACGTTTTACCGTCACATCATCTTCAACACGCGCCACTACCACTTGCCCATTACGCACGTCTTGTGTTTTGTGCACCGCGAGTAAGTCACCGTCCATAATGCCAATATCTTTCATACTTTCGCCTTGCACACGCAGTAAGAAATCCGCTTGAGGGCGAAACATATTGGGATCCACTTGGTAATGCGCTTCGACATGCTCTTGCGCCAAAATAGGCTCTCCCGCCGCGACTCGACCAATTAAAGGCAGGCCAAGATCTTCTGGCTCATTGGCAGCTTCAAGTAAGATACGCAACCCACGAGAGGCACCCGGAATAATCTCAATCGCTTGTTTACGAGCCAGTGCTTTTAAATGCTCTTCTGCGGCATTGGCGGAACGAAAACCCAGCTCGCGTGCGATTTCAGCGCGAGTCGGTGGCATTCCGGTTTCGTCGATCTTACTGCGGATAAGATCAAATACTTGTTGCTGGCGGGGCGTTAACGGCTTCATATCTCACCTGTCTGTTTATACAGTTAACTGTGAGTATATCCAGTAATCGAATAAATGGAAGAGCGGACGCTTATTTTTTGGCTATTTACAAAAAATGCCGCAATCGACCGATAAATACCTCACCGATTCACTCACCGCGCTCGCAAGTGATGCTGTTTTACTAAACAATAATGATTAAAAGGTTTGACCAGTTTCTGGTATCCTTGCGGCTCAAAAATAGCTAGCCGCTTCGGCGCATATCGATTTCTCTGAGTATCAACTCACAGGGAAATGGACATGCGCTTAAGCATATTGAAATATTCTTGAGGCGACGACCTTTATGTCTTCTGGACACTCATTATCTCGTTCACTACTAAAATTACCTTTGTCTGCGTTGGTCAAAGGCACGGCGATCCCTTCTAATCCAATAGAAGACCACGGCATTGATATTCACAAGCCGATTGTTTACGCCTTACCTTTTCGCTCAAGTGTTGATTTGCTCACCTTGCAAACTCACGCCAAAGAACTGGGTTTACCTGACCCGCTGCAACCACTTGAGCTAAACGGCAAAAGTTTTGCCCGTTATGTTTTCATCTCGGCGCGCCCAACCTTGATGCGCAGTGATCAGCACGTTCCTAGTGACTCTATCGCTCTTTTTTCTGAACTGCTTGAGCTACATAAGTTTGATACGGAATTGGACGTTCAAATGATCCCAGCGACGGTGCTTTGGGGACGTAAACCAGGTAAAGAGGGGCAAGAGAAACCCTATCTCCAAGCCTTAAATGGCCCACAAAAAGCACTCGCGGTAATTTTTGCTGGACGCGATTGCATGGTGCGCTTTAGCCCCGTCGTTTCACTGCGCTATATGGCTGATTCACACGGCACCGACGAATCTATCGCGCATAAATTGGCACGAGTGGCTCGTATTCATTTCTCTCGCCAAAAGCTGGCAGCTTCTGGGCCAAATTTGCCCAATCGCCAAGCGCTGTTTAACCGCCTAATTAAATCACAAGCGATTGAAAAAGCGATTGAAGATCAAGCGAAAGCCAACAATATCTCCCTCGAAAAAGCGCGCAAAGAAGCGCATGACATCATGGATGAGATTGCCGCTGATTTCTCTTACTCCTTAATCAAGAAAGGAGAACGCATACTGGGCTGGTTATGGAACCGCATTTACCAAGGGCTTAATATAAATAATGCCGCCACCGTGCGTCGCCTTGCGCAAGATGGACACGAGATTGTCTATGTCCCTTGTCATCGAAGTCATATGGATTATCTCTTACTTTCTTATGTGCTGTATCGCGAAGGTATGGTGCCACCGCATATTGCTGCCGGAATCAACTTGAACTTTTTCCCAGCCGGTCCGATTTTCCGCCGTGGCGGCGCATTCTTCATTCGTCGCAGCTTTAAAGGTAATAAGCTCTATTCGACCATTTTCCGCGAATATCTAGCCGAGCTATTTGCCAAAGGCTATTCAGTTGAATATTTCAGCGAAGGTGGCCGCTCACGCACTGGCCGTTTACTGCCAGCGAAAACAGGCATGCTGGCGATGACCATCCAAGCCATGTTGCGCGGCCTTAACCGCCCGGTGACCCTCGTGCCGGTTTATATCGGTTATGAACACGTGATGGAAGTAAGCACTTACGCCAAAGAGCTACGCGGCAAAAGCAAAGAGAAAGAAAATGCGGGTTTAGTGCTGCGCACGATTCGCAAGCTGCGTAATTTTGGCCAAGGCTATGTCAATTTTGGCGAACCGATCCCGTTGAACCAATACCTCAACGAGCAAGTGCCAGAATGGACGCAAGATATTGACCCTATGGGCAGCACCAAGCCGCAGTGGATCAACCCTATTGTTAACCAACTGGCCACCAAGATGATGACGCACATTAACGATGCGGCGGCGGCCAATGCCTTAACTTTGTGTGCCACCGCGTTACTTGCTTCACGCCAAAGCGCACTGGCTCGTGACAATTTGGTTAAGCAAATCGACTGCTATTTATCGCTACTAAATAACGTGCGCTACTCAGCAACCTGCACTGTGCCTAAAGCCAGTGCGGAAGAACTGGTTAACCACGCACAGTCGCTCGACAAGTTTGTAATTGAATCCGATACCATGGGTGAGATTATTTCTCTTGACCGCAATCAGTCGATTTTGATGACCTACTATCGCAATAACATCATTCATCTGTTTGCCATTCCCTCACTGATTGCGCAGATGTTGATCCGCCAGCAAACGCTATCACTAGAGCAGATAACCGCCAATGTGGCACTGATTTATCCCTTCTTAAAGCAGGAGCTGTTTTTAAGCTTTGCGCAAGATGAACTCGCAGATGTAGTCAACGCTTACGTTAACGAACTGCAACGTCAACAATTAGTGACGCTAGAAGAGGGTGTCGTGGCCATTAACCAAGCCAAAACACAAGTGTTGATGCTGCTCGGTCGTACCATTTCAGAAACCCTACAACGCTACGCGATTGCTCTCAATCTATTGGTTGCTAACCCTGAAGTGGGCAAATCTGATTTAGAGCAAAAAAGCCAAGAAATTGCACAACGTCTTGGCCGTTTGCATGGCATCAATGCCCCTGAGTTTTTTGATAAAGGGGTATTCTCCGCCCTATTTGTCACGCTCAAAGAGCAGGGCTATTTGGATGTTGATGGCAATTGCCATTTAGAACCAACCGTTCAGCTAGCACGCCTACTTTACTCGATGCTCTATCCTGAAATTCGCTTAACCATTCAAGAAAGTCTCTGCCAAGCGAACTAATCGGTCGTAAGAAACAGTAAAGGCATCCCAATGGATGCCTTTACTTTATTCGTGAAGTACTTACAAAAACTAGTGAACTACTTACCAAAACGCAAAAAGCAGGCCCAACGTTAACACCATGCCAACGTGATTGTTATTGAGAAAAGCGTGGAAGCATAAATCACGATCACGATGACGAATTAAACGCTGCTGATAAACAAACAGAGCCGCTGCAGCCAATACTGACCAATAAAAACTCGCCCCTAACTGATAATAGCCACCAAGTGCGATCATCAACGCCAGTACCAATAACTGTAAAATGCCGATGATGATTTTATCAAAACGACCAAATAAAATAGCGGTCGATTTGACTCCGATATTGATATCGTCATCACGATCAACCATCGCATACTGCGTATCATACGCCACAGTCCACAACGCATTGATCAAAAATAGCCCCCACATCACCGCTGGTAATTCGTTGGCTTGCGCCGCCCATGCCATCGGAATAGACCAACTAAAGGCCAGCCCTAATACCAACTGCGGAAGGTGTGTATAACGTTTCATGAACGGATAAACAAACGCTAATGCGATACCAACAAAGGAGAGCTGAACCGTGAGTGGATTCATGGTCAAAACCAGCAGGAAAGAAGTGATACCTAGCGTTAAAAACAGTGCAATCGCCTCTTTGGTTGTCACACTCCCGGCAGGCAAAGGCCGCTGTTTGGTTCGTTTAACATGTCCATCGACTCTGCGATCGGCAAAATCGTTGATCACGCAACCCGCTGAGCGCATCAACAACACCCCCAACACGAATACCAATAATACTTTAGGATCGGGGAAACCTTGCGCGGCTAAAATCAATGCCCATAAGGTTGGCCACAACAATAGCAAAGAACCAATTGGCCGGTCCATGCGCATCAGTTGCCAATAAGCACGCGCCTTAACCAAAGTCATGACACTCTCTCCTTAGAGTAAATCGGTGAAAAGGGTAAAAACAGCTCCGCAACTAACATCGGTTTATTATTCATCCATAATCGTGAACGGCGTGCAAGCAACGGCCCCTCTTCCATCATTGCCCAGCCCACTTGTAGTGCGTCACGCTTAACGTGCTCAGCACGAAAAACCGTTAACCCAAGCGGGATATCACCTTGGCGCGCTAAGTCATATTGCTGACCCAGCATCGAAGATTGAGGAATTAAAGTACGGCCTAAAACCCATGGCTGTTGATCACCACGCAGCACAACCTGACGTAACAAACAGGCTTCATCAGATAACAGAGCCATCTCATCGCCCTGTAATTTTTCTGCCTCAACGAGCTTATTGTGCAGTAGTTCAACGCTCAGTTGCTGACACTGCGCCTCTAACACGCGAGATAATGATCCTTGCTCTAAAAGCCAAGACTGAGAAACCTGATCAGGAAAAGAAAAAACGTCAGGTTGTTGCCAAATTACTTCTCGCAAAGCAGACAGATAGAGCGAAATTGATTGATTCATACTAGTATTCAATTAGTGGCTTTATCAACATACAATAAAGGTCCATTTTTGGTTAACACAACCATAAAAAGCGCTCACTCACAGAATCCCTCGGTTGGAGGTTAAAAACCCGCTTGTAAAAACGGGAAGCGACAACTGCGGTATATTCCAAACAACGAGATAAGCATTTTGATTACAATCCGATGCTCTATTGTAACAAGACTCAAGCGATTCGAGTATCGTGAACCAACTAAAGAAAAGATAGAAATATGCTTAAACGTTATGTAGCCCAAATAATTATCGCTCTAAGCTTGTTTTGTGCGTTACCAAGTTATGCACAAGATGAAAAAGCGCCTAGGCTGGCGTACTTTACCTTAGAGCCGGATCTCACCACCAACTTTTTCACTAAAGGAAATAAGTTAGGTTACATCCAAGTTCGTATCGACGTGATGGTATCCAGCGACGCCGATTTACCCGCCGTTGAACGGCACCAACCACTGATTCGTGATGCCATCGTCGAGCTACTCGGTAAACAGACCGAAGAGACGATAAAATCACTCGCAGGTCGGGAAGATTTAAGAAAAACGTTGGTCACAGAGCTCAACGCGGTGTTACTGCCTGAAATAGGCCGAACCATTATTGCTGACCTACTGTTTACTAAATACATCTATCAATAGAGCAGCGATTGCCGCTCTATTGATGTTTTGCTTAACGAGTTCGATGACGGCTGGCGTCATTTAATCCAAAGGCGATTCCTGCAAATAGACCCGCTAAATGCGCGCTGTTGGCAATCGCCATAAAGGGTTGCACAAACCCGAGCACTAACCACACCAGCATAAAACCGATCACCGGTTTGGGCATTTGCAAGCCAAGATGAGGGGCTTTCCAACCAAGCATCCATAGATAACCGACCAACGCATAGACCACACCCGATAAACCACCAAAATTGGCTCCTTCAACCCAGTACTGAGCCGCACCGGACAACAATGCTGACACTAAAAATAGCTGTCCAAGTTTGAATGAGCCAAGCCGTTTTTCAACATCGCCCCCCAACTGCCACCACCATAACAAGTTAAAGACGATGTGCAGCACAGAGAAATGAAGTAAAGCATGACTAAACCAGCGCCAAATCTGCCATTGCTGCCCAGCCAAAGCAGGAAAATGTAATGCGGAAAATACTTGATTGGCTAGCCCAAACTGCTGCAATGCAAAGATAATGGCGCATACCATCATCACGCCCAGTGTTAAAGGCCCAGCTTTGGCTTTGAGCATCGCCAACATGCTCGGTGAACGATATTGAAAGTGACTTTTGCGGCTTTCAGCCACATCCCATGAAGCGGCTTGATACTTTCTGTCATTTGGATTGTGCAGAAAATGGTTGAGTTCCGCTTCGGCTTCAATCTGATGTTGCTCATCAAGTAACCATAACGCAAATTGACCACTCCCTTCCGGCATCATTTGAATCTCAATTTCACGAGAGGCCATGTAATCAATAAAGGCTTGCGCCATTCTTGGGTTATTGAGCGTGATCAGTCTTAACATAAGTCATCCTAATTGCTGGTTACGGGCAAGCCTGCACGATGCCAAGCTTCGAATCCACCATCCACACTATACACCTGTTCAAAACCTTGGTTAATCAGATACTGTGCAGCACCTTGGCTGCTAATACCGTGATAACACATGACTAAAATGGGTTGGTCAAATTCGCTTTTTTCCATAAATGAAACCATGCTGTCGTTGGTTAAGTGGAATGCGCCATTTGCATGTGCAACCGCAAAAGATTGCGCATCACGAATATCCACTAATTGCGCATCATGTTGTTCCATTAAAGCTTGTGCTGCTTGAGCATTGATATGTTGAAACTGATCCATCGCTTCCTCTGATTGGTTTTATTTTTAGCATTTGATTGTAACCTATCCCAAGGCAATCAAGTACACGGCCTTTATAAGGTTATCCACCACTGATCACTTTTTCGCCACTTGTGGATAATCTTGTGGATTGCGTTGATAAAGTAGTAAATGAGAAATAGATCCACAACATGTAGTGATGATCCTTACTTTTCTGTGTGTAACACAATACATATCCCCAAATATAAAACGGTGTTCAAGCCTTGATTTAACCGACTTGATGACAGCTCACGAATAATTTTGTCACAGAGTTATCCACAATCAGCGCGCTGAAAATTTGATCACTTAAAGTGATCAAAAATAAAAAAACCGAGATCTTACGATCTCGGTTTTTAATGCGCTTCACAATGAGTCAGTGATTAGAACTCGCCGACAGCATCCTTTAGCTTCTTCATTGCATTTTTTTCTAGCTGACGAATACGCTCAGCTGAGACACCATACTCTTCCGCTAACTCTTGTAGCGTAGCTTTTTGATCATCCAACCAACGAGAGCGCACAATATGTTTACTGCGTTCATCTAAGCTAGCCAACGCCAAGCTTAAACGATTGTTGGTGTGATGCTCCCAATTCGCCGCTTCAATGTTATCCGCAAGATCCGAATGCTTATCTTCGAGATAAAGCACAGGTGCCGTGTAAGAAGAGCTCGAATCATCGTCTTCCGCCGACATTTCAAAGGTGGCATCTTGCGCGGCTAAGCGTGATTCCATTTCTCGCACTTCAGCCGGGTCAACGCCCAACTCACGAGCAACCGCTTCCACTTCACCGCTATTAAACCAGCCTAAACGCTTTTTCGATTTGCGTAGGTTGAAGAATAGCTTACGTTGCGCTTTCGTGGTCGCAATTTTTACAATGCGCCAGTTGCGTAACACGTATTCGTGAATTTCAGCTTTGATCCAGTGCACAGCAAAGGAAACCAGTCTCACCCCAACTTCTGGGTTGAAACGCTTCACCGCTTTCATTAAGCCAATATTGCCTTCCTGAACTAAATCCGCCATGGGCAGGCCATAACCAGAATAGCCACGAGCAACGTGAACAACGAATCGAAGGTGCGATAAGATCAACCCTTTCGCCGCTTCAATTTCACCTTTGTAATGTAATCGCTCTGCGAGTGACCGCTCTTCTTCCGCGCTCAGCATTGGGTAGCTGTTCACTGAACGAATGTAGCTGTCTAAGCTGTCTTGTGAAACGAGAGCCATTTGATACGTTTGGTTTGTCATTCAATTCCTCATCAATTTCTGATCTGGAGTAATGGATGTTTTTAACCCGACAATCTTGAACCTAAAATGAACAAGATTCAAGCAAGGGGAAACTATTATGCATAAACAAGTCGCCTATACAAGTGCTGTGGCTAAAGCTAGCCAACAGTTATTGCCTACATATGACAATATTCAACTAAACTGGTTCAATTTCTTTTAAATGACGCTGCGCAGATACTTTTGCCGCTACGCATCCTAAGAAAGTACCGAGCATCAACAGCAGTAAGGATTCATCCCAACTTAGGCCAATAAGACGAAAACGGCTGTCATACAGTAGGGCAAGATCTTCAACGGCACCGTTCAATAAAACAGTCACAAAAGCGGTTAACAGCCAAGCGGCGAATGCGCCCAGCAAGCCAAACCACATGCCAGCATAGAGATAAGGGCGCAAAATGTAGCGATCGGTGGCACCGATCAATTTCATGGTTTGGATCTCTTCTTTATTGGCTTGTACGTTAAAGCGCAAGGTGTTGCCCACAATCAGAAATACAGCGCCCAACATCAATACCGATAAACTCGCGACAATGATCGCCGCTAAAGTTCGAATGGCGTTTAACCTAGCAAGCCAATCTTCATCCAAGCGAACATCCGTGACGTCTTGTTCTGCTTGTATTTTTTTCGCCAGCGCTTTGATTTGCTCTTGCTGCTCAACCTGCGGGGTAACAATAAGCACGCCAGGTAAAGCGTAATCATCCAATAAACTAATGGCTTGTTCAAACCCGGCGTATTGACTCAGGTCATCCAATCCTTGCTGCGGTGAGATGTACTCCACGCTGGCGACATCGGCCAAACTTTCTAGCTCATCTTTCAACACCATAATTCGTGCTTCAGGTGTGCGCTCATGTAGATAGACACTGATCTGAGCAGGGCTGGTGACATTATTGGCTACAGACGCGATATTTTTGCTCAGCAGGTACATACAGGCTGGCATCGCAAGCGCCATCGAAATAACGGCGAGCGTTAAAATATTGCCGAGTGGGCGTGACCATAAACTTGAAAATGAGGCCTTGGCCTGCTTAAAGTGGATGGCTAAGAAACTATCGGTTTTGGCCCGTTTCGGTTCACGTGCTTTCGCGTTCCTTTTATTCGACGACTTAACGGCCATAGTCTTCTACCTCGCTTAAAAAACCTTGGTTAAGTTCTAAATGACGATATTGAGGACGCGTGTTGACTAAGCTGATGTCGTGCGTCGCAAGCAAAATAGAGACTCCGGCACGGTTAAACTCTTCAAACAGTTTAAGCACACGGTTAGAAAGCTCTGGGTCTAAGTTACCCGTAGGCTCATCGGCCAGCAGTAAGGTAGGTCGGTTCACGACCGCTCTTGCGATACCCACTCGTTGCTGCTCACCCCCAGAAAGTTGGCTCGGTAAACAGCGGGCTTTGTCTAGCAGATCGGTTTTATCCAGCGCGGCTGAGACGCGACGCTTAATTTCATTTTCTGAAATCGATTCAATGCGCATTGGCAATGCCACATTGTCGTAAACCGTTCTGTCCATTAGCAGGCGATGATCTTGAAACACGATGCCGATGTTGCGGCGTAAAAAGGGAATATCTTGATTGGGAATACGCGTAATATCGTGACCGTTAAAGCTGATGCGCCCATCGGTTGGACGCTCAATCGCACAGATTAACTTCAACAAGGTACTTTTACCGGCTCCGGAGTGCCCACCCAAAAACGCCATTTCTCCTCGGCGTAAGTGAAAGTCGACCTTTTGCAGCGCCTGACGGCCTCCGCGATACGCTTTGCTGACTTGTTGAAACTTAATCACTCGCTATTCCTCTCACCAGTCTCCATTGGATGATGAGGTGCTCATTGAGCACCCACGCACACTTACTCTTCGCGGCTAAACAGAGCTTCAATAAATTGCTGCGTTTCAAACGGACGTAAATCGTCAATCCCTTCGCCAACCCCAATAAAGCGGATCGGAATTTCAAACTGATCGGCCAGCGCAAAAATAACGCCGCCTTTCGCCGTGCCATCCAGCTTGGTTAATGTGATCCCAGTCACCGGGGCCACTTCACTAAAGAGTTTGGCTTGGCTGATGGCGTTTTGCCCAGTAGCGGCATCTAACGTCAGCATCACTTCATGCGGCGCTGATTGATCAATTTTTTTCATGACGCGCACAATTTTACGCAACTCTTCCATGAGGTTGCTCTTGTTTTGCAAGCGACCAGCGGTATCGGCGATCACCACATCCACACCACGTGCTTTGGCGGCCTCAATCGCATCATAAATCACTGATGCGCTGTCTGCGCCAGTGTGCTGCGCAATTACTGGTACGTTGTTACGCTCGCCCCACACCTGCAACTGCTCAACAGCCGCCGCACGAAAAGTATCGCCCGCCGCTAAGATCACTTTTTTACCTTGAGCTTGAAACTGTTTGGCCAACTTACCTATCGTGGTCGTTTTGCCTACACCGTTGACGCCGACCATTAAAATAACGTAGGGCGTTTTTTGGCTATCGATCACTAACGGTTGCTCTACTTTGGCCAAAATGTCGGCCATTTCGTCTTTCAGTAAACCGTAGAGTGCCTCTCCATCTTTCAACGCGTGGCGAGAGGCTTTTTCTGTTAGATTACTGATGATTTTGAGTGTGGTTTCCATCCCAACATCGGCAATCAGCAGTTGCTCTTCCAGCTCTTCAAACAGCTCATCATCAATTTTCTTGCCTTTAAACAGACCAAAGAAACCCGCACCAATATTGGCTTTGGTTCGGCTAAGGCTGCGTTTTAAGCGTGCGAAAAAACTCTCGCTGGGTTTTTCTTGCTCTTGAATTCGTGCTTCTGCTTCTGCTTCTGCTTCTGCTTCTGCTTCTGCTTCTGCTTCTGCTTCTGCTTCTGCTTCTGCTTCTGCTAGCGCAGTGTGTGGCTCTTCGATGGGTTGAGCAACTGCGGTCGTTTCTTGTTCTTGCTCAGCATCAACTGGTTCGATAAGCGTAGATGGCTCGAGCACTTGTTCCGTTTCAGTGGTTGATTTACTTGATTCTTCGTCACCAAAACCGAGCCAAGAGAGTAATCCACGTTTCTTTTTTTCCGTCATCTGGGGATATCCTAGATCTAACTAACTACGACCCTTTTCTTGAAGGATTATCCCTCGTAAGAAAAAGAAAAATGACAAAGCAGTGAAAAGTTTCCAATTAGATTGGTAAACTTTGTCATTATTGAAATTCAATGGCTATACCAAACCCGTTTCGGGTTGGCAGATTGGGTATAGTATCACTTTATTAGCGGTCAAAAAATCTATGGTAAGACGTCGCCAACAAAACTCATCACAAAATAAGCCTTCAACGGGCTTTGTTCGCATTATTAGTGGCTTATGGAGAGGTCGCAAACTGCCTGTTCATGATGCCCAAGGTCTGCGTCCCACGACGGATCGCGTCAAAGAAACTCTTTTTAACTGGTTAGCACAGGAGATCCCTGGTGCACACTGCTTAGATTTATTTGCAGGCTCTGGCAGCCTTGGGTTTGAAGCTGCCTCAAGGCAAGCACAAGCCGTGACGCTGATTGAGCTCAACCCGACGGCATTCAAACAGCTTGAACACAATATTGGTGCGCTCAACGCGACCAACTTACGAGCGATAAATAGTGATGCGCTGGCCTTTCTCAAGCAGCAAGGGACACCTCACCACGTGGTGTTCATCGACCCGCCTTTTCGCCAAGGCTTATTAAGCGAAGCCGTCTCGCTTTTAGAACAAAATGGCTGGCTTGCCGATGAAGCGCTGATTTATATTGAGACGGAAAAAGAATTGGCGCTAGAAGGCATCCCTGCTAATTGGCACCTGCACCGTGAGAAAAATGCAGGCCAAGTCAGTTATCGACTATTTGAGAGGAGCTCGGAATGAGAGTGTTACTGGTACTTGCAAAAGCGGCGATTGCTTTTGTTTGGTTGATTCTATTACTGAATATCTTCATGCCGTTCCCCGGTAAAGCGGCGATTGTACTTTATATTATGACGGCATTTTTGTTCATTATGCACGGACTACAAATGCTGATTTTTATCGGTGCGTTTGGTGACAAGATCAGCATGAGCCGTTGGGAAAAATGGTCGATTCTGGTATTTGGAGTCTTCGCACTGCTCGATATCCGCCGCAAACACATGATGTAAGTTAACGGTATAAAGAAAGCAACATAGGAAAAGCCGCTTCAAGTTCACACGATAGGCGGCTTTTTTATCCCCGAATCACAGCCCCATGTAGCTTTTTACGCCATTTAAGAACATTTGCGTTGAGATCATCACTAGCAATAATCCCATCAAACGCTCGACCGCTTTTAAACCGCGTTCACCAAGCACTTTGTGGAAGAAACCGTAGAACATCAAAATGATGAAAGTGGCGCCCCACGCGAGCAGTACAGAGGCTGACAGCTCAAGGAGTTTGTCAGGGTGCTGAGTCGAAAGAAGCAGTAAGGCCGCAATCACTGAAGGACCCGCGATCATCGGAATTGCCATCGGTACGATAAAGGGCTCTTCCCCCGCAGCTAATCCAGTAATGCTACCTGCACTAGGGAAAATCATTTTAATCGAGATGATGAAGAGAATGATACCGCCAGAAATGCTGAGAGTTTCCGGTTGCACGTGCAAAAAACCCATGATGTTTTTGCCAGCAAACAAGAACAGCATCAAAATGATCAACGCAAAACAGAGTTCGCGCACAAGCACAACACGGCGACGTTTGGGATCAAGGTGTTTTAAGATGGAGAGCATGACCGGCAGGTTGCCAAGCGGGTCCATGATCAAAAAAAGCATGGTCGCCGCCGATAAAATATCCATCTATCACTACTCACATCAATTTAAAGTGGCCGCAGTATATCAGCCCCATCATGAGATTTCGATGATCCTGAAAGTAACGATATAGATAAAGCGATAATGTTTACAAGGCCACCGAGGCAGAGATTAACGCTTGCGCTAATAAATAGCTGCCAGAAATAAGATAGCGCCCACAAGGCAATGGCCTGCGGTAATCGTGAATGGCTAACAAACTGGCCGAGAGCATCAACACCAGACAGCCAACAAACCCGGCAAAGGCAGGCACTGTTTGCGTCTGCAGCCACAACTCTCCCGCTGCCCACGCCAACTGAACTAACATCATACCCATAATGGTTACGGGAAAGATCAAAGTGTCAATTTGCGGCAGCAATAGGAAAAAAGCCACAATACTGGTCGCAATCAAAAGGGCAGGTAGCCACCACACCATAGTGTCAGAAAGTTGCGCCCAGAAGGCTTTACTGTACATCAACTGTGCGACAAGAAAGCTAGCAAAACAGAGTTTTGAGTAGCGTTGCAACAGATGCAATGTGTCCGCGATTGCGGAAATAAGCAGACCGAGCGTGACCCATAAGATAGGAGAAGTGAGCTGCGTGGTATGGTTTAGAACTATCGCCACCAATAACAGCATACTGAGTGTTTTAAACATTACCGCTTGCTTGATTTTGTTACTTTCAACAGCCGAAATACTAATGAATCCAGACAAAGCAACGGAGAGCCAACTCCACATCTCATTTCCCCTTTAAAAATCTGCGGTCAGTGTAGGCATGTCATCATTGAAGTCCAGCAGATGAACGCAAAAATTGGATCTTGCTAGCGAATCGGAACGTTGGCTTTATTCAGCAACAAAGAGTGCGAAAACAATCAAAGCTCACTCTTTACTCACTAACCCTCACTTTCAATCACCACAACGACACCCAGAGACATTCCACTCATTTACAATACACAAACAAAGAAAAACCAACAAAAAACGACACGAAAACAGAAACTATAAAAATAAAAATAAAAATAAAAACAATGATTTATGCAAAAAACCAAAAGAAAAACTAGAACTTAAAGCCTCTAATAAAAAAACAGCAACAACTGACTTACTAACTAGCAAAAAAACTGGTTTAACCAATTTTATTTGCGAGAACATCTCATTATTAAATTAATTTTTCTCGAAAAATGAGAATTCACCAAACTCTGACAATGATAAGCCACCTAAGATAGTAAAACCAAAAAAAACCATACAAGCAACATCACATTAACCTAATAAAATTAAACAAATTCAACGAATTAAATAAATACAGATTAAAACAACACCAAGAAGAACATTATATAAACACACCAAAACAAGCACTAAACATTGCCAATATTCCCTGAATATTATGATGTTAAGGTGTTATTTTGGATACTTCATCAAATTGAGGTTGATCAACTAAACAAAGTAGTGCTATTCTCATATTCATAGAATGAAACCACAGAATAAAGGAGCAGTGTTATGATTTCTTCATCTCAAAAACAGGGACTTGTAATGATCGCGGTTATCGTAGGCCTAATGACACTGCCAATGATGTACTAAGTATCTAATTCCCAATAAAAAAGAGGACACCTTCGTGTCCTCTTTTTTTATCTAACGATTGAGTAAAACAACCTAATACCATTTATGGCATTGTGACGTGTTTCGATAGGGCTTCCCAATGAAGATAGTAAAAAAGAAGCGCCGCTAACGTGATTAAGGTCATTAATGAAATGGCTACGCGCCAAATAAAACGACCGCTGCGCGGAGTCAGCTCCTTCTCACATTCATCACACACACGAAGAAATGCTTTGCGATCTTCTAACTGATAGTTATCTTCATGCACAACTTTGTTACGAATAGTGGCAATAAACCTCAGCTTGCCCACCACATCATGTGGTAAACGCTCTTCACAGCTGGTCACCAATTGATGTAACCCCTTCCCCTCAGCGTGATATTGCTCTCTCAACAAGCTTTCCAATCGACGCGTTCGCAAAACCACTTTCTCAATATCTGACATTATCGCCCTCCTGTGCCAACTCTGGTGGCGCTCCATCTATTTTTATCATACTTCCCCACGAGATAGTTGAGCATTTTTGCTCGCTAACCTGCCGAGGAAATGTGATATCCGCTGGAAAAAAAACCGTCAAACCAATCAAACTCACGCTTTAGTAGCAAGTAACACTCCTTTGCCATATGTTGCACGCTAAAATGTCGCCTTCATCGCTAAGGAGTTCACCATGCCGCTTTCATTACTTATCGTTGTCGCTTTGTTAGTTATCTCTGCTATTTGGGTATTTAGCTATTTCTATCGTCGCCATGTGCAAGGTGAAAACGCCCCCGAACGCACTGCTAATGTCACGATTATCGACAAGCAAGCCATCGTCATCCCTCATGCTCGCCCTGGGGAAGAGGATCAGGAGTTCTGGATTTACGTCCAAAAAGGCAAACTTGGCCCAAAGCGGGAATTTCAAGTCGGCGTGCATTATTACCATGCACTTAACCCAGGCGACCAAGGAATGCTGACTTATTGCGGACACAAGTTTCTACACTTTGCACTCAAGCGTTAAGGTAATAACCAACGTGTTTTTGCAGAGCGAGCAACCCATATACTAACCGCCAGAGATCCTGCGCCGCTTACGAGAATCCATAACGGGATCACCCATGCGGGATTCCCTTGATCCCACCCATACTCTTTTACAGGCCATAGAAAGATGGGATGTAATAAATAGATGCCTAAGCTGTGCTGGCTTATCACACTTACGACTTGCTTAGCACGAGCGGGCAATCTCTCAGCAAAATATCGACACACTATAAATATCATGCTGGCGGCTAACACAACGTTCAGTGTTTTATAAGAGAGCCAGCGACCAATCGTATACTCACCCGCTGCAACACTGTGGCTGACCACCATCCATACCGTCGTCAATAGTGCCAGACAGCCAAGCAGAATCGCCATACATAGCGTTACCCGCTTGAGTGGCACCTTCTGATAAAGCAAGTAACCCAACGGTAAATAACCAGCAAACAGCCATAGCTCATTGCTCCAAGGGCCATCAATACCACATAAAAATAAGGTGGTCGTCAGCAGCCACACGGCAACTAATGCGTACAGCGCTTTATCATCAACTCTTCGGACCAGCAGTTGTAGAAAAGGGATCACAAAATAAAGTGGGATAAAGTAATAAAAAAAACCTAAATGGTAATACGTTGCGTGGTGCGTACTGTTACTCAGCACCGCCTTTGCAACTTGCCCATCAAATCCACTCGCACTCCAGCCGGACAAATAAGTATAGAAGAGCGACCAAACGATAAATGGCAGCAAAACTTTGCCAAGACGTCGCTGAACATAATAACGCGCATCAAAAGGGCGACGATCACTGAGCATTAAGGCTCCAGTGATCAATATAAAGACTGGCACAGCCCAACGGCTTACACTATTGATGCCAACCGCAACCACCCACTGCTCAAAAGGAATATCGCCGAGTTGCTGCCGATAGGGGGCCAACACATGAATACCGATCACCGCTACAGCCGCCAAACAGCGCAATAAATCAAAAAAAAATAACTCGTTTGGTCATAGTGCCTATCCACAGTGTTTTAAGGTTTCTACTATAAAGTTGAAATAGTTGGCTATGTAATCCGCAAGTCAGTTATCGGTAAAGGATCACTAACGCCATTATAATTAATAGCTAATACCTATCGAATAAATCAATCAAAACGAATTTATTTTGTTCACTTCAAGGTGCAATCTAATGCTTAACAAGAGAAATCACTTATCCATGACAACGAGGTGAACACATGACAATAAATTTGATCGGTTTAGATACCAACCAAAGCCAACAACTTGCACAAGCGTTAAACCAATTATTGGCTAACTACCAAGTGTTTTATATGAATACTCGTGGTTACCATTGGAATATCAAAGGAAAAGAGTTCTTTGAACTGCATGCAAAATTTGAAGAGATTTACACTGACATACAGGTCAAAATTGATGAGTTAGCGGAACGAGTTTTGACTTTAGGTTATCAACCGTTGCATAGCTTCAGCGCCTATTTAGCAACAGCACAAGTGTCAGAACACACTAACGCAACTAATGGTCAAGAAACCATGCAAGGATTGGTTAAGGGATTCAGTGTATTGATCCACCAGCAACGAGAAATTCTTGAAATTGCAACGCAGGCGGGAGATGAAGGCACTTCAGCACTGATGAGTGACTACATCCGCGAACAAGAGAAACTGGTATGGATGCTGAATGCTTGGCTGCAATAAACCCCAAGTTTGGCAAACCGCCGTCGCTCATGACGGCGGTTTTTATATTCGCACGAAATTTATTACAGCAAACGATGAATATCTTGACTCCAGCGCTGCGCCGCCGAAAGCTCATCACTGACTTGATTTAATTCAAGCCCTAGCAGATCACAATGGCTTTCCACTCCTTGCCAGTCCGCTTGCTCAAAACACTCCTCAAGTGCCAACAGCTCGCCAATGGGTCCTTCACGCTTTTGCAGTGCTAGTTTGACCACGTCACACAAGGGTAACTGCGCAACCAGCTCTTCAATTGAAATATCCAGTAAGGCATCTAACACAGAAAAAAGACCAATTAAAAAAGCTTGCTCGCGATGTTGACGAAATGAAGGATGCCCAGACATTAATTGGCAAAATTGAGCACGTTGCAAAGAGAGGTTATACAACTCTTTCGGCTTTTTAGCTGAGACAAATGAAGCAACGGCTAATGATACAAAGGTTTTGAGCTTGTCTTGACCAAGATAGACCAAGGCTTGACGAAAAGAGGAAATTGGCACGGATAAGCGATCAGACATAGTGTTGACGAATCTGAGCAACTTGTATGAGAGCGCTACATCTTGCGCGACAATGTATTCAATCCGTTCAAAATCAGCATTTGGCTTACAAACTTCTCGAAACAGCTCTAAGGCGATAATCTGCTCTGGTCCAACATAACGCTGCTTGATCATTTCTGGTTTACTAAAGAAATAACCTTGGAAAAAGCTAAAACCGGCATTACGTGTCACGGTGAACTGGTGATCCGTTTCAACTCGCTCCGCTAAATAACGGCGCTTACTGCCTTCCGCTAAACGCTGACGTACAAACTCGCAAGCGTGATCTAAGCCCAGCGCCATAATATCGAGCTTGACGATGTGCACATAACTCAGAAAGCGTTCCCATTCTGGCGCATACACAAAGTCATCCAGCGCCACCAGATAGCCACGCCGATACAACTCTTTAATCGCCTCAAGCAGTTCATCCGTCGGCTCACAGGTTTCGAGCACTTCCACCACAATTTGTTCTCGCGGCAACGTTAAAGGCAGACGGCGAATTAAACTCTTGTAGGGAAAATTAATAAAACAACGTGATTTGGGAATATTGGGATTGATCCCCACCGCAAGAAAGTTTTCGACGATCAAGCGATACGTGGCTCGATTCGACTCAATGTGCGCTGGAAACGCATTTTTTTCCCCATCACGAAAGAGCAATTCATAGCCAAGCGTATGCTGCTTGGCATTTAAGATCGGTTGTCGTGCGACATAAGAATAATGCATTAGTGATTAACAACTAATAATTGAGACATAGTCATCTTAGGACTTCGCCACTGCCAGTAGCGCTCCACAACCAATAAACATCGAGCCAAATACTCGGTTAATCTTACTCATGACACTCTCTGAACGAATAAAGCGCCCCATTCGCGCGGCTAAGGAGGTGTAACCAAGCATCACAATCGAATCAATGGTTACAGTGGTCACGCCTAACACCAGCAATTGAATGAACTGATCTTGGGTTGGGTCAATAAATTGTGGAAAAAGCGCCACCAGAAAGACAATGGATTTAGGATTTGTCAGGTTTATCAACACCGCTCGACGCAATAAAGACCAACTCGTTTGCATTTGAGCCGTTGCATTGGTCATCATACTTGAACGATCGCGCCATTTTTGAACACCTAACCACACCAGATACGCAGCACCAACCCACTTAATCACACTAAATGCCATGGCTGATTGTGCCACTAAGGCACCAATTCCGGCTCCCACCAACATGATGTGAAAAGCCAAACCCAATTGTAAACCCACAATCGCGGCTAGTGATTTACGCGTACCGTAGCTAAGGCCATTGCTGATGGAATTGACCGTACCTGAACCCGGCGCCAAACTAAACAGTATCGCGGTCACCACATAGGCAAGCCAAACATGAGTATCCATTGCAATTCCTCTCAACTAGACTAATCTAGCCTAAAAATGAACTATTCCTCGAATCTGTCCAATAAGAATAATCTATGAATCAGACGAGTCCAAACTCCCCACCTTATACTCAAGAGTCTTTCTTTGAGCAAGTGATCAATACCACGATTGCCGATTTCTGGCACTCCAGAGAAGAAGGTTTTATCAAATCTGCTGATAAAACAAAACTTTATTGGTGCAAACTTACCTCGCCTCAACACTCAAAGGCGATCTTCGTCGTCAACGGACGAATTGAATCTTGCTGGAAATATCAGGAGCTATTTTATGATTTTTTCCAACAAGGTTATGATATTTATTCTTTTGATCACCGTGGCCAAGGGCTTTCTGATCGATTAATCGACGATCCACAAATCGGCCATGTCGGTGAATTTGATGACTACATTTTAGACATGCAGCGTGTCATTGAGCACTTTGACTTAAGCCATTATGCACAACGTTTTCTCGTCGCTCATTCGATGGGTGGTGCCATTGCGACCCGGTATGTACAAACATACCCTCAACACCCATTTGCGGCTATGGTGCTCAGCGCGCCAATGTTTGGTGTCAACATGCCATGGCAATTACGTCCTATCGCTATGACACTGAGCCAAGTGCTGACGGCGATGTATAGCAAACCAACCTATGCGCCAGGCTATCAAGCCTATTCTGCAAAGCCTTTTGAGATCAACCCATTAAGTCAAAGTCAGGTGCGTTACCAATGGTTTCGAGACCTGTACCAACGCAAACCCGAATTGCAAGTTGGCGGCCCTAGCACGCGCTGGGTATGGCAAGGGCTCATGGCAGCGAAGCTGTGTCAACTGATGACTCGTCAAGTGAAGTTACCAACACTCATCTTGCAAGCAGGACAGGATGAAATTGTCAGTAATGCGGATCAAATCCGCTTTGTCACTAAGCTGGCGAAAACCAATCCATCTAGCAAGCTAGTCATCATTGAAGGAGCAAAACATGAGCTCTTTTTTGAAAAGGATTGCTATCGAAACCAAGCACTTGATGAGCTATTTAAGCAATTCCAATCTCTTGAGAACACGGTTTAATCACGGTGTTAGAACTGAGCAAATAGAGGAAATTTCAATTGAGAGTTTTACCCTCTTTTTCCTCTTTAAGATGGCGTAAACTAAGCCACACCAAAGTTTCTCCACCATCTGCGATCTGCAAACCAAATCGACCATGATAATGAGGGTTTTATGACCACCGAATGTAAAGAGCACGCGATTCATATCGTGGCGTCCGATCTCGACGGTACACTACTTGCGCCAAACCACCAATTGAGCGAATTCACCAAGCAAACGTTACAAGCACTTCACCAAAAAGGCTTTACTTTCATCTTCGCTACCGGTCGCCATCACGTTGATGTGGCGGGTATTCGCCAGTTAGCGGGCATTCCAGCCTACATGATTACTTCCAATGGCGCGCGCGTTCACGATCAACATGACAACCTGATGTACAGTAAAAATGTACCGCAAGAATTGGTACAGCCAGTCATTGACGTGTTTAAGCAAAACCCTGATATTTTTGTTCACATCTATCAAGATGAATCGTGGTTATTGAATAAAGAAGATGAAACGCTGCGTGATTTCCACGAAGAATCCGGCTTTAGCTACCAAGTATTTGATGTCAATAACGCACCTACCGAGGGCGTCGCCAAAATATTCTTCACCCACCCAGCGCAAGATCATGAGTTATTAGCTCAGTTTGAAGAACGCTTAAACGATATTTTTGGCGACAAACTGAACGTCGCCTTCTCAACACCTTGGTGTTTGGAAGTGATGGCAGCAGAAGTGTCGAAAGGGGATGCGCTCAAAGCCGTTGCAGAATCATTAAACCTGACCCTAGATAACTGTATTGCGTTTGGCGATGGTATGAACGATGTGGAAATGCTGTCGATGGCTGGTAAAGGCTTGGTGATGGGCACATCGCATCAAAAAGTATTCAATGCACTGCCTAATAACACCGTGATTGGTAGCAATGCAGAAGACGCCGTGGCTCACTATTTGCGTGAACATTTATTGTAACAGCAGCCTGCAGTAACGCGCGGTCACAAAAAAACAGCGCCATTTGAGCGCTGTTTTTTTGTTCATAACGGCTTCGCGATTTATCTCTGATTCTTGTCCGCGGGTTGTTAAATTCACACCCATCAGTTCAATTTGCCAGCGCCTTTGTGCCATAATCTAGCCTCGTTGCATTGCCCAAAAAGAGTCTGCTATGAAAGTGCTTCACTGTTCCGCGCTGTTATTGACCACATTAATGCTGCAAGCCTGTGCGACACACAACGCATCACAGCCACCAGCCGTACCGATGGCGAGTTTGGATAAATCCAGCTCAATCAAAGCACAGCCCTTTATTATGCGTGGAGAAGTCGTGGTAGGTCATGAGGCGCAAACCTTTACACCTTGTGGTAGCAATCAACAATATTGGCTAGCACTGACGCCACAGCAGACTCAGCAAGCCTTGAGTTTGGCTCGCGCGCCTTATCAGCCTTTGTATGGAGAACTCATTGGTACTTTATCAGCGCCAAGCCGCACAGGCTTCGATGCCGATTCCAGCGCACGTTTCAACGTGACCAGCACCAATATGCTCAGTGCTGAAAATCCTCAACGCTGCAATCAACCACTCAAACCGACACGCGCTTTTGGCAACGAACCATCATGGTCGATCCACTTTGAAGGGAAAAACCTTAACTTTCAAACCATCAGCGGTGAAACTCAAACATTCGCTATCACAAAAAGTCAGCTATCTGAAACCAAGCGCGAGTACCAAATGAATCAAGGTTCGCTGCTCCTCACACAAAAAATGTGCAGTGACGGGATGAGTGACTCGCTGTACGGCTGGAGTTCCACCTTGAAGGTCGGTGAGAAAAGCTATCAGGGGTGTGCCACCTTAGGTAATAGTGATGCGACGCTTCCATGGGTTGGGGCTTATCATGCTACTTCGAGCCAAAATAGGGATTTCACGATTCGTTTGCAACTGAATGCGGATCATACCGCTAGCACTCATTATGACTACAACGATGGTCAGCCATCGACCGTTGAAAAGGGGTTTTGGCAACCATTAAACCTAAATCAGATCCAAGTTGTCATGACGCGCCACCAGCAACAATATCTGCTTTCTGAACGTATCTTTACTCGCACTGGTTACCAACTGAAAGCAGAAAAAGAGAAGGTGGGCGATGTTCTCTACCCTATCGCCAATGGCGGTTTAACGTTATTTTCTGAAAATATCGAGACACCATAAGTGACCAGACCGTGCCCTTGTCCAGTTTGCCATTTTAGCTATCAATGCCTCTGTTCACTGCAACCAACACTGGATAGCCAACTGCGCATTGCACTACTGATGCATGAAAATGAACCGCATCGAGCGACCAATACTGGCAAGCTGCTGCTGCGTAGCTTGCCCAATTCCTCTGTGTACATCTGGGACCGAGTCTCTACGGCGAAATTATTACAAAAGAGAATTCTGGATGAGAAGTTAAACGCGGTGGTTATTTTCCCTTCGACGCGCAGTCAATCGCTCACCGAATACCAATCTCTCTCAACGTCTGACACTCAAGAAATCGTGTTTATTATCCTGGATGGGACATGGCAAGAAGCCAAGAAGATGCTCAATAAGAGCCCTTGGTTATCCGATTTACCGCAGCTACACCTCACCCCAAATCAAATCTCTCAGTATGGATTAAGGCGAAATCAAGATGCTGGTCATTTATGCACGTTAGAAGTGGGCGTTGAGCTGCTCAACTCTCTCGGAGAAGCAAATAATGCGAGAGAGTTACGCGCTTTTTTCACTTACTATCTCAAGGCTTTTCAAGCGGATAAAAGCGGTCACGCCCTAAAGCTGCAGTAATGAATCCAGTTGATGGATTTCAATATCAGGCAACACTTTGGCCTGACGACTGGCGAGCAAGGTTTGGCCTTGATCGTTATACCAACAGGCTTGGAAACCATTGCATTTTGCGCCTTGCACATCGGTTATCAGATGATCACCAACGTGTAAAATCGAGGCTGCAGGTAACTGTAATGCAGCCTGCGCTTTGTCAAAAAGATCCGGATACGGCTTAGCCAAGCCATCGGGACCCGCTTTAAAAATTTGTTGAAAATAATGCCCCAAGCCAATTTTGTGCGGGTCAACATTGCCGTTGGTAATCGCTACTAACGGCATGCGCTTTGCCAGTTCGGTCATCACGCGGTGCGTCTTCTCTGGCACCGTGATTAAGTGACGTAACCGCAACACTTCTTCAATGGCATTCTGCGCAGCCTGTAAAGCAAGTTGCGGCGAATAGCCTAATTGAATTAAGCCTTGTTCTATCTGCTTAAATCGCCACTGAGTGACATCATGACCGAGCAGTGGCTCTTGCAGCGCCAGTTGCTGTTTAAGTTGCTGCCACCAACTTATCGGACGCGTCGCGGAAAGCGGATGATGAGTATGCAGCCACACGACCATTTGCTGCTCAACATGACGGATCACTGGATGGTTGTCATAAAGCGTGTCGTCCAAATCAAAGCTCATCGCTTTAATGAGGCCGATATTGCGATAAAAGTGCATGCGTTACTCGCTCTGTTTCTTTTTACGTGCTCTTGGGTGCGCTTGGTCATAGGCCTGCGCAAGATGTTGAAAGTCCAAATGAGTATAAATTTGCGTCGTCGAAATATTCTCATGACCCAGCAACTCTTGGACAGCACGTAAATTATTGCTCGATTCAAGCATGTGAGTCGCAAAAGAGTGGCGCAGTTTATGTGGGCTAATATGGCTAGCCACCGCCTGCTTTTGCCCCCACTCGGCCATGCGTTTTTGTACGTTGCGATGCGAAATACGAACACCCAGTTTTGAAACAAACAAGCTTTGCTCATCAGCGTTCGCAAACTGCGTTCGTATTTTCAACCAATGCGCCACCCATTCTTTGGCTTGGCCTGCAAAAGGCACCTTACGTTCTTTGTCCCCTTTACCCACCACACGAATCTCGCCGCGGCTAAAGCTCAGGTCTTTTACGTTAATGCTGACGAGCTCCGCTAAACGCAACCCAGCACCATACATCAGTTCCATTATGGCTCGATCGCGCACTGACAGCGGATCATCATCCTTGACTTCGAGTAGTTGCGCGACTTCATCCACATCTAAGTTTTTCGGTAACGGGCGTTTTTTACGCGGTGCTGCAACGCCTTTGGCCGGGTTAGCCGTCAATTCACCACGCAAGATCAAGAAATCAAAAAAACTGCGCAATGAAGAGAGACGCGTCGCTAAACTGCTGGCTTTCATCCCTTCACGCATCCCTTTGCTCGCCAGCTGTCGCACCCAAGCGGCATCGACTTGTTGCCATTGATTCAGCCCCATCTGCACTAAATGCTGCGCCATGGTTTCCAGCTGTTGTTTGTAATTGCGTTGGGTGTGCAAGCTCAACCCTTTCTCGCTCCGCAGATATTCATAGAAGCGAGTTAAGGGCTGCTGTAAGCCGTTAGGCAGAGGTGTGGCTGATTCGGTCATGCTCAATCGGTTGCCAAGGTAGAGTCTCAATTAAATGAGAGAGAACTAACGCCAAATGACGTAAAAAGAGGGTATCCATGCTCGGTTGAAAATGGCCGCCATCTTCACTTGCAAACGCTAACACGCCTTGTGATGAGCGCTTACCTAATGGTAGCACCACATACGAACCCATTTCTGGCGCAGCGGTTTGTTCACCAAATAACGCTTGGCGATCCAACTTTTTCATACGCCCTAAATAAGCATTTTTGCCATTAAAATGGTTAGTTGCAAAACGCTGCCATTGCTCTTGGGTCAATTGATAATCAGTTTCAGGCGAGGCCAGTAAACGGATATACGCCACCAAACCTAAGGTTTGCGCTTTGTTTTCTATTGCCTTGCATACTTGCGGCATTGAATGACATTTTAAGATCTGCTCTTGCAGATCCATAAATTCGTGGAAAGTGCGGTCATTATTGGCCGCTAATGACATAAAGGCTGTGATCTCTTCCTCTAACTCTTCAATTCGCTGACGCTGACGATTCAGTTGTACATGCACTAAAGAGACCGCACCTTGTTGATGGTGCGGCAAGGAGAGCCTGTCAACCAGCTCTGAACGCTGGAGGAAAAAATCTGGGTGATCTCGTAAATATTCAGCCACAACTTCGGCTGTGAGTGCATCCGCTTCAACGTGTGACAAAACGATTCCTTATCTTACTTAACCCTAACAAGAGACTTGACCATCAAACACATGAGTCGCAGGGCCTGTCATATAGAGTGGCTTACCCGGCCCTTGCCAGTGGATCTCTAACGAGCCACCAGGTAAGTGTACTGTCACCTCTTCCGCCAATAACCCTTGAAGAATACCAACGGCAACCGCGCCACACGCACCACTGCCACACGCTTGAGTTTCACCCGCGCCACGTTCATAAACACGTAGCTTCACTTCATTGCGATTCAGCACTTGCATGAAGCCTGCGTTAACACGCTCTGGAAAACGCTCATGAGATTCAAGCAGTGGACCCAAAATTTCAACCTCAGCGGTTGTCACATCCTCCACCACTGTCACCACATGCGGATTGCCCATACTCACCGCCCCGCAGAACAAGGTTTTCTCTTCAACGCGCATGATGTAGGTTTTCTCTGCCTGTTTGGCTCGAAATGGAATCTTATTAGGCTCAAATTCTGGTATGCCCATGTTGACGGTGATTTGATCATCCTCTTCAACATTTAAAACCATTTTGCCTTTTTTAGTCGTGACTCCAATGCTGTACTTATTGGTCAGCCCTTTCATCCGCACAAAGCGAGCAAAGCAACGTGCGCCGTTGCCACATTGTTCAACTTCGCTGCCATCGGCATTAAAAATACGGTAGTGAAAATCACTTTCCGGATCATACGGCGCTTCAACCACTAATAGCTGATCAAACCCCACGCCAGTATGACGATCCGCCAAGCGGCGGATCAAATCAGGGGAGAAGAAGACGTTTTGTGTAATGCAATCAACGACCATGAAGTCATTACCCAAACCGTGCATTTTAGAAAAATGGAAATGCATAATGCTTCAATTTACTCCGGCAGAATACGCTCTAATGCCCATAGGCTCGATAGTGCTTCACGCTGACGAACAAGGTGGGTTTGTGCACCATCCACCATCACTTCCGCCACGCGAGTACGTGTATTATAGTTCGAAGACATCACAAAACCGTAAGCTCCTGCTGAGCGAACCGCCAGTAGATCTCCCTCATCCAAGACCAATGAACGATCTTTACCCAAGAAGTCACCGGTTTCACAAATAGGCCCAACCAAGTCATAGGTTAGCGCTTCACCTTGGCGCGGCACAACAGGAACAATATCTTGCCAAGCTTGATAAAGCGCTGGACGCATCAAATCGTTCATCGCCGCATCAATAATGGCAAAGTTTTTGTGTTCGGTATGTTTGAGAAACTCTACTTTCGTCAACAACACGCCCGCGTTAGCCGCAATAGCACGTCCCGGTTCAAAAATCAGTTCGAGATCTTGATGGTTACTCAAACGCGCCAACAAGGCTTTGGCATAATCGGAAGGCTGCGGGGGTAACTCATCGCGATACACCACACCTAAACCACCACCAACATCCAAATGTTTAATGGTGATCCCTTCCTCTTTAAGCTGATCAATTAACGCAAGTAAACGATCGGTTGCATCAATAAAAGGGGCAATGGCGGTCAGTTGAGAGCCAATGTGGCAATCAATACCGTGAATGCTGAGATTCTCTAGGCTTTGTGCCAAGCGATAAACATCCAGTGCACGGTCAAAAGCAATACCAAACTTATTGTCACGCAAACCGGTTGAAATATAAGGGTGGGTTTGTGCATCCACATCAGGGTTGATGCGCAGTGAAATCGGTGCTTTGACACCCAGCTCGCCAGCCACTTTATTTAAACGTGCTAATTCAGGCTCTGATTCAACGTTAAAGCATTTAATCTTGAGCTCCAACGCGCGTTTCATTTCCGCTTCCGTTTTACCGACGCCAGAAAATACCACTTTCGCCGGGTCACCACCCGCCACCACAACACGCTCTAGCTCTCCTGCCGAAACAATATCAAAACCTGACCCTAAACGCGCCAACGTGTTTAATACGCCTAAGTTTGAGTTAGCCTTCACCGCATAACACACCAGATGAGGGTGTTCGCCTACCGACTTATCAAAAGCATGCCAGTGACGCTCTAAAGTAGCGCGAGAATAGACATACAAAGGTGTGCCGTATTGCTCAGCCAACTCTGTTAATGCGACATTTTCAGCCCAAAGCTGACCATCGTCCTGATAATTGAAGTAATCCAAAATTCGTTTCCTTTAAGCTAAATCAATGACTATGGCTGAGGTTGTTCACTCTGCTCAGGCTCTGCTGGCATGTATAACGGCCCGGTTTGACCACACCCTGCGAGAGCAAGGAGTGACAACATAAAAAGTGCAGCGATTGATTTTTTCATTTTGCATGTCGTGATTATTGAGTCAATGCCCCCTATAATCGCACCACAATCAGGAAAAGCAATAGGATAGACAGGATGAACGATACTGAATTTCACCAACTTGTCGATGAGCAGCTAGAAATCATTGAACAAGCAATAGACAACGCAGGTGCCGACATTGATTACGAAACCTCAGGCAATGTGATGACGTTAGAATTTGATGACCGCAGCCAAATTATTATTAACCGCCAAGAGCCAATGCATGAAATTTGGCTGGCATCAAAGTCAGGCGGTTTCCATTTCAAACTGATCGACCAAAACTGGATTTGTTCAAAAACAGGGCTGGAATTGATTGCGATGGTGAAACAAGAATGTGAAAAACACGCTGGCGAAACGATCGACTGGGTGTAAAGCAACAACGCCAAGTGACAGATGTGTGACTTGGCGCTACCGAACTAAGCGTTGACCGCTTTTGAAGGACGAGAATAGAGCGCGGAATCGTTACG
Organism: Vibrio sp. RM-69-4; assembly: GCF_024743775.1. Classification (NCBI taxonomy): domain Bacteria; kingdom Pseudomonadati; phylum Pseudomonadota; class Gammaproteobacteria; order Vibrionales; family Vibrionaceae; genus Vibrio; species Vibrio sp. RM-69-4. The sequence goes on from NZ_JAMQXI010000080.1 coordinate 55,937, forward strand.
ATAAGGGACAATATAACTCTCCCCTTCTTCTGGGTGGACGATTTGATAATACTGCGGCAGATTGAAGTTAATAAGTTTAGCGGAGAGTGGGTTACCGTCGCGCACTGAGGTATAAAAGCTGTTGACGTTGGTGATCATCTCATCTTTTTCGCCGCTGAACTGGTGATAGACTTCAATTTGGTTCGACTCATCCAACACATAAATGTTGAAGCCTTTATCGGTATCTTCAAAGAAAAACTGCACCAAGCCTTCACTAGCAAAACCATCGACGATTTCCGGCAGTTGATAATCTTGATCGCGATCGAGCATTAACAGCGGTGAACCTTTCAATTTGTTGGTTGAAATACTGCGGTAAAAATCTACCGAGTTTTCCAACTTCTGTACCGAAACCCCTCGCCGCTCAAAAAACAGGCCATACATTTGATCGCCAATGCGTAACGCTTTAAAACGGCGACGTTTCTCTTGCTCTACCGGTTTCAAACGCAAATCGATACATTCCGCCAGCAACTGGTACACCATGTTGCGCATCACGCCACGCAGACTTTTGCTGTAACAAAATACATCGACAGACTCTGGCGGTAGCGCATCTTGGTGCATTTTGCCAAGCACGGTTTTCAACGCGTCGAGCATCGCCGTTTCGCCAGTAAAATGGAGAGTCCGTACTTCATGCCACGAGTTGCGATACACTAGATCGACACTACCGACTAAGCTTTTTTGCTCAGATCCGAAACTGAAAATATCTATATTTTTCAAATCAATTTTGAGCGATTTACCGCTTAATTCCGCAGTAGGATCATTTTCAAAGTTGATGAACATCGCCAGTTGGCTGATTTCACAAGGGCTCGCTAAGGCCTGCATGGTCGGCCGCCGCTTACGCAACGAGAAGGTATTACGCAAATCGCTAACCATTTGATAGAACTTATCAATATCCAACTGTGCGTCACGTACTACTGAATGCAAATGAGTTGATTCCGTGATCAAACCATTAAAGAAGGCCCAAGAGACCAGCTTACTGAGGTATTCATTATGCTCAAGGAAAGGTTGGCCAATCATACGATGGGCAACCAGAGGCTGTTTATACAGATACCAGCCCGCCTTATTGGTTCGCCCTTCTCGAACTTGAATGAACGAGAGATCCGGCTCGTGCAGATCTGGCGAGATTTGTGGATTAAGTAGTGTGACTTTACCCGGCAACACCTCAAACACCGCATACAACTTACGTGCGAGGATTGAAATATCTTGTGGGCTAATGGCCGAGGTGATGTCATTACGGCGTGCAAACTGGATCAGGTTTCGATAGCTCAGCATCAACGCATCTAACAACGCATGATGGACAACTTTAACTTGTTCGACTTTCCAATTACGGCGATTGTCTAATTCTTGAACAACAGATTCCGACCAATTCCATTGCTGAATCATGTGGCTTAATGCTTCTCGACGCCATGCCACTGAGCCTAAGCTCGGCTCACGGGATAACTTTTCATGCGTTTTGAGATAAAAACAACGACGCACCAGATCAAGACGGGCAGAATCACCAATACGTTCAAGGTAACGCGTCACTTTTTCAAGCATCAAATAGTAAGCATCCATACTGTACAAATCAGGTTCATGAGTAAAAAACCGTCGTTTGGTATCAATGCTTAATAATTGCGTGTGTGGGTACTCCCACGAATACGCCTCAAGCAGAATCGCTTTTAACACTGACTTGTAAGGCGAGTCGATGCTTTTATAAAGCTGCCAAAGGTTTGCGCCGAAATACTCTTCAGCAGGAATGCGGTTCAACTTACCAAAATCGATCCATTCACTGCAATTAATGTAATCATTGCTGCACAATTCGTGCACGTATTCGTCGTAGCACTCTTCCATTTCAGGAGGCACGATTTGCCACAGTAAACGCTTGCCTGCCAACCGAACAGCAGAGCGATAGAACTCGTCTAATAGCAGAAGATGTTGTGATGAACCGCAGTTTTCGCCTGTCATCTGCTCAGAATGATTACTGCGAAAACGTAGCTCATCCATCAAGAAAAAGTTGGCTTCCACCCCTTGGCTCTTTGCCCAATCAGTGATCAACAAACATTTATTGCTTAAGCTTTCCCGCTCATCACAGCTCATACTCGATGCTACACATACCCAAATATCTAAGTCACTCGAGGTGCTTTGACCGATCGACGAGGTACTGCCCATGGTATACAGAGCAAGAATAGCGGGGGTGTCTGCGGTCGGTAAGGGTTGACCTAAGGTGAGTTCTGTATCTTCAACCAGCTGACGTTGGATGTCGTTAGGCTCAAAACCATAGACACCATAAGGGACTTTTGCATCGTAGTAGCCGGGAATAATCGGGTGATTGAAGTGCAGTAATGCAGGAATGAAATGAAATACACGTTGACTTTGCAAATCCATAAGCGCCAGCGCACGCTCGGTACGTTGCTGGTTGAGATTGTCTAATCGTTGAATTAACGTCTTGGTGTAAGCCTGCAAGGTTGATTCCTTGGTTGAAACATTAACACGCGCTTTGATTATATTTTATTCTAAAGCACCAAAAAAACGTGATCAATCTAACATTTTCTTTCCATTTGGTAAAGCCCTCTCGATGCATATCACACTCAGGCAGAGCATGCCTACAATGCACTCCAATGACCTTGGCTATAGTGTCGTAGCTATTTACACTTTGTCGTAATAGCTCATTATATAAACGAGATATAAATCACACAATTTTGACCAATTTATGCTATCTCTTCATCAATCCTTCACAGCGACGATCTAGTAGTAAACCTTTCATAGCGGGAATGATAGGATTAAACCATCCATTACCTACACTCGGGATTATCATGACTCACGCAACACCCATTCGAATCGCCACACGTAAAAGCCCGCTCGCCCTTTGGCAAGCTTATTATGTTAAAGATGCGCTGCAAGCGGCTCATCCTGGCCTAGAAGTGGAATTAGTGACCATGGTAACCAAAGGCGACGTCATTTTAGATACGCCTTTAGCTAAAGTGGGTGGTAAGGGGCTTTTTGTCAAAGAGTTGGAAGTCGCTATGCTTGAAGGCCGTGCCGATTTGGCAGTGCATTCAATGAAAGATGTTCCCGTCGATTTCCCTCAAGGGCTTGGACTAGTGACGATTTGTGAACGCGAAGATCCACGTGATGCTTTCGTTTCAAACACCTATCAAAGCATTGAACAACTGCCTCAAGGTGCCATCGTCGGCACCTGCAGCCTACGTCGCCAATGCCAACTCAAAGCATATCGACCAGACCTTGTGATTAAAGAATTGCGTGGCAATGTCGGTACTCGTCTTGGAAAACTCGATGCAGGTGAATACGATGCGATTATTCTCGCCGCAGCAGGTTTAAAACGTTTGAAGCTTGAAGATCGCATTCGCAGCATTATTGAACCAGAACAATCGCTTCCTGCAGTAGGGCAAGGTGCAGTCGGGATTGAATGCCGTTTAGATGACGAACGTTTAAGAGCATTGCTTGCGCCACTCAACCATTCTGACACGGCTGATCGCGTGAAATGTGAACGAGCCATGAACCTAACATTAGAAGGCGGTTGCCAAGTACCTATCGGTAGCTACGCATTGCTCGATGGTGATCATATTTGGTTAAGAGCATTGGTCGGTGAGCCTGATGGTTCTAAGATTGTGCAAGGTGAGATTCGCGGCCACCGCTCCGATGCCGAGCAACTAGGAATCACGCTTGCCCATCAATTGCTCAATGATGGAGCGCGAGATATTCTGTCCAAACTCTACTGCGAGCACGAATAACGCATGACGGTGTTGGTCACTCGCCCCGAAAATCAAGGGATTGAACTTTGCCAACAATTAGCGGATCTCGGTATCCGCTCCGTTCACCATCCACTGATTCAGATTAATGCAGGAGCCGATCTCCCGTATTTACTCCCAGAACTTCAGCAATGCGACATTATTATTGCGGTTAGCCAAAACGCGGTGACGTTCAGTCATCAATTTTTGCAAGGTCACCGATATTTTTGGCCAAATGACGCCAGATACCTTGCCGTTGGTCAAAAAACCGCACATGTTTTCAGCAAATTAAGCCAACAAAAAGTACACTATCCGCAGATAAGTGACAGTGAACACCTGCTTGCCCTACCGCAGTTGCAATCAATATCGGGCCTTAAGGTGATGATTTTACGTGGTAATGGCGGACGTGAGCTCATCCACGACAGCTTAATCGAGCGTGGTGCTGATGTGGTGTATAAGGAAGTGTATCGACGCGATACGATCACCCTCTTTGCTGCCGAATCGATATCTCTGTGGCAGCAACAGCAAGTCACTCAGTTAGTTGTCACCAGCTCAGGTCAACTCAATTTTATGATGGATCAATTCTCTGATTCACAACGACTCTGGCTGCTAAATTTAGCTCTTTTTGTCCCAAGCGAGCGAATTCGACAAGAGGCGCTGCACATGGGATTTGGGTGCGTCACGAACGTGGGAAGCGCCTCCAATACAGAACTCGCGGCTAGTATTAGCCAATCTAGACAGGACTCTAAGCATGACAAGCAAAAATAATAACCCGCATATTGAACCTGAAAAAGCAGCCACACCTCCTCTGGTTACAGAAAAAGACGCAACGGATAACCTTGATTCACCAAAAAGTTACGTGCAGGATCCCACGTCTCAGCCTGAAGAAAAGAGTGATAAACGAGCAAAGCGCAGTATCAAACTTTCTGTTATTGCAATTAGCTTATCCATCATTTTCAGTGGTGGTATAGCCTATCAAATGCAGCAAAAAGACGCCTTTTACCAAGCCAAAATCAACGCATTGCAGACTCAATTAACACAAACCCAAAGTCAGCTCGCGGCTGAAATCAATCAAATAAAGCAAGAAACACAAGCCAAAGCGGACCAACTCACTCACAAAACTGACGTAGCCTTGAATCAACAGCAAAAAAGTATCGACAGCTTGCAACTGGCGATAGCTGATATCAAAGGCCGCCGTCCCAACGACTGGCTACTAGCAGAAGCTGACTACTTAGTGAAACTAGCAGGCCGTAAACTTTTTCTAGAACATGACATCGTCAGCGCGACCAAGCTAATGGAAAGCGCTGATCAGCGTATTGCTGAATTGAATGACCCAAGCTTAGTGCCGCTACGCAAAGCCATGGCGCGTGACATTACTCAGCTCAAAATCATCCCATTGATTGATCGTGAAGGGCTAGTGTTACGCTTAACAACCTTACAGCAACAAGTTGACACTCTACCGCTGGCCAATGCTATGTTGCCTGAAACTCAGCAGCAATCAGCACCACAAGTTTCCGAAAATATTAACGACTGGCAAAATAATCTCGTTAGCTCATTGAAAGACTTCTCGGAGAACTTCATTACCTTCCGCACTCGAGACGGTAATGCCATTCCGCTACTGTCACCTGAGCAGCACTTCTATCTAAAAGAAAATCTCAAAGCAAAATTAGAAACCGCCATCAAAGCCGTATACGCAGAACAACAAGAGATTTATACAACGGCACTGAGCACAGCAGATAAATGGTCAGCCAGCTTCTTTAATTCCGATGATCAGAGTGTGCAGCAGTTTAATCAAGCGCTATTGCAGCTCAGTAAACAAAATATACAAATGCAATATCCAGTTAAACTTGAAACTCAGCACGAACTCGCTGATGTCATCACTGAACGCCTACGCCGTGAAGTCTCTCCAATGAGCGTTACGGAGGATAAGTAATGTTTAGAGTCATCTTTCTTTTTGTAGTATTAGGGGCCGGTTTATTTGTCGGAACCCAATATGCTGGCCAGCAAGGTTATGTTCTTATCTCTATAGCTAATAGAACAATAGAGATGAGCGTGACCACCTTAGTGATCTTTGTGATTGCACTCCTCTCTGGATTATTTAGCTTAGAGTATCTCCTCAAAAAAGCATTCTACGCCAGTTCAAACACATTAAACTGGTTCAGCGTACGTAAGTTAAAGCGCTCTCGCCGTTATACCAATGAAGGTATCATTAAACTTCTAGAGGGAGACTGGAAGCAGGCAGAAAAGAAAGTCACTCGCTGGGCGAACCACCATGATATGCCGCTGCTCTGCTATCTTGTTGCATCGGAAGCCGCACAGGGAATGGGCGACAGAGCAAAACGAGATCACTATTTAGATCTCGCTAGTCAGCAAAGTAATGCAGGCCTAGCTGTTGAATTAACTCGTGCCAAACAGCAAGTACGAGAAGGAGAGTTTGAGCAGGCGCTAAGCACTCTATCAGCCTTACAAGCCACTCATCCGAATAACACCATCGTGCTCAACTTACTCAAGACAACATACGTACACCTAGAACAGTGGCAACCGCTGATTGAGCTTTTACCTAAGCTCCAAAAAGCAAAACAGATTAATGCGGACGAGAGCCAACAACTGAACCAAAAAGCACAATGCGGTTTACTAAAAAACGTGGTCCAGCAACAAGGTAGCGAAGGCTTAATCAATCATTGGGACAAGCTCCCAAGGAAAACCAAAAACGACGTCATTTTAACTCAATGCTTCATCGAGCAGTTGATCCAACGAAAAGCAGACTCGCAAGCATTTACCGTCATTAAAGAAACATTAAAAAAACATCCAATGCCAGCTCTGTATTCATTATTGGCAGAGCTCAATTTACCAGATAGATACCCAGCAATTTTGTTGTTACAAGAAGCCATTAATAAGGATAGTGGTAACGCCGAAGCACACAGCGCACTGGCTCAATTGTATATGAGAGAGCAGAAATGGGCAGAGGCGCAAAACCATTTGGAAAAAGCGTTATCGCTCCGTGCCAATGTATCTGATTACGCTTATCTTGCCGATAGCCTTGAAAAACAAAACTACCCTAAAGCCGCCGCAGAAGTCTCACGTAAGGCACTGACCATGATAGAGCATGTTTAAATGGCAATCTAAGCACCTAAAAATAACCTTATACCAATTAAAGAAAAGTACGATCTCATTAAGGCTATCTAGCTATTGTTAAATATCACGATGGATAGCCTTAATAGCACCGATTTTAAAACGCTGGCGAGCCAACAAAAACCATCCTAATTCTACTATTACCCGCTTGAACACCTGGGATTTCCTGGATAATTTCTTGATCAAAATGCCACTTGACTTAAGGCCGAGCACGGTACAAAACCTAGAGCGGTGAAGCCGCAGCGATTTGAATATGCGTATTTATTTGGGTCGGCTTGGGTCAGCATGCCCCTAAAAATGAATAGGTGAGGCCGTCGTTATAATAAATGGTGCTGGTAGGTATATAAGTGCAGTTTAGTCATGTCAGTGTCATCACGTTTCTTCCTACTCACCGCGCTAAATCCAATAGAGCAAGTATGCAGTTGGCTCACGCTAACCAACAAAGTTTTGCGGATCACGACGACATTATGTCTGAGGTGTTCAATGTGTAAAATTGTAAAATCGATTTTTGGAAAGTACAGATAGGGTGATCAAGATATGTTCGAGAGATTGAATTAAGCTATTAATTTTCCAGATTGGCATGTTGATATAAAACGAAAAAAACCGCTGTAAAAACAGCGGTTTTTTCTTTAAAAGTGGCGGAGAGATAGGGATTTGAACCCTAGGATAGCTATTAACCATCGCCGGTTTTCAAGACCGGTGCTTTAAACCACTCAGCCATCTCTCCACAAATTGTCACTAAAAATTAGTCTTACTTTGATAATGCTATATTTTTAGTTTTGCTTTCATATTTTTAATGATATGTAAGC
>NZ_JAMQXI010000081.1:0-888 GCF_024743775.1 Vibrio sp. RM-69-4
TGAATTTAGTTCAAAGGGTAATAAAGTAAGTAATATAGAGCTATAAGGTGAATAACAAATACAACAAACCGCCAAAACTGTGTGCCTTGTGATTGCTCACGATAATCAACCAAAATTGCCCCAATAGGAACCGTTTTATTAAATAGAAAACACCATATCACCACTATCGGGTATATACCCACTACAGCCAAACCAGCAATTTCGTTCTGAGCGAACATCCGATAAAGGAAAACTACTGGAACGCATAAAAAAATGGCAATAAATACCACTATTTTTTGGTTCAAGGTTAACAGTCTATCTGGCCATATTAGAGCATTAACTTTCATAGATATCCTTGCTATTGAGAGAGTTACCGGCTTAATTCAGCTAACGCCCGGCTAAGGGGTTGACAACGCACCGCCGAACTCAAAAAACACACTGTAAACACTGAACTTCAATTTTGCACTAAAACCGCCACGCGTTGGCAATCCCTCTTGAGCCGTTTGTTATGCAAATTCAATGAGATAAACTGAATTTACACGACCCAAAGCCACAATTGCAATGGTTGAGTGATTCAAGAATCAACCCAAGCCAGAGCCGTGATAAATAAGCCGCCAAAACAAAGTCCACCTTTCAACAACAAACCAAGCTTTTGAATCAGACAAACTCAACGAGCGAAAACTTCAGCAAAAGCAAAATGCTCGATAAACTTGCCCTTTCCACACTTTGCGCCCACTGAATTTACAACACGCCAACGCTAAAACCGATTGAGGCAAACAAAGAACCTTGCCTGTTTTACGGCTTGAGTGAACCACGAATTTGAGGGTAAAAATGCTCATTTGCCGACAACACAAAACGAATAGCCGGAGAAATCCCAAAAAATTGAGCCACTAAATTTCCCTGAGCTGC
>NZ_JAMQXI010000082.1:0-1428 GCF_024743775.1 Vibrio sp. RM-69-4
TGGCGACTTTAGTGAAAAATTGAAGTTCAGTGTTTAAGTGTGTTTTTTGAGTTCGGTGGTGCGTTGTCAACCCCTTAGCCGGGCGTTAGGCAAGGTGAGTTTTTATCAGCTAAATCGAGTTGGAATTGAGCGATAAATTCCATGTTTTGTGGCTTAGCTTAAGCAATAAATAATCATCACATATTTGTTGTTTCTTGATCGCGTTGAGTTGCTTAGCGCTGTCAGTTTAGCGGCAAAATAACCTTCAGCATCCAAACGTCCGCCGAGCATGCTACGCTCGTCACTTTTCTTCCAAATCGCTCAATTTGAGTTTTTTGTTTCTTTGCTGAGTTGGAATTTTGGTTTATAACTGAATCTGTTAGCTAGTTTTAAGTTTACAAAAAAGCTTGTTCTTTGGTTTTTAAAGTGTCGTTGTCAATCGGTTGGCCTAACAAACGGCTCAAGAGGGATTGTCAACGCGTGGCGGCTTTAGTGCAAAATTGAAGTTCAGTGTTTACAGTGTGTTTTTTGAGTTCGGCTATGCGTTGTCAACCCCTTAGCCGGGCGTTATGCAACTCAGGTAAATTTAGGGGTTCAATCTTTTAGGATTTCTCTGGCCATTCGTTTTGTGTTGTCGGCAAATGAGCTTTTTTACCCTCAAATTCGTGGTTAACTTAAACCGTAAAACAGGCAAGGTTCTTTGTTTGCCTCAATCAGTTTTAGCGCTGGCGCGTTGTAAATTCAGTGGGCACAAAGTGTGGAAAGGCAAGTTTATCGAGCATTTTGCACTTGCTGAAAGTCTTGCTTGTTGAGTTTGTCTCATTCAAAAGCTTGGTTTGTTGTTGAACGGTGGACTTTGTTTTGGCGGCTTATTTATCACAGTTCTTGCTTGGGTTGATTCTTGAATCACTCAACCATTGTAATCGTGGCTTTTGGTCGTATAAATTCGGTTTATCTCATTGAATTTGCATAACAAACGGCTCAAGAGGGATTGCCAACGCTTGGCGACTTTAGTGCAAAATTGAAGTTCAGTGTTTACAGTGTGTTTTTTAAGTTCGGCGGTGCGTTGTCAACCCCTTAGCCGGGCGTTATAAGCTCTTAATTCTGTTAATTAAGTCAACTTATGCGTAATTGATAATCTGTAACATCTCATAAGTTTAACTTGCTTATATGGATGCTTATGAAATCTTCATCTCGTAGTAAAAAAATTGCTATAGCTTCAAGTCTTTTCTTTGTCTTAGGATTGATATCTTTAAATTTTGAAGGTCTTGGTTTGTCACCAATTTTTATTGTTGTTGTTTCCTTCTTTATGGCAGTGGTTCACGGAGTTCTTCATTTTAGTGGACGAAAAAATGAAGATGTATTCGAAACATATCAAGAAGCAGCAAAGACTAAGGCATCTGCATTAGTCTCTGGTTTGAATAGCAAAGTAGAAAAACGCTAGCACGC
>NZ_JAMQXI010000083.1:0-18240 GCF_024743775.1 Vibrio sp. RM-69-4
TGGGCACTATTCTTATCATGACGGTGCTCACCACCTGTTTCTTTGTCTATTACGGGCAAATGATGACCTCCATGACCATGGTAACCATTAATACGATGCGTGGTGACTTATTTGGATTAATCCCAATCGCTCCTGAAGCATCGATGGCAATGAACCCGCTGTGGTGTATTGTTGCCGGGCCTGTCATTGCCATGACTTTCTCTTCACTGGAAAAGCGAGGCATTAATTTTTCAACAGCCACTAAAATTGGCTTTGCATTCATCTTTACCGCCATTGCATTTGGCATTTTAACCATGGCAGTCATGAATATTGGTGCTGATGTTGTCATCAGACCAGAAGTCTTTTTGATGATCCACTTCTTCCAAGCTTTTGCGGAAGTCATTGTTGGTAGTTTAGTAGTGGCCTTCATTTTGTCAGTGGCTCCCAAGCACATCGAAAACTTTTCGGTTAGCCTCTTTTCAGTCGCCATCGCCTTAAGCGGCATTGTGGGTGCGGTGTTCTCAACCTCCATCGCATTAGAAAAAGGTCAAGTGATCAGTCAGCATATCGTCCAAAGCGTTTATGGCGACTACTTTAAAATGCTCACGATCTTAGCCGTAGTGATGGTAGCAGTGGCCATCGTCGCTTCATTGGTTGTTCGAAAAATGCTTGAAGCATCAAAAATGAACGAACGGGATGAACTTGCAGAAGTTGCACCTAACGAAGTTTAAACATCAGCAAAATGTGAGCATTATTAAGCCTCATACCATTATGCGTATGGGGCTTTTTATCTGCAAAGTTACATATTCCCATCTCTTCAAAGTAAAATAACGTAAATGATAGTTATTATCATTGAATCAATTAAGAACTCAGTTTAAGGTTATACCCACAAAAGACAAAACGGTAATCTAGAGAATAATGAAAAAAGAAACAGAACCTAAACGCTCTTTCTATCCACTCACGGTTGCGGATAGCCAGCAGATTTCGCCTTCCCTGCAACGCATTACGTTACAGGGTGACTCAATTGAGCATTTTACACTTGAAAACGAAGGCGATTATATCAAGCTGTTGTTTAGTGAAGATGGTGGTACTGATTTGTCACGGTTAACCCCTGATCAGCGCCCAATAATGCGCACTTATACCATTCGAAGCTTTGATGCGACCAACAACCGCATTGAAATCGATTTTGTACGGCATGAGGCGGAAGATAAGCAGTGCGGATTTGCAGTCAGATGGGCGATGCATACGGCCATTGGCGACACGATTTCAATCGCTGGCCCAGGTAAAGCTCAAGGGTTGAATCTCAATGGGAAATGGTTTTTCTTAGCCGCTGACATGACCGCGATCCCTGCTCTTGCAGCTCAATTAAAACGCTTACCGCGTGATGCAAAAGGTTATGCAGTAATTGAAATTGAGCATGTGGATGACAAACAGGCACTACAGGCTCCGGAGAACATAGAGATCTCTTGGGTAGTGAAAGACAGCAGCACCAATTTGGCGACTTCGGTTATCGAGAAAAATTGGCTGGGTGAGAATGGCTCGGTATGGTGTGCGTGTGAATTTGATACCATGCGCGCGCTAAGAGAGTATTTTCGCAATGAAAAAGAGATAGCGAAAGACTATATTTATATCAGCAGCTATTGGAAACGTGGCGTCAGTGAAGATGGGCATAAACAGCTCAAACAAAGGGATGCACAAACCCAGTCATAAACAGCAATAACACAGTAAAAAGGTGACTTAATAGAGGTCGCCTTTTTCATTGAATGCGCTCAATTTTCAACGAACATAGCTTTAACGGACATAGCCTCAGCGGGCCACGGTTAGCTTGGCTAACGACTCAATACAAATTGCGTCATGCCGCCAGTATTCGATGCCACAATCGATCAGTTCACCCTGTTGATTATAATTAATGCGCTCAACGACCATCGCCGGAGTGCCTGATGTAGCGCGTAGTGCTTGCGCCATATGACCAAGCAAAGAGCTAGTGGTAATTCGATAACGGACTGTTTGATACTCCACGGCAAAATGGTCGCGATAAATATCCGTCAGTGATTGAGACAAATCGAAAGTCAGCAAGTTGGGAAACAATTCAGGGCGCACGTAATTCGTCACATAGACCACGGGGCGATCTTCTAAATAACGCACACGATCAATTTGGTAAACATCCGAAAACGGCTTCAATCCCAATAAGAGCGATGCTTGTTTATTGGCTAATAGCGCTTTTGCCATCATCAGTTCCGTTTTTGGTACTCGGTTTTGTGCTAAAGCCATGTTGGTGAAATTCAGAGTTTGGGTTGGGTCGTAACGTATCGGCTCGGGAGAAATAAACCAACCTCGCCGATCTTCTCGGTAGATCTTGCCATCCGCTTCCAACAGAGACAAAGCCTCACGCAGGGTAACGCGTGTGGTATTAAACGACTCTGCAAGTTTTCGTTCAGAAGGTAATTTTTGACGAGGGGCAAGCATGCCAGCATCGATTTGTTCAACAATCACATCTTTAATTTTTACGTACTGCACAACATCCACTCCCAGCCTAAATACGTGCATGCCAAATTCATAACAAACTGATACCGTATTATTTGCATTCTATGTCGAACAAGATTAATGTCATAGCCTGAATCGCAATAACATTGACGTTAATTTTTATACCGCCTAGCTTTTGGGCGGTATTTCTTTTTGGAGTATTAAAAATGTCAAACTTAGCACCTGTCTTAGTTTCAAGCCTTGATATGGACAGAATATCCGCATTACTGGATGGCATGCCTAAACTAACGCCAGAGTTAGAAAAGCTCGAGGCTGAGTTGGATAGAGCCACCATTGTCGCCCCACAAGAGATGCCAAATAATGTGGTGAGCATGAATTCGACCGTACGCTTCAAGTTTATCGACAGTGATGAAGTGATCGAAAAAAATCTTGTGTATCCGCATGAAGTGAAAAGCAGTCAAGATATCTCTGTTTTTGCCCCAGTAGGCAGTGCATTGTTGGGCCTAGCTGTTGGTCAACAGCTCAGTTGGCCAATGCCCGGTGGTAGAGAAAGAGTGATTGAGATTCTTGATGTGGTTTATCAACCTGAGCGTGACGGTGAATTCAACCGCTAACGAATCGCTTTGTTGGTGTGGAGGTCGATATCATCACTCCACACCCCAAGCCACATCATTGTAAATAATTATGCGACCAAAATATCTTTAAGCTCGTGCAATGAACGCACATGGTAGTGTGGCTCAATACCCTCAACAGCACTTGCGCCAGTAGAGTTTAGCCAACAGGTCTCAATACCAAAATTCAAGCCACCTAGAATATCGGAATGCGGGTTATCTCCTACCATCAATACACGATTTTTAGCAGGGTTGCCCATTTTGTCTAACGCGTAGGCAAAAATCCCGTGATCGGGTTTCGCTACACCAACCTCTTCTGAAATAATCACGTGGTCAAAGTATTCACTCATCCCCGTTCTTTGCAAACGAATCGCTTGAAGTTCGGTAAAACCATTAGTAATGATGCCAAGTTTCGCTCGACCTGTAAGGGCATCCAATAACTCTTTTGCTCCTGGTAGTGGAGTACAAATATCAGCCATGGCTTCAAGAAATGCGCTGTTTAATTCCGTGGTTGTCGTCGCGAGCTTTTCTGCCCACTCTGTAAAACGAGTATGCTTCAACTGCGCCGCCGTGATATCACCATTTTGGTAATCGACCCACAGTGGTTTATTAACTTCTTGGTAGTGCGCAAAATCTTGTTCAGTAAACAACACTCCTTTGCGCTCAAACATTAGCTGCATACCTTTGAAAGCATCAAAATGAAACAAGGTCTCGTCAGCGTCAAATAAAATCCAGTCGTACTTCATGATCTCTCCTCATAATGTTCGGGCTAGTTTAGATTGTTTTTAGTTAAATGATAATCTCTATCAGAAGAAACTTTTAAAATTCAATGTGATAACGAATCTAATCGTGCCTATAATAAAAAAGGCTCCAATGAGCCTTTTCTTATGCTTAATATTGCAAATTATGATGCTTTTTCAGCTTCGTTAACCATAGAAAGCGCCAATGCTTCAGCCGCTTTAATACCATCAATGCCTGCTGATAAAATCCCGCCCGCATAACCTGCACCTTCACCTGCCGGATAAAAGCCTTTCAGGTTGATGCTTTGGAAATCTTTACCCCGTTTAATGCAAATGGGTGATGACGTGCGAGTTTCTACTCCAGTTAACAAACCATCCTCAGAGGCAAATCCTTTGATCTGCTTATCAAACGCTGGAATCGCTTCACGAATAGCTTCAATAGCAAAATCAGGCAACGCTTTTGAAATATCTGTCAACTTGATGCCGGGTGTAAAAGAGGGTTCGACATCACCTAACGCACTCGGATCACGACCTTGTAAAAAGTCACCAATTTTTTGTGCTGGCGCGTCGTAGTTTTCGCCGCCAAGTTGATAAGCTCGTGATTCAAGTTCACGTTGGAAGCGCACGCCCGCCAGCGGATCACCGGGATAATCACGTTCAGGATCAATACCCACCACAATCGCACTGTTAGCATTACGTTCTGCGCGAGAATATTGGCTCATACCATTGGTCACAACGCGCCCCTCTTCAGAAGTAGCCGCCACTACCGTGCCACCGGGGCACATGCAGAAGCTATAAACAGTGCGGCCATTCTTACAGTGGTGAACCAATTTGTAGTCCGCCGCGCCAAGAATGGGGTTACCCGCATTCGAACCAAAACGCGCTTCATCAATCATTGATTGTTTATGTTCAATACGGAACCCTACTGAAAAGGGTTTGGCTTCTATATAAACGCCACGTTCATGCAGCATTTCAAAGGTATCACGTGCGCTATGACCGACCGCAAGGACAACATGACGCGTTTTAATTTCTTCACCATTTGACAGCGTAAGCCCGGTAATTTGCCCTTCTTCGATGTGAATGTCATCAACACGAGTACTAAAACGAATTTCACCGCCTAATTCGATGATTTTGGCTCGCATTTTTTCAATCATGGTCACCAATTTGAACGTACCAATATGCGGTTTGCTCACGTACATGATTTCAGCAGGTGCGCCCGCAGCGACAAATTCTGTAGTGACCTTACGGCCATAGAAGTTAGGATCTTTCACTTGGCTATAGAGTTTTCCATCAGAAAAAGTTCCCGCTCCACCTTCCCCAAACTGCACGTTAGATTCAGTATTCAATGTACGTTTACGCCAAAAACCAAAGGTATCTTTGGTGCGTTCGCGCACTTCTTTACCACGCTCGACAATGATTGGGTTAAACCCCATTTGAGCAAGAATCAGTCCTGCGAATAGACCACAAGGGCCAAAGCCTATCACCACTGGGCGCTCAGTAAGATTCGCTGGCGCTTGAGCAACGAATTTGTACTCCATATCCGGCGTGACTTTCACATGCGGATCGTCAGCAAACTGAGCAAGCAACTCCGTTTCATTCTCCACGCTCACATCTAGCGTGTAAATCAGCATGATCTTCGTTTTCTTACGAGCATCGTAGCCACGTTTAAACATATTGAATGAAAGAACTTGTTCATCAGCAATACCAAGTTTTTCAGTAATAGCAGCAAAAATTGCCCCTTCCTCGTGGTCCAAAGGAAGTTTAATTTCGGTTAAACGTATCATGTCGGTGTCTCGTTTTAGTCGGTGTCTTAGCCAAAGCCGCAAGCGGCCCGCTCACAATGGCGCGCATTTTACGGGAAATGGCGTTATCTGTCATACTAAATCCAGAATTCATCACACGTTACGCTAGATATTGATAGCGTTGGATGTTGAAATTTAACTTGGGATGCGTATTATCCCCATTCTTCATTTTTGACTAACTAAGAGCTGATCATCATGGCGTTTGTCGTAACGGATAATTGCATCCAATGTAAATTTACTGACTGTGTCGCGGTATGCCCTGCAGATGCCTTTCACGAAGGCCCCAATTTTATGGTGATCAACCCCATTGAATGCATTGATTGCGGTTTATGTGTTCCTGAATGTGCAGCTCAAGCTATCTTTCAAGAAGATGAACTCCCAGAAGATCAGAAGATTTACATCGAACTCAATGCTGAGCTTGCCGACATATGGCCGGTGCAAACCGAAGTCAAACCAGCCATGGATGATGCTGAAAAATGGAATGGCGTGCCAAACAAACTAGGGATGTTAGAGAAGTAGTCTTTTCTTCTTATAACTAAGCGTTATAAAAAAAGCGCAAACACGGCATCCGTTATTACGCTTTTTGACGACAATCCAAAGCAACAACTTTTAAGCTTTACTTATTGACCGAGTGATCTTGGTTTGATCTAGTGATGTTGGCGGCGCAGGTTATCCAAAATAATACCCGTAGCCATTGCTACGTTAAGTGACTCTGCTCCCCCGAAGGCGGGAATGGTGATTTTGTCGGTGACATATTGAGCCGCTTCGGCACGAATACCATGCGATTCACTGCCCATCAATAAAATCCCTTCTGCTGCAAATTTCGTATGATGAACGTTCTCACCTTCTAAAAAAGCCCCATAAACAGGTAGATTTGAACTCTGTAAATAAGCGCTCAAATCCACTTGGCTCACCGTAACACGCCCAAAGCTACCCATGGTGGCACTGATGGTCTTCGGATTGTATGGATCGGCGCAATCGTGGCTAGCGACAATGTGTTTAATGCCATACCAATCAGCGACACGGATAATCGTCCCTAAATTACCGGGGTCAGAAACACCATCGAGAGCGATCATCAATCCTTTCGCTTCAGGCACCGTCACTTCGGGGATCTCAACGACTGCGATTGCCGCATTATTGCTCACCAAAGTGCTGGCTTTGGTTAAGTCATCTAATGTGGCCTCAATGCATTCAAAAACACTAAGCTCAACGCGGTTTTGTGCGATAAACTCCGCAGTGGCAAAAACCTGCTTTACCGTCAGTTGGCTGTTAATCAATTCCAACACGTTCTTTTCGCCTTGCACTAAAAACAGGCCATGAGCCTTGCGCTGTTTCTTTTGGCCTAAAGCACGAAGTAGTTTCAGTTGGTTTTTTGAAATCATAAAATATCCGCAGTGAGGTAAGGTTGGCCTAGTAAAAACGCCGCATTATAGAGTAAAGGCCGTCAGAGCTAAAGCAGTGTAAGTCGAGTTTCAATACCATATGTTCAGTTACTAACAAACAAGGAAATCCATATGAAACGTTTTCTTCCCTCTTCCGTTATGTTAACCCCCTTTGTCGTCAAGCATTATGATCAACAAGATAGTGATCAACTTGAAGATGATCATCATAAAGAACCCAACGACAATGACACAAAAGAGAACGAAGAATCGAGCTAAAAGCTCAGACATTAGTTTATAATCCACTCATTAAATAACTTTACAACCCATTTTTTGACGTTATTATCGCGACGCAAACGTTTTCCCAACCCGTACAATACTAAATAATGAGGGTTTTATGCTGCCTGATATTGAAATTTGCCGCGCCACTTCATTAACCTCCATAGAGGCTATCGCTAACAAAGCAGGATTCACCGCCAGCGAATTCCACAGCCAAGGCCGCTTTAAGGCGAAAATTTCATTAAGTTGCCTTGAACGTTTGCAAACACAAACGGTTGGAAAGTTAATCCTTGTGACTGCCATTACCCCAACGCCATTAGGGGAAGGAAAAACCGTCACGACCATAGGCCTATCACAAGGAATGGCAAAATTGGGTCATTCGGTGATGGCATGTATTCGTCAACCCTCAATGGGACCAATCTTTGGTGTTAAGGGCGGAGCCGCTGGCGGCGGTTATTCACAAGTGGCACCAATGGAAGAGCTCAATTTGCATCTCACTGGCGATATCCACGCCGTCACAGCCGCGCATAACCTAGCGGCAGCGGCGATAGATGCCCGGATCTATCACGAACAGCGCCTTGGTTATGACGATTTCGAGCAGCGCACCGCAATGAAAGCACTGCGTATCGACCCAAATAATGTGGTTTGGAAGCGAGTGATGGATCACAACGATCGCGCATTGCGCATGGTTACCGTTGGCCGAAATGAAACGGATAAATCAATCAATGGCTTTGAGCGTGAAGATGGTTTTGATATTTCAGCGGCTTCTGAGCTAATGGCGATTCTTGCATTAGCCAAAAACTTAAACGATCTGCGTCAACGGATTGGGCGGATTGTCGTCGCCTATAGTCACCATGGTACACCGATTACCACCGAAGATTTACAAGTCGCTGGGGCGATGGCTGTCAGTATGAAAGAGGCGATTGAACCTACATTAATGCAAACGTTAGAAGGCGTACCGACACTGATTCACGCCGGGCCTTTTGCCAATATCGCGCACGGTAACTCTTCTATTATCGCTGATGACATCGCCACAAGGTTAGCCGAATTGACTGTAACAGAAGGCGGCTTTGGCTCTGATATGGGATTTGAAAAGGCGTGCAATATTAAAGCCGCGACATCTGGGAAAGCGCCAGATTGCGCCGTTATCGTCACCACACTTCGCGGCTTAAAAGCGAACTCTGGTCTGTATGAATTGCGTCCCGGCCAACCAGTTCCCGACACTCTATTTCAGCCAGACCATGCCGCGTTGGTGTCCGGTTTTGAAAATCTCAAATGGCATATTGAGAATGTGAGTAAGTATGGAATACCCGCCGTGGTTGCCATTAACCGCTTTCCACAAGACAGCCAAGAAGAGCTTGAGCAGCTCACAATGATGATTCACGCACTACCCTACCAGGTTGAGGTTGCACTGAGTGAAGGTTTTGCTCTTGGAGGAGAAGGGACGACTGAGCTTGCTTCCAAAGTCATTAAGCAGTGTCAAAAAGTGAGTACGTTCACACCGTTATACCAAGCACAGCAGACGATCGAAGATAAGATCAACGCCGTAGCGAAAAAGGGCTATGGCGCGGCAAGCGTCACTTTTAGTGATAAAGCACGACGTCAAATGCACAACATGCAAGAGCAAGGTTACGGTAAACTTGCTGTCTGTTTGGCGAAGACGCCGCTTTCAATTTCAACCAACGCTGCGATTAAAGGCGCACCAAAAGGTTTTGATGTACCGATTCGCGAATTAAAGCTCTGTGCGGGTGCTGGCTTTATCTATGCGCTATGCGGCAACGTGATGACCATGCCGGGCCTTCCTGAAAAACCCGCCTTCATGTATTTAGACATTGATTCTAAAGGAAATATTATCGGCCTAACCTGATATTATTGTTCGAAATTAACCTTTCTGAGCACAAATCTTCGGGCTCAGAAAGGTTTTCTTCACGCTATTTGTTTTCTTTCTCTGTAATTTTTTGCGCTTTTCACCGTTCTTACCAGTATCAATAAAAAATAAGTAAGGTCGGTTATGAAACGTTTTACTCCCTTTATATTCTCAATAGCGCTTATTGTGCTTATTGTGCCTATTCTGTTTTCGCTATTTAGCCAAGCAGAAACTCAGCCTAAAACCATGCCCAGCATTGGTAATCAGCAAATCGCGACATTAGCTGGGGGCTGTTTTTGGTGTACAGAATCTGATCTTGAAAAACTCAACGGTGTCATTAGCGTTGTCTCTGGTTATGCGGGTGGCAGCCTTGAAAATCCAACCTATAAACAAGTCTCATCAGGAAAATCGGGCCACATTGAAGTGATTCAAGTGACCTTTGATCCGCAAGTTGTCAGCTACGAGAATGTATTGGATCATTTTTTCCGCCACATTGATCCAACGGATGATCAAGGCTCGTTTGTTGATAGAGGCCCACAGTATCGGCCTGCCATTTTTTATCACAACAGTGAACAGAAGCAGACCGCGCAGCGCTTTATGCAAGAAATCGATGCGCTAGGGATCTTCAAAAAGCCGCTCAAAACAGAGCTGATTCAATACAGCCAATTTTGGCCTGCTGAAGAGTACCACCAAGATTTTTATAAAAAGAGCAAAGTACGTTACACCTACTATCGTCATGCTTCCGGACGTGATCAATATCTTGATACCATCTTCGGTAAAGATCGTAATGAGCATCCAAAAACCTTACGTCAATTGATCGAAGCGCAAAAAATGCAAAACAACGTTAAGGTATACACCAAACCTTCGAATGAAAAGATACGCGCCAAATTGACTGATTTGCAATATTACGTGACGCAAGAAGAAGGTACTGAACGCGCATTTAACAATGAGTATTGGGATAACAAAGCCGATGGTATTTATGTCGATGTGGTCAGCGGAGAGCCATTATTCTCTTCTACCGACAAATACCGTTCTGGTACAGGCTGGCCCAGTTTTACTCGGCCAATTAATGAAGCGTATATTGCGACCAAAAGCGATTCTCGGCTTTTTTATACCAGAACCGGAGTGCGCAGCCGTTTTGCAGATTCTCACCTAGGTCATGTCTTTGAGGATGGACCAGCACCAACCGGCTTACGCTACTGCATGAACTCTGCCGCGATGCGATTTGTACCAAAAGAGGCGATGCAAGCTGAAGGCTATGGCGAGTACTTGGTTCTGTTTAAATAAAATTTGGCTCTGTTTCAATAAAGCGTGCGTGGTAAAACGAAAAAGCCCTCGGCTTCACTTGCGAGGGCTTTTTTAGTTGATCAACATTAATCGATGGACTCAACTGAGATTCGATTAATGTAAACCATGGAAAAATTCGGCGCGGGTGGCAGGGTTAGATTTAAAAATACCGCCTAATGCTGTGGTGGTCGTTTCACTGGTCGCATCCATAACACCACGTGACTTAACGCAGTAATGAGTGGCATCAATGGTGACCGCGACATCGTCTGAACCGAGTAAGGTTTGCAAAGCCACCAGAATCTGCTGTGTCATTCGCTCTTGAACTTGGGGGCGCTGAGCAAAAAAACGTACAATACGGTTAATCTTAGAAAGACCAATTATCTTGCCTCTTGGGATATACGCCACCGCGGCTTTACCATCGATAGTCACTAGATGATGCTCACAGGTGCTGGTCACGGTAATCTCTTTTACGCGCACCATTTCACTGACGTTCATCTTGTTTTCGATCACAGTAATTTTGGGGAAGTTTTGATAATCAAGGCCAGAAAACACTTCATCCACATACATTTTCGCAATTCGATGGGGCGTCTCTTCTAAACTGTCGTCGGTCAGGTCAAGACCGAGTAGTGTGAGGATCTCACGCATATGGTGTTCGATTTTTTCTTTCTTTTCTTCACGAGTAACCTCATTTGGACGCATAGGCGTTTCCAAACCTCGGCTCTCTAGCGCATCTTTGACCAACTTTGCTGATTCGCTAAGACCTAGCATTCCGATTCCTCTTACTTTTTACCCCTTTCGGATGGCAGACAAGGATACTCGGAATTTTGAATAATTACATCCATATTTTAAGGATGGTCATTATTGCCCGTAAGCAATGTATGATAAAGTCTTCGCAAAGAAAAAAGCTATAGGAACCGACCATGGGCTGTTGTGATTCACCGGGCTTAATGCCTATCGAACAAGCGTTAGAGACAATGCTAGCGAATATCAAACCCATCCAAACGACGCTGAAACTACCGCTAGCCGACGCATTAGGCTATGTGTTGGCCGAAGAGTTACTCTCACCCATTTTTGTGCCGCCTTTCGATAACTCAGCGATGGATGGATACGCTATTCGATTAGCTGACCTGCAACAGTCAACCACCCTGCCGCTGGCTGGCAAATCTTTTGCCGGTCTTCCATTTGAGGGGCCGTGGCCAGCCAATAGTTGCGTGAGAATTATGACTGGCGCGAAAATTCCAGCTGGTTGCGACGCGGTGATCATGCAAGAGCAAACGACCGAAAACGAAAATGGTATCTGCTTTCTACAGCCGAATGCAAAGCCTCAGCAAAATATTCGCCCCACTGGTGATGACATCAAACAAGGCGATGTAGTGCTACATAAAGGGGCTCGCTTGACTTCGCGTGATATCCCAATGATTGCCACACTCGGCATCAGCCATGTGACCGTTTTTCGTAAACCCAAAGTGGCCTTTTTCTCAACTGGAGATGAGCTAAAACCACTCGGTGAACCTCTTGCTGAGGGGCAAATCTATGACAGCAATCGTTATGGCATTAAACCATTAATTGAGAATTTTGGTTGTGAAGCGATTGATCTTGGGATCATTGCTGATTGCCCTGCCACTTTAAAAGCTACCTTTGATAAAGCTCAACATTTGGCCGATGTGGTTATTACTTCTGGCGGCGTAAGTGTAGGCGAAGCTGACTATACCAAAGATATTTTGCAAGAACTCGGAGAAATCGGTTTTTGGAAACTGGCAATAAAACCGGGCAAACCGTTTGCATTTGGAACATTAGATCATGCTTGGTTCTGTGGCTTACCTGGCAACCCCGTTTCAGCCGTATTAACCCTATACGTCTTGGTGCAACCTATGCTGGCTAAATTGGCTGGACACACTCACTGGAAAGCACCGGAGTCCATTCCAGCCATCACTAAAAATGCCTTTAAAAAATCACCGGGCCGTACTGACTACCAACGCGGTATTTACACAATTGAAAATGGCCAGTTTGTTGTTGAAACTACCGGAAACCAAAGTTCGGGGGCATTTCGTTCGATGAGTCTCGCCAACTGTTTTGTGGTGTTAGAGCAAGATCGTGGCCGAGTGGAAGTGGGCGAAACCGTCAATATCCAACTTTTTAATCCCAGCTTGTACTAAGGATCACTATGGAGCTCCTATCTGATCAAGAGCTACTGCGCTACAACCGACAAATCATTCTCAAACAGTTTGATTTTGAAGGACAAGAAGCACTTAAACAAAGCTCTATTTTAATTCTTGGCGCAGGAGGATTGGGCTGCGCTGCAAGCCAATACCTTGCCACGGCAGGTGTTGGTTCACTCACGCTCATCGATGATGATGTGGTTGAGCTCTCTAATTTACAGCGCCAAGTGCTGCATAGCGATGCCGATATTGGACGTAAAAAAGTGGACTCAGCGGCAGAGTCACTGCGTATGCTTAACCCGTATTTAACGGTAAATACCGTTGATCAACGCCTTGAAGATGCACAATTGAAAGCATTAATTGAACAGCATTCTTTGGTGCTGGATGCATCAGATAACCTTGATACTCGTAACCAATTGAATAAAATCTGCTTTCAAACTAAAACACCACTGGTATCTGGTGCCGCGATTCGTATGGAAGGGCAAGTCAGCGTGTTTATGTATCAGCACCCAGACGAGCCCTGTTACCAATGTTTAAGCGCTCTTTTTGGTAGTAACGTACTCACTTGCGTCGAAGCGGGCGTAATGGCCCCTGTCGTCGGGATTATTGGCGCGGTACAAGCGATGGAAGCGATCAAAGTGATCGCTCAATATGGGCAGGTAAAACAAGGCAAAATTTTGATGTTGGACGCTCTTTCAATGACGTGGAGAGAAATGAACTTAATCAAACTCGCTCACTGCCAGACTTGCCAGTAAATGAACGACAAAGACTCAATAATGTCTTTCTCGTTCGTCCACCGCATCAGCCCACACAATAGGAGAGTTAAACTCATGTCACCACTCGTCTCCCCCCAATGGCTAGCACAAAAGTTAGGCGACCCGCGCACCGTTATTCTTGATTGCAGTATTGAATTCCAAATTCCCAGTGAAACTGAGAAAGATACTCTGCATAACATTCCCGGCGCTCGGCGCTTTGATTATGATGGTGAATTTTGTGACCTACAATCGCCACTACCTCATATGATGCCTAGTGAAGAGCGCTTTAATCAATTAGCACAATCGATCGGTTTAAACCACGATTCGATCGTCGTTGTCTATGACAATAGCGGGACGTTTGCATCACCGAGGGCATGGTGGATGCTCAAAGCAATGGGACATGCGTCGGTATACGTTCTTGATGGTGGATTAACCGAATGGAAACGCCAAGGTTTACCCGTTGTAAAAGAGTACACACATGCCTTTAAACACGGAAACTTCCATGGCACGCTCGATCCTCGCTATTTTGTGAACGCAGACTATGTGCTTGCACAAATAGAGAACCCAGAGGGCTTAACTGTTGATGCCCGTTCACAAGCCCGTTTTTTGGGTCAAGTAAAAGAACCAAGAGAAGGCGTGCGCAGCGGCCATATTCCTCACTCTGTTTGCTTACCTTTTACAGAGTTGATGAATGGGCATAAGCTTAAATCACCGCAAGATCTACAACCTATTATGCAAGCGACGCTGACTGCTGGAAAAGAGCAATACATTTTCAGTTGTGGCTCAGGCGTAACCGCCTGTATTGTGCTGCTGGCTGCGCAAATTTGCGGCTACGAAAAACTGTGCGTTTACGATGGTTCGTGGACAGAATGGGGGCAACGCACTGAGCTGCCTATTGAGCTTTAGTCTCTGAATCAAATCCCCATCATTGTGGGGATTTGATCATGTTTTACAAAGCGTGTTATTTCAACTCATCAGCCATTGCTTTGATCAATTCATTTGAAGGATCACCTGAAAGTTCCCATGTGAAAATTCCCCCTAGCTTCGCTGATTTTACCCATTTGGCTTTGGCGCGCACTGAACGTTCATCTTCATACGAGATAAATACTTTCTTTTCTGCATTCCATAAATATGGTGCTTGCGATTCTTGATCGTAACCATATTGATACCCTTGTGCCGCGCGATAATTTTTCATCAAATCCCAGAACATGAAATAGCCATTTTCACCGGTCCCAAACGGCGCTCCCTGCTCAGACACGAGATCAGCCGTAGGCAAACCACCCTCATAATCTTGAGTGCCTTGCCAACCACGTCCATAAAACGCCGCGCCGATAACCAATTTCTCGCTTGGTATACCCAATTCGATCATTTGATTGATAAACACATCGGCTCCCATTCCCCACCAACTGCGATCCGTCGCATGTAAATTGGTTAAATGGCCCGTTTGCGTTCCCCAACCACCCAGAAAATCATAAGTCATCGCAAACATATTGGTTAAATAAGGGGATACGGCTGGCCAATCTATCTGAGCCGCTTTCGCTCCAACACCAACAGCAGTAGAAAGTTCATAGTGGCGAGCCGTCTTTTTACTCAACGCATCCAAATCAGCACGTAATGTTTTCATCAGCTCGGTATAGGCCTGTTTTTCTGCTTCTTTTTGTTCATCGGTTAATTTCGTATCCGGATTCCAAGGCGAAGTAGTTAAACCGCCACCACCCGGATATTCCCAATCGATATCGATGCCGTCAAAGAAGGCGTACTGCTCTATAAGTTCAACCGCTGTTTTGGAAAAATGCTTGATCGTAGCAGGATCTTTTATCATTGCGTGGAACGGTTCAGACATTGTCCAGCCACCAAATGAAGGCAGAATCTTAAGCGTCGGATAGTCTTTCTTCATTTGTGCAAGTTGAGCGAAGTGACCTTTGTAAGGAACTGGTACATTGACTGCGCCAAACTCTTTTTCTAGTGCGGATTTAGTATCAACAACAATCGCACTAAATGGTGCTTTTCCTTCACATTGCTTAGCAATTTGCTTTTGTACGGTTTCACTGGCTCCAGAATGGGGGCCACACATACTCAAAAAGGCGTAAATAACATGAGTCAAGTTCTCTGCTGGAATATCTTTAACTGTGTAGGGGTTTTGCTCATTTTCATATTGCCAATCAGCAAAGTAGCCCGCCACGACGGGTTTGGTTGTCTCTGCGGTGGCGTTAAATGACGCAACAACGAGAAGGGCGATCATCAACTTGTTCATAAGTTTCTCCTTGGGTTTGCGTCAATACAGCAGAGAAATATATTTTAAGTTTAAAAATAATCAGCCAATGCGAGTCAAACTCAGATCTTAAAATCACGTTACAGTTATTGCAGATTAATTTATGAGCCTAAATTCACTAACCTGAATCCACTAACCAATGACGGTTTGTATCTGCTCATCTAAATTCAGTACCGTTAACGCGTTGCTTACGCTGGTGGCAATCACATCAATTGCACCGGTGCGTAGCGCCCCAAGCAGCGCTAAAGGTTTGCTGTTTTCAGCCGCGATAGCGATCACCTCGGCAATCGGTCGAAATTCGTCAAGCCCTAACCCAATGACGCGATCGCTCATCACCGTATTGGCAGCTTTACCGTGGATATCAAAAAAATCATAACCAGCGAAATCCCCCACCACACCTTGCTGTAAACGCGACTGCACCACTTCATCGGCGGTAAACCAACCGAGATCGACCATGTAGCTGTTTTCACTCATATCCCCGATACCCACTAACGCAATGTCTGCCTTACGTGCTAAATCTAAGGTTTGTTTGACGGTGGCATTTTGCATAAACGCTAATTTTTGTTCGCGATTTTCAGCATAGGCAGGCGCATAAAGCGTTTCAGAGCTTCCACCGTATTTTTTGGCCAGTTGTCGACAGATATGATCCGCATTAAACATCCCACCTCTTGGGTGAATGCCACCAATACTACAGACAAACTTACACTCTCGCGGTGTGATCACGCCAATATGATGCGCAACGGCCGATACATTTCGGCCTTGACCAACAGTCACAACCATGCCGTTTTTTAGCGTACTGGTCAGGTAATTGGAAACCAACCCCGCCACTTGTTGGCGCTGCAACTCTTCGCTAGGTTGGTCAAGAGCAACCAGCGCACGTTTTACACCAAAGCGTTCAATCAGTCGCTGCTCAATTTTGGCACTAAAAACAGGGTGATATTTCACCGTAATTTCGACAATCCCTTCATCGCGTGCCTGTTTAAGCATTCGCCCTACTTTGGCTCGTGAAAGAGAAAACTTTTTCGAAATCTCTTCTTGAGTTGCACCATCTTGGTAATAAGCCACTGAAATTTCAGTTAATAAGTCAGTATTTTCGATAGAAATGTCTTGATTGGGAGTGGTCATACGGGATCTCATGGTCAATATTGTGCGCAGAATAACGACAATTGAGCATTTGCTCATTGACCTAGCATAGGTTAAGCCTCATTTACTTTGCAACATTTGCTCACGGAAATTACATTTTCTCACTCTAATCAATGCACAGTAACGTTCGCTTTCAACCCTTGATAAATCTAAGCAAACGTTTATTTATCAGCACTTAGATTAATTCACAAAAAAATAGTTGATTGATATCACTATAACCTTAGAACAGCGATTGACTTTCCCAGTGGATAAGATAAATATGGCTACATCATTTACTCAACGATCGAGCAAATGTTCAACGCAAATGTTCGGTCGCTGGAAATAATTGAGTTAGCTTTTCTGGCATGTGTAAGACATGACTATGTGATTGCTAACCCGCTTGCAAATGCCCAGCAAACTCAAAATCTGGCTTGGCCCAAAGAAATAGGATGATCGATATGAGCAATAAATTAGAGCAACTTCGTAAAATGACGACTGTTGTTGCTGACACTGGTGAAATTGACGCAATCAAAAAATACCAACCAGAAGATGCGACTACTAACCCATCTCTCATTCTTAAAGCGGCTCAAATTGCAGAATACGCGCCACTGATTGATGCTTCTATCGCATACGCAAAAACACAGAGCTCAGACAAAGCTCAACAAGTTCAAGATACTTGTGACATGCTTGCTGTCAATATCGGTAAAGAGATCCTAAAAACGATTCCGGGCCGTATTTCTACCGAGGTCGATGCTCGCCTCTCTTATGATATGGAAGGTAGCGTGACAAAAGCGCGCCAACTGATCAAAATGTACAACGATGCTGGCATTACTAACGACCGTATTTTGATCAAGCTGGCTTCAACCTGGGAAGGTATTCGCGCAGCAGAGATCCTTGAAAAAGAAGGCATCAACTGTAACCTGACTCTATTATTCTCCTTTGCTCAAGCACGCGCGTGTGCAGAAGCAGGCGTATTCCTTATTTCTCCATTCGTCGGCCGTATTATGGATTGGTATAAAGCCAAAGAAGGCCGTGATTTTGCACCGCAAGAAGATCCTGGTGTATTGTCCGTGACTGCTATTTACAATTACTACAAAGAACATGGCTACAAGACAGTCGTGATGGGCGCAAGCTTCCGTAATATCGGTGAAATTTTAGAGTTAGCAGGCTGTGATCGTTTGACTATTGCCCCTTCTTTACTGGCAGAACTCGAAGCAGCTGAAGGTGAAGTGGTTGAAAAACTGGTTGACTCTCAAGGTAACAAAGAACGCCCTGCAGCAATGACCCATGCAGAGTTCCTATGGGAACATAACCAAGACCCAATGGCCGTAGAAAAATTAGCGGAAGGCATCCGTAACTTTGCCATTGACCAAGGCAAACTTGAAGTCATGATTGCAGCCAAGTTGTAATCCACTTACGAATTAAAATTTGGGGAACGATTAACGTTCCCCTTTCCTTTCTAACTCTATTATTTGTCGGTAATTATTATGGAACGTAAACAATT
>NZ_JAMQXI010000084.1:0-657 GCF_024743775.1 Vibrio sp. RM-69-4
TGGTACTATCGGCCACGTTGACCACGGTAAAACAACTCTAACTGCTGCTATCTGTACTACACTTGCAAAAGTGTACGGTGGTGAAGCGAAAGACTTCGCATCTATCGATAACGCTCCAGAAGAGCGCGAGCGCGGTATTACAATCAATACTTCTCACGTAGAGTACGATACACCAGCACGCCACTACGCACACGTAGACTGCCCAGGACACGCTGACTATGTTAAAAACATGATCACAGGTGCTGCGCAAATGGACGGCGGTATCCTAGTTGTTGCTGCAACAGATGGCCCAATGCCACAAACTCGTGAGCACATCCTACTTGGTCGCCAAGTTGGTATTCCTTACATCATCGTATTCATGAACAAATGTGACATGGTTGATGATGAAGAGCTTCTAGAGCTAGTAGAAATGGAAGTTCGTGAGCTTCTATCTGAGTACGATTTCCCAGGTGATGACCTACCAGTTATCCAAGGTTCTGCACTAGGCGCACTAAACGGCGAAGAGCAGTGGGAAGCGAAAATCATTGAACTTGCTGAAGCGCTAGACACTTACATTCCAGAGCCTGAGCGTGCAGTAGACCAAGCATTCCTACTACCAATCGAAGACGTATTCTCAATCCAAGGTCGTGGTACAGTAGTAACTGGCCGTATCGAGCG
>NZ_JAMQXI010000085.1:0-517 GCF_024743775.1 Vibrio sp. RM-69-4
TGTATGGTTAAGTGACTAAGCGTACACGGTGGATGCCTTGGCAGTCAGAGGCGATGAAGGACGTAGTAACTTGCGATAAGCGTAGATTAGGCAGTAACAGCCACTTGAGTCTACGATTTCCGAATGGGGAAACCCACGTGCATAAGCACGTATCCTTACCTGAATACATAGGGTAAGGAGGCAAACCGGGGGAACTGAAACATCTAAGTACCCCGAGGAGAAGAAATCAACAGAGATTCCGAAAGTAGCGGCGAGCGAAATTGGACTAGCCCTTAAGCTTTTAATGATGCAGGTGAAGCCTCTGGAAAGTGGCGCAATAAAGGGTGATAGCCCCGTAACTGTTCCATCATTATAAGTGAAATCGAGTAAGGCGGGACACGTGTTATCCTGTCTGAACATGGGGGGACCATCCTCCAAGGCTAAATACTACTGACTGACCGATAGTGAACCAGTACCGTGAGGGAAAGGCGAAAAGAACCCCTGTGAGGGGAGTGAAATAGAACCTGAAACCGTGTAC
>NZ_JAMQXI010000086.1:0-1310 GCF_024743775.1 Vibrio sp. RM-69-4
TGTGAGGCACGCAATACAGATGCTGCCGCAACCACCATAATCACTAAAACCGACGCATAGTAAAAACGCCACGCGTGCCGAATCACACTTAAATTGTTTGTTATGTGAATTCTCGATTGAAACGCCGAACTTTTGTACGCATATTTTTCATAGGTGACGATGTATTAAACTGAATCATGCGCCCCAAAGTCCATTGTTCATACCACGCAACACCATACAAATCATGGTCACTTAAGCTTGAAATGAGTAAAAGTATCTCGTTAACCGTAGACTCAAGCTCAATGAGTAAATCGTCATATTTCCACTCACAATACTCTTCGTGGAAGCTTTCAGCGAGTGAACCTAATTGGTTCCATTTATAACCAGTTTCCGGGAAATCAACATGTTGGTTTTGAGATCTTAAGTGATGCCATTTAAGAACGAGTCTTCCCCAACCAATCAAGTAAGCCACTGTATCACTAACGCTAATGACTGTACCTTTGACGTTTCCCTCTACTCCAGATTTGCGAGCTTTGCTTTCCGGAATTGAACGATAGTCAGCCATGAGTTTCGGAAATATTGAGTTTATAGCTAACTCCAATTCATCCTTATTTCTTGGCACAGAAGACATTTTGACCTCCATTCACATAACGCCGCATTAAGTGGTGAGCGACGCTAAGCACCTATACCTCGACAAACCACTTAAAACGCAAAAACTGAATTTACACTAAAACCGCCAAGCGTTGCGAATCCGTCTTAAATGCTTTGTTATGTAAATTCAGTTACATAAGCCAAAGTTACCATGAAAAACCAAGCCTGTACGACCGAAGAATTAGCCAAAACAAAAGAACCCAACAGTGTTCACGAATTTGCGAAGTCAGCAATGTTACAAACCAAGCCGCAACAAACGGTGGATACTGATTATCAGCGACTAAAAATGCCGTTAAGCCAAGGAAATTTAACGAAAGAAACCATCAACAAAGACTGACTATCGTTAACCTTGCCCTTTCCACACTTTGAGCCTGCACAACCAACCACGAACCAACCCTGAAACTAAATGAGGCAACTCACAAATCTTGGCATGTTTTACGGCTAAATTAGGCAAAGAATCGGGACAGAAAAAACGAATTTTGCCGACGATACGGAACGATGGCTTAAGAGATCGCAAAAACAGAATAATACCAATTTTACCCGCTTTACATAACGCCCGGCTAAGGGGTTGACAACGCACCGCCAGACTCAAAAATACACCGTAAACTCTGAACTTCAATTTTGCACTAAAGCCGCCACGCGTTGGCAATCCCTCTTGAGCCGTTTGTTAGCCTTATGAC
>NZ_JAMQXI010000087.1:0-1101 GCF_024743775.1 Vibrio sp. RM-69-4
TTAAACCTAACGCCCGGCTAAGGGGTTGACAACGCACCGCCGAACTTAAAAAACACACTGTAAACACTGAATTTCAATTTTGCACTAAAACCGCCAAGCGTTGGCAATCCCTCTTGAGCCGTTTGTTAGCTGCTGCACTTTAGCTGGACATGTACTACCCAACGGCCAAATTTAAAACACATTATTGCTTTCAAGCGACAAAGTAAAACAGACAACTGAGAAACTAAAACCTAATCCATGAAACGCACTTGGCAAAGAAGAAATAACAGGAAAACTGGCGAGCTTCTAAGACTTAAATTTACAAAGAATCCTTTCGAAGAAGTCAACAACCAAGTGCGCGAAATCCATTTAGCGCAAAAGAGCTTCAAAACCAAAGAAGCCACACCAAAGAAATAAACAAACACACCACTTCCCGTAAGAAGACTTCGGTTAGTTCAAACACTTCACGAACAGTACCACTGGCGAGATACGTGGAAAAGTGCTGACTTTCAGGTGCAAAGCTAGAGCCTCAGACTAAGAAAAATAAACACGTAATTTGATGATTTTTCTTAACCTCAGCTAACGCCCTGTTAAGGTGTGAGCAACGCAATACCGATGCCGTCGCATACCACCTTAACCACCAAACGCAACGCATAGTAAAAATGCTACGCGTTGCGAATCACTCTTAAACAGTTTGTTATGTGAATTTTACTCGTACGTCTTACCGTTGTGCTTTAACCAACCGTGCGGATGTTTATTGTTTGGATCATTGTGCGTCCAGTGCATGACACCACCTTTTTTGTTCCATTCATATTCACCGTAAAACTGGACTCGATCGCCAACTTTTAGATTTGGAACTCTAGGAGCTAAATCAATATTGTGAGCAACAAGTAAAGTTTGTTTACTGTCCAGTTTCAATATAAATTTTTGATGCCTACTCCCTTCGTTGTCATCAGGTAACAAGCGAATGACTGTGCCTGAGCCCTGAACTTGAAGATCACTTTGATGATTTTCATACGCATTTTTTAACTGATGATCATTAGCTTTAGCACCAATCGAAGCTAGACAAAAGACAGCTATAAATATAGCGATTAACTTCTTCATATACTCAATTTCTCCAAT
>NZ_JAMQXI010000088.1:0-9801 GCF_024743775.1 Vibrio sp. RM-69-4
TTAAGGGGCAGACAACGCTACTACTAACTTTCCGCATAACACCTTAATCACAAAAACCAACGCATAATAAAAATGCCATGCGTTGGCTGTCCCTCTTGAAGCGTTTGTTAGCACACAGTTGTTTAAGGCAATTACAGTTCTAATTCACTTAGTTCTGAGTCAATGATTCTTTCTGCTTCTTTTAGCTGCGTTCGTGCATATCCTAAGTAGATAACAAAATCCGCATCCGTGACTTGTGAGTGAGGGTTTTCGATAAACTCTAAACATTGTTCTAATGAGCGCTTAACTTCTCGATACCAAAGAACATTTTGAACGGCTTCTTCACCGTAAGCTGATTGAATCACGTTGCGAACATCTTCAAGTTGCTCTAATTTTGCTTTAGTAGCCGCAGCTGACAAAGCTTTCTCATATCTGCCTTCAACGATCTTGCTAAACAGATGATCGATAAATACCTTTTTCATTATTTCTCCTTAATTTAAATTTACGTCTGTGTGCTAACGCCCGCTTAAGGGGCTGACAACGCTACTACCAAGTTTCCGCATAACACCGTAAACACAAAA
Organism: Vibrio sp. RM-69-4; assembly: GCF_024743775.1. Classification (NCBI taxonomy): domain Bacteria; kingdom Pseudomonadati; phylum Pseudomonadota; class Gammaproteobacteria; order Vibrionales; family Vibrionaceae; genus Vibrio; species Vibrio sp. RM-69-4. Next base: position 561 of record NZ_JAMQXI010000088.1, read on the forward strand.
ACCAACGCATAATAAAAATGCCACGCGTTGGAAGTCCCTCTTGAAGCGTTTGTTAGGCATTTCCCAACGCATTGATATTATTGCTTAATTCCCAGCATTCTAATGATTCGCCATCACTATCCACAGCAATATTTTTATAAATAAATCCATTTTTGCGAACAACATTGAGTGACGCCGAATTTTCAGAAGAGATTAATGCAAAGACAACTTTGACTAAACCAGATTCAAACGCAATTTGGCAAAGTTTGTTAACTGCAAATGTTGCAATACCTTTGCCTTGAACCCCAAAAGCTACGTTGTAACCGATTTCAACTCGACAGTTGAACGGTGGGTTCTTGAATCCACAACTACCAATTAGCTGGTCATTTGACTTTATAAAGTATGGTAAAGACCAAACTTCACAAATTGAATCACGATAATGATTAAGAGAGCGTTCTAAAACATGATTTGGTGGAATTCCGTCAATTATATACTTGAGCTCAGATTGACCATCACGCAACATTTTTAGCTCACTCTCATTTAGCTGAATGAGTTCCATAATTTCCTTATGCCTAACGCCCGGTTAAGGGGCAGACAACGCCACTACTAAGCTTCCGCATAACATCATAACCACAAAAGCCAACGCATAATAAAAATGCCACGCGTTGGCTGTCCCTCTTGAACCGTTTGTTATGTTTTATTCCAACCAGCTGATTTTGTTAAGAATAAACTTAGGAATTTCAACTAGTTTAAGACATTATTGCCTTACTTCTAAAAAGTGTTTTTTTGCATGATAAGCAAATATGTTTATAACGAGGATCTGCATGAGCTGTTAATGGTTGGAAAATCACTTTGTCTGAACCACAACTAAAGCATTTAGCACTTTCTGGATCTGCTGTTTTACATTCAGGATGCTTTATCAAATAATTCTCAAGTGTCGGCAATTTGTGCCAATCATCATCCTGTGGCTTCGAATATGATACAAAATAGTAGAATATTGCAGCCGCGCCAAAAGCTAAAACCAACCAAATGAAATCCATCTCTTTTCCTCAAGTTATCACGAAAACATAACGCCCAATTAAGTGGTGAACAACGCACTGGCCAAGCCGCTGCATTGCACCGTAAACACTTTACCTGACGCATAGTAAAACTGCCACGCGTTGAGAATCCACTTGAATTGTTTGTTATGTGAATTTTACCGTGAATTCAAAGTAAACCACCGTAGAAATGAAGATATTTGAATAAGTTACCTGCAAAAACGATACTTACCAAAACCTAAATTTCACAGCGATCTTAGCCAAAGAGAGCCACTTGCAGAATCAACAACAAAGAAAGCGCACTTTCAGCAACCGCTAAACCTTTTGCGTCACCAGATTTTCAGAGCTGAATGTCAGCAAGAAAATCAGTCAAAAAGACATTTCAATTAAAGCGATTTGAAACTGACGAAACTCAACACAAGCCAGATTCAAAACTTAATTGAGGCAACCCAAGAACCTTGAAAACGATCAACTTCAGAAGTTCCACAAAATCATTTCGGCTAAGTCAACTTGCCGAAAACACGGAACGAATTTTCAATGAAATCGTAGAATTAACCTCAAAAACTCATCCAACACATAACGCCCAATTAAGTGGTGAACAACGCACTGACCAAGCCGCTGCATAACACCGTAAACACTTTACCTGACGCATAGTAAAACTGCCACGCGTTGAGAATCCACTTGAATTGCTTGTTATGTGAATTTTACCGTGAATTCAAAGTAAACCACCGTAGAAATGAAGGAATTTGAACAAGTTACGTACAAAAACGATGTTTACCAAAACCTAGATTTCACAGCGATCTTAGCCAAAGAGAACCACTTACAGAATCGACAACAAAGAAAGCGCCTTTTCAGCCACAACAAAACCTTTTGCTTCATCAGACTTTCAGAGCTGAACTTCAGCAAGAGAGTCAGTCAAAAAGACATTTCAATTAAAGCGATTTGAAACCACCGAAACCCAACGCAAACCAGATCCAGCACTCAATTGAGGCAACCCAAGAACCTTGAAAACGATCAATATCAAGTTGTTCAAGAATCCATTTCGACCAAGCCAACTTGCCGGAAACACGGAACGAATTTTCAATGAAATCGTAGTCTTGACCTTAAAAACTCATCCAACACATAACGCCCGCTTAAGGGGCAGACAACGCTACTACTAACTTCCCGCATAACACCGTAATCACAAAAACCAACGCATAGTAAAAATACCGCGCGTTGGCTGTCCCTCTTGAAGCGTTTGTTAAATGGTTATTCCTCGTCAGGGTCAAATGTGTATTCAGGGTAATAGTTGAGGACATTGTACATTTTAGGCTTACCTCTTACGGTTTGAACCTCAACATCAACGACAAATGCAAGCTCTTGCCAAGGTTTACCTAAAGATGGATCAGGGTGCAACATAGCTTCTTTTAGTGCGTTGTTTTCAAAGATAACTTTTAAAGCTGACTTTGATATATCATCGATAATAGCTTTGTTACCAGTGTCTGAATTAGGGTCAAATTTGGTTTGATACCAATACATTACCTTTTTAAGGTGCTTATTCTCTTGTGGAGTATCCATATCTTCAACCAAGCGACAAATACGATTTTGAATTGCAGCAGCTTCAGTGGAATCGAGTATGAACTGATTGATAACCTGACCACCATCTGAAACATTAATGTTCATTTGCGAACCATGGTCTTTAGCAATTGGCTCTACAATTTTGTTCCACTCTTGCAAATCTTGTTTGGTCATATCTTTGGGGGGTTGATTAATTTTACCTAATAACCAGTTACAAGTGCTCTGAACTACACTTGCCCATGAGCTAACGAGCCACCTTCCCAAATTAATGGAACTATAGGCGCTGCCTGTGAAACTAGCTCTACAATAATTGAACCTTTTCTTACTTCTTTAATCAGTAATTCCGAACCAACATCTGTTAACGCATCGGTCTCGGACTCCACGAATTTATGGAACTGCCTGTTGAACGATAACAAAGACATAGAAAGATCTTCTAGCCCGACTGGAAGCTTATTATCAATTGTTATCTCTAACTTTTTTGAAAAATCTATTTCTATTATATTCGACATTGTTTCCTAACCATTTAACGCCCGGCTAAGGGGTTGACAACGCACCACCGAACTTAAAAAACACACCGTAAACCCTGAACTTCAATTTTGCACTAAAGTCGCCACGCGTTGGCAATCCCTCTTGAGCCGTTTGTTATGCAAATTCAATAAGATTGACCGACTTTACACGACCAAAAGCCACAATTGCAATGGTTGAGTAACTCAAGAACCAACCGAAGCCAGAGCCGTAATAAATAAGCCGCCAAAACAAAGTCCACCGTTCAACAACAAACCAAGCTTTTGAATGAGACAAACTCAACAAGCAAGACTTTCAGCAAGTGCAAAATGCTCGATAAACTTGCCCTTTCCACACTTTGCGCACGCTGAATTGGCAGCAAGCCAATGCTAAAACTGATTGAGGCAAACAAAGAATCTTGCCTGTTTTACGGTTTAAGTTAACCACGAATTTGAGGGTAAAAAAGCTCATTTGCCGACAACACCAAACGAATGGCCGGAGAAATCCCAAAAGATTGAACCCCTAAATTTACCTGAGTTGCATAACGCCGCGTTAAGGGGCAGCCAACGCTACTACCAACTTTCCGCATAACACTGTAACCACAAAAACCAACGCATAGTAAAAATGCCACGCGTTGGCTGTCCCTCTTGAACGCTTTGTTATAAGCAAATAACACCTTGATTTAATTGATGTTCAACTGTTCAGAACTAGACAAAACCCATGCACTATTATGAGCTTCAAAACCAATTTTCGGATAATAACCTTGCGCTTTCGGCGCTGACAGTAAAACCAATTTACAGCTTGGGCTCAATTCTTCTTTAGTCACTAAGATCAGATATTTACCTATACCATTGGATTGAACGCTTTCATCAACGGCTAAATCAGACAGATAGCAACAATAGTGAAAATCTGTCACTGAGCGAGCCACACCTACAAGTTGATCGTTCAGCCATGCGGTCACAATTAAATTAGAGTTGTCGAGCATACCCTGAATAGTTGACTCATTATCCAAAGGACGACGCTCACCCAATGAAGTTTTTTTCAGTAAACTCACGAATTGTTCAACTGAGATTGGATGGTTTACTTTGTACTCGATTTCCATTTTTCATCCTCTGGGGCTGAATTTGCTTATAACGCCCGGCTAAGGGGTTGACAACGCACCGCCGAACTCAAAAAAACACACCGTAAACACTGAACTTCAATTTTGTACTAAAGCCGCCACGCGTTGACAATCCCTCTTGAGCCGTTTGTTAGGCCAACCAATTGACACCGGCACTTTCACAACCAAAGAACGAGCTTTTTTGTAAACTTGAAACAAACTAACCGATTCATTTATAAACCAAAATGCTGAATCAGCAAAGAAACAAAAAACTAAAATTGAGCGATTTGGAAGAAAAGTGACGAGCGTAGCATGCTCGGCGGACGTTTGGATGCTGAAGGTTATTTTGCCGCTAAACTCACAACGAAAAGCAACTCAACGCGATCAAGAAACAACAAATATGTGATGATTATTTATTGCTTAACTTAAGCCAGAAAACATGGAATTTACCGCTCAATTCCAACTCGATTTAGCTGATAAAAACTCACTTTGCCTAACGCCCGGCTAAGGGGTTGACAACGCACCGCCGAACTCAAAAAACACACTGTAAACTCTGAACTTCAATTTTGCACTAAAACCGCCACGCGTTGGCAATCCCTCTTGAGCCGCTTGTTAGCTGTTGCACTTTAGCCGGAGATTGACTACCCAATAGCTTAATTTAAAACACATTATTGCTTTCAAGCGACAAAGTAAAACGGACAACTGAGAAACTAAAACCTAACCCACGAAACGCACTTGGCAAAGAAGAAATAACAGGAAAACTTGACGAGCTTCTAGAACTTAAATTTACAAAGAATTCTTTCGAAGAAGCCAACAACCAAATGCGCAAAATCCATTTAAACGCGAAAGAGCTTCAAAACCAAAGAAGCCACACCAAAGAAATAAACAAACACACCACTTCCCGTAAACAGACTTCGGTTAGTTCAAGCACTTCACGAACAGTGCCACTGGCGAGATACGAGGAAAAGTGCTGACTTTCAGGTGTAAAGCTAGAGCCTCAGACTAAGAAAAATAAGCGCTTAATTTTATGGTTTTTCTTAACCTTAGCTAACGCCCGGCTAAGGGGTTGACAACGCACCACCGAACTTAAAAAACACACTGTAAACTCTGAATTTCAATTTTGCACTAAAACCGCCAAGCGTTGGCAATCCCTCTTGAGCCGTTTGTTATGCAAATTCAATGAGATAAACCGACTTTACACGACCAAAAGCCACAATTGCAATGGTTGAGTGATTCAAGAATCAACCCAAGCAAGAGCCGTGATAGATGAGCCGCCAAAACAAAGTCCACCTTTCAGCAACAAACCAAGCTTTTGAATCAGGAAAACTCAACGAGCTAAAACTTCAGCAAGTACAAAATGCTCGATAAACTTGCCCTTTCTACACTTTGCACCCGCTAAATTCACAACACGCCAGCACTAAAACCGATTGAGGCAAACAAAGAATCTTGCCTGTTTTACGGTTTGAGTTAGCCACGAATTTGAGAGTGAAAATCCTCATTTGCCGACAACACAAAACGAATGGCCGGAGAAATCCCAAACGATTGAGCCCCTAAATTTACCTGAGTTGCATAACGCCGCGTTAAGGGGTGCAGGCACGCACTACAAAAGCTACCGCACAGAGACTTAATCACTGAACCCAACGCAAACCGAAAATGCCACGCGTGCCAAATCCCACTTTAACGCTTTGTTATGAGTGTTCTACCGCGCCCATATGCTTAACTACCTGATAGTAAAGTAAGCCTAGCCAAGCGATAAAAGGTAAAGTGTCCTCGGCTGAACTTACCAGTGCATCATTTTCAGTAGCAACCGACATATAGTAAGCTGACAACAAAATAAGCATCGGTATTAATAGAGCAAAGAACCTAACTGTAACGACAAAGCTAATACTAAAAAATCGTCCTAGGAAATCAGTGCCATTGTCAGCCCCATTTGCTCTATAAGCCAAGAATGTACCCAGAATTGGGATCAGAACAGAAGATAGAGAATTGATGGTATCCCATATATTTCTGGGCTCAACAGGCATTCTGAGAGCAAACTCGAAACCCAACACAGTAAAGATGGAAGTTAGGAACATATATATAAATCTATCTTTTTCTGTCAACCTTTCAACTTTAATATCTTTTTTTAAACCTTCGATATTCCAGATATACATTTTTCCTCCTAAACTCATAACGCCCGCTTAAGGGGCAGACAACGCCATTACCAACTTCCTGCATAACACCGTAATCACAAAAAACAACGCATAGTAAAAATGCCGCGCGTTGGCTGTCCCTCTTGAAGCGTTTGTTATGTGCTATTTTTCAACATCGTAAGCTGCTGCTGCGCTCTTTAGTTGTTGAATGTCTGATGCACATAGATATCGCTTTAAGGCTTCAAACTTCTCTGTGGGCCAATTATAGATTTGCATTTTCAACAGTTCGGCAATTACCGATTCGTCAAAACGATATTTGACTAATTTGGCAGGCGTGCCACCAACAACACTATAAGGGGCAACATCTTTAGTTACCACGCTATTTGCAGCAACTATGGCTCCTTCTCCGATTGTCACACCAGGCATAACCATTGATCTCATCCCAAGCCATGCACCATCATGGATAAAGGTATCACCTTTGCCTATATACGCCTCATCAATGTAGTCCATAAATGGATATAAACAGAACCAATCCGCCCTATGGGTATGATTACCACCCATTAAGATAACTGCCTCTGCGCCGATGCAAACGTAATCACCAATATGGAGTTTATCGATTTCCCACCTAGGTTCCCATTCACGACTCACTTCATCACCATGAAGATACCGAACAACAGATTCCTCAAATCCATTGTCCCAGCAGTCACTGTAATAACTATGAGTACCTTTGATAGAAATATTAGGGTTAGTTACTACCTCATGGAGTAACTGAAATTTTGACCAATGCTTCTTGTGCATACTAAACCTCAAGCTAATGTTAAATAATAAGAATTATTGAAATAACACTATGCCGTCAGTGAATGCGTGGCTGCTTTAAAAGAGGAATAAGTTTCATAAAAAACACCGTTAATTGAAAGGCGTGAATGATAGCACATAACGCCGCGTTAAGGTGTGAGTAACGCAATGCCGAAGTTTCTGCATTGCACCTTAAACACCAAAACCAACGCAAATTAAAAATGCCAAGCGTTACGAATCATTCTTAAACGCTTTGTTATGCGAATTTTTCAACTCTGCTGACTGAATAGTTGTGGTAATGAGCTCTTCAAAAAGTTCTAACTGCCCGGCTGGAATTAATTGATTCTGAATAGTTTTTCGTTTACTTGAGTCAAACAGCCGCTCTGCCACCCAACCAATGAGATACATCAGTGAAAGACAACCTCCGGCAGTGGCTATGTTACCTTCTACTACTAGAGGCAGATCCTGAACGTCTCCTCCCATCTTTTGTAGAACACTTTTAGCATCTGGATTGGTTGTTAATGGCTTACCTTTTAGTAAACCGAGCTCATGAAGGATGAATGAACCAGCACATATCGAGCCAATTAGCTGTTTGTTTGGGTCAAGGCTCAACGCTGACATAAATTCAGCATCTTTCATCGCTGCTGGAATACCACGTTTACCACTAGTGATAAGAACGACATCTTGGTTCGTCACCTCTGAAATATGCCCGTCTGTTGTAACTTTCATACCAAGGTGGGAATGATGTTCAGGTTTAGTTCCCAGTATGTTGACCGTCCAACTATCGGTTGTCCTCCCAAGCAAGTCATACATAAGAAAAAAGTCTACATCTGTGAAATCATCAAATATAACAACGCCAACTTTGTACATAAATTTCTATTCCTTTCGCTGATCTCATGAATCGCATAACGCCCGGCTAAGGGGTTGACAACGCACCGCCGGATTCAAAAAACACACTTAAACACTGAACTTCAATTTTGCACTAAAACCGCCACGCGTTGGCAATCCCTCTTGAGCCGTTTGTTATGCAAATTCAATGAGATAAACTGAATTTACACGACCAAAAGCCACAATTGCAATGGTTAAGTGATTCAAGAACCAACCAAAGCCAGAGCCGTGATAAATGAGCCGCCAAAACAAAGTCTACCTTTCAACAACAAACCAAGCTTTTGAATGAGACAAACTCAACAAGCAAGACTTTCAGCAAGTACAAAATGCTCGATAAACTTGCCCTTTCCACACTTTGCGCACGCTAAATTCACAACGCGCCAACGCAAAAACTGATTGAGGCAAACAAAGAACCTTGCCTGTTTTACGGTTTAAGTTAACCACGAATTTGAGGGTAAAAAAGCTCATTTGCCGACAACACCAAACGAATAGCCGGAGAAATCCTAAAAGATTGAACCCCTAAATTTACCTGAGTTGCATAACGCCCGGCTAAGGGGTTGACAACGCACCACCGGACTCAAAAAACACACCGTAAACACTGAACTTCAATTTTGCACTAAAGTCGCCAAGCGTTGGCAATCCCTCTTGAGCCGTTTGTTATACAAAATTAGCTTCGAACTTATTACACTTAATTTCAGTTTCTCGCGACAAAACTTTTGCGATTTCAGACGGTTCATAGAAATTCTTTGTATCAAAGCGCACTAATGGATGATGTCCATCTAGGACTTCATTTACATACTGATCGCGTTCCTGCCTTTTTTTCCAATTATGCGTAGAATCATCGAGTTCGATAACTGCTAGAATTTTTGTGGCCTTATCCGTTATGACAAAGTCCATTCGCTTTGCCCACGTTCGAGAATTATGCTTAAAATTAACAGGTTTAACCAAAGCCATTAGTGATACTTGGCTATGAATTACATACTCCGAAGGAAGAGCTTTTTGTAATGCAAAATAGAGTTTCCGCTCATTTTCAGTTGCTAAATGGCTTTGCTTTTTATGCTCAATTTTTACATTAGATGGAATAGGTACGTCAGTTAATTCAAATTTAGCTTTACGCTTACTAGCAGTTTGATTTGGCGAATCCCATGAAGCTGGCTTCGGCGTATTATTTCCTTTAAGTTTCCATACAATGTAGCCAAACGCTACGATGATAATTATTTCAAACATCTACGCCTATTTCTCCTTTTTGT
>NZ_JAMQXI010000089.1:0-2690 GCF_024743775.1 Vibrio sp. RM-69-4
TTAAGGGGCAGACAACGCTACTGCCAACTTACCGCATAACACCGTAATCACTAAAACCAACGCATAATAAAAATGCCACGCGTTGGCTGTCCCTCTTGAAGCGTTTGTTATGAGTAAATTATGGCTTAGCGCTGATTTCTTTTAACACTTTCGCTGGGTTACCACCAATTACGACATTGTCTCCAAAACTCTTCGTTACCACTGCACCAGAGGCTACCACCACATTATTCCCAAGGGTCACACCAGGATTGATAACCGCATTACCACCTATCCAACAATTGTCACCAATGGTTATTGGCTTTGCTAACTCTAAACCACTGTTCCTCTCGGTTGGGTCTAAGGGATGTGTTGCAGTATAAATTCCAACTTGAGGTGCAAGTAGACAGTTCTTACCAAATTTTACTTCCGCAACATCCAAAATCACGCAGCCGAAATTAGCATAGAAATTATCACCAACATGAATGTTAGAGCCATAGTCACAATTGAAAGAAGATTCAATGTGAATATTGTCACCTGTTGTGCCGAACAAATGCTTAATTATTTCAACACGCTTTTGTTGAAACTCAACAGAGGTTGTATTCAACTTTTCAGTTAACAATCTAGCGTTCAATCTTAGCTTTAATAAGTCTTCATCACTTGGATCATAAAACTTACCTGCTAACATTTTTTCTTTTTCTGACATTAAATTTGGACTCCAATACCAATTTACTCATAACGCCGCGTTAAGGGGTGAGCAACGCAACTACCAACTTACCGCATTACACTAAAAACCAATAAAATCAACGCATAATGAAAATGCTACGCGTTGCGAATCCCTCTTAAACGCTTTGTTAGAGTAAATTAACCCGGAAGCTTCGGTGATCTTTTACACAAGTATCTATGAACTGACGACCAAGACCAGTAACCAAAACAGTTTTGTGATTAATTTTCGCTCGCCTACCTTCGGTTTTATTGACATCTTCTACAATAGCCTGCACAACCGCATTTTCTTCTAGTCTGTTATACATTCCATCGCCAATTAAGGCGTAGTTTTCGGGAATTTCAAGAAGACCAAGTCGACATAAATTATCTAAGTAATTTGGGATCTTAGAGTAATCACCACACTCAACACGGTCTCCAATATCAGAGAAATGTCTAAATTGATCATACCCGCCTGAGTTATCTTCACGATTGTTTCTGATAGTAATTATTGGTTCAGAACTGGCATGTAAAAAAACAGTTAATAGCTTAGCCTCATCGGGTGATAGCTGCTTAATAATTTCGACAAAACTTGGGTGCGCATTTTGAGTTGTTTCACTGTTCATAGATGAAGCTAAAAGGTTTGCATAGAGCTCCTTTAACTCATCTATTGATCCAGTGTATCGCAACGATTCTAGAGCCGGTCCCGCGACATTAGGGGGTGGTGTAACTATATTTTCTTCAGGTACACCTGAAAGTTTTTCAGTTACTTTGTTGTCAACAAAGTCCTTAATTCGATCATAACCCCAAACTAATGCAGATACTGGAGCTAGTGCTACATTTACTGTCTTAGCTACTGTTCCCAAAGCTTTTCCAATCTCTTTTGCCGCCGGTTGCACCGCATCCTGATAGATTGGGATAGCTTCTACTAAATTCGTTACAGCATTAACTATAGACTCAGTATTACTTTCTGAATTTTCACCGGACATCATTCCTCCTTTATTTACTCTAACGCCCGGCTAAGGGGTTGACAACGCACCGCCGAACTTAAAAAACACACCGTAAACACTGAACTTCAATTTTGCACTAAAGTCGCCAAGCGTTGGCAATCCCTCTTGAGCCGTTTGTTAACTCTCTGCAACACGCTCATGACTAAAGAAATTCATCTCCTTGATTATCTAAAGTCTTATGGCCACACTCACTGCAAACTACATATCTGTTGATTAAATCTAGCGATGCTCCAACTGGGCTTGCCACACCACCAAAAAAGCCCTCCAGAAAAGCCTTAAATTGTTCTTTCTTACTTTTTCCATACTTTGAGGGCTTTTGTTTTATAAGCTCTTTATGCTCTGTTTGTTTGCCACACTTTTCACAAAATATATCACTCATTTCAATACCAACCTCAGTTTTATATAAGCTGGCATATATAAACACATTCAGCCTCAAAAAAGAGAGAGCCAATTATCAAAATCAGTCAAGTGATTGAATTTATTGATATATACCCAGAAGAGAGTTAACGCCCGGCTAAGGGGTTGACAACGCACCGCCGAACTCAAAAAACACACTGTAAACACTGAACTTCAATTTTGCACTAAAGCCGCCACGCGTTGGCAATCCCTCTTGAGCCGTTTGTTAGGCCAACCAATTGACACCGGCACTTTCAAAACTAAAGAACAAGGCTTCTTTGCAAACTAAAACAAACTAACCAATTCATTTATAAACCAAAATGCCAAATCAGCAAAGAAACAAAAAACTCAAATTGAGCGGTTTGGAAGAAAAGTGACGAGCGTAGCATGCTCGGCGGACGTTTGGATGCTGAAGGTTATTTTGCCGCTAAATTCACAACGACAAACAACCCAACGCGATCAAGAAACAGCAAATATGTGATGATTATTTATTGCTTAACTTAAGCCACAAAACATGGAATTTACCGCTCAATTTCAACTCGATTTAGCTGATAAAAACTCACTTTGCCTAACGCCCGGTTAAGGGGCAACCAACGCTACTACCAA
>NZ_JAMQXI010000008.1:0-75798 GCF_024743775.1 Vibrio sp. RM-69-4
AAGTAAAAAAGTAATTTTAAAGCTATTGTTGTTCCAACAGAACAACAATGAATTGACTGTGCCAAAATCAAGTAAACTTGATTCTGATTGGTCACTCAGTTCATTGATAAATCTTTTTTGATTATCATCAACGAGTGCCCACACAGATTGATAGGTTTATATTGTTAAAGAGCGTTCTTCTCTGGCTTGCCGAGGCTTCCTTTGAAGAGGCGGCCATTCTAGCGAGATAATGAAAAGTGTCAAACACTTTATTAAATTATTTCGTCTTACCGATTTGACCTACTGATTGGCTGCTCGTTGGGCTTGAACCCTTACTGGCTGTGCCGTGTCAGTGAGGCGGCATTATAGAGATCGCCGTCACGTTGGCAACCCCTTTTTGCTGTTTTTTTTGATTTTCTGTTCGTTGGGATAATTTTTATTCAAAAAGAGTTGTTTTGACGCTATTTCTGTTTAATTTATCTTATGGCGTCAGTTATTAAAGGAGACGAGCATGTCATCAATTCGTAGTTATAAAGGAATATCCCCACAAATCGGACAGCGCGTCTATATAGATAGTAGCTCGGTGTTGGTTGGCGATATTGTTTTAGGCGATGATTCCAGCATATGGCCATTGGTTGCAGCCAGAGGCGATGTAAACCATATTCACATTGGCCAACGTAGCAACATTCAAGATGGCAGCGTACTGCACGTGACTCATAAAAACACCGAAAACCCGGATGGTTTTCCACTTATTATTGGCGATGACGTCACAATTGGCCATAAAGTGATGCTGCATGGTTGCGTAATCCATGATCGAGTCTTAATTGGCATGGGAGCAATTGTGCTCGATGGCGTAGTCGTTGAATCGGAGGTGATGGTTGGAGCTGGCAGTTTAGTGCCACCAAACAAGGTATTGGTTAGCGGCTATCTTTATGTAGGATCCCCAGTGAAACAGATCCGCCCGCTAACAGATAAAGAGCGAGCTTTTTTGCTTAAATCTTCCGACAACTATGTGCAGAACAAAAATGACTATCTTACGAGTGTCAAAGAAAGCCATTAACTAAGCTTTAATCTCTATTTGTCCATCTAAATTGAACGCTTCATCTTCAATCAAGCTTTCAGCAAGCTCTTCAAGGTCAAATCGCCATTGTTCAAAAACTTGAATAGCTTGCTCACCGTTAGTAATCATTTCACCAGACAGATGGCTCAGTACTGACTTGTGTACCGTACACTCGAGCAGAGCTCCCGCGTGTTGAGCAGGAAAAAGTACGCTTTGGCTTGCCGAGTGCCACGTTTGTCGGTCAGGAAATAAAATCGCTTGATTCATGATTAGCCTTCTAGATTTTTTCTCAGTTCTCTCAATATTTGTCGAGAACCCGGCCTGAGTCCGCGCCATAGCATAAAGCTCTCCGCAGCTTGCCCAACCAACATCCCCAAACCATCATAGGCATGAGCGCAATGATGACTTAATGCCCACTGATTGAATGTTGTTAATCCTTTGCCATACATCATGTCATAGGCCACACTGCTCTTACTGAAGATCGTCGGAGCGATGTTTGGCAATTCACCATCCAAGCTGGCCGAGGTCGAGTTAATGATGAGGTCAAAATGTTGATTAATCTCTTCCAACGCGATTGCTTTTACCGCGCCAAAGGGACTAAAAAGCGTGGCGAGCTGCTCGGCTTTTGCAAAGGTACGGTTGGTAATCACGATACTTGCAGGATGCTGATCGAGTAAGGGCTTAATCACGCCGCGCGCCGCGCCGCCAGCACCAATCACTAAAATAGAAGCGTCTCGTAGTGGCACTTGGTACTGAAGCAAATCTTGAACCAGACCTTCTCCATCAGTGTTATCACCGATAATTTCGCCATCATCTAATTTTTTCAGTGTATTGACCGCGCCTGCAAGTTGAGCTCGCTCGGTTAATCGATCCGCAAACTGATACGCTTCTTCTTTAAAAGGCACGGTAATGTTGCACCCTCGGCCACCGGAGGCAAAAAAGGTTTCAGCCGCTTGTTTAAAGCCATCTAGAGCCGCGAGTTGAGCGGTATAGTGCATTTCCTGACTGGTTTGCCGCGCAAAAAGTGTGTGGATCATCGGCGACTTACTGTGCCCAATCGGATTACCAAATACTGCATATTGATCAATGTGCTGAGCCATATCCTTGCCTCTCGATAATTAACAGGGCCACCTCGGCGACCCTATCATTGAAAATGTACCGCTGTCACCACTCCCTCGGCAGCAAGAAGGTGTTTAATTTCGCTTCTGCGCTGCCCTCTTCCGCTTGATAACGATATTGCCAACGAGCTAATGGCGGCATCGACATTAAAATCGATTCCGTTCGACCGCCACTTTGCAAACCAAATAATGTGCCGCGATCATACACTAAGTTGAACTCTACATAGCGACCACGGCGATAAAGTTGAAACTGGCGCTCTCTCTCACCGTACTCCATCGCTTGACGACGTTCAACAATCGGCAAATACGCAGCGGTGTATCCTTTACCGACAGCTTGCATATAAGCAAAACAGCGCTCAAATCCCCAAGCATTTAAATCATCGAAAAATAGGCCACCAATACCGCGCGTTTCATTGCGATGAGGGAGGAAGAAATACTCATCGCACCACGACTTATGTTCGGCATACACTTTTTCACCAAAAGGAACACACAGTGCTTTCGCTGTGGCATGCCATGATTGAGCATCTTCTTCAAACGGATAGAAAGGCGTTAAGTCAAATCCTCCGCCAAACCACCAGATAGGATCTTCGCCTTCTTTTTCAGCGATGAAGAAACGAACATTGGCGTGAGAAGTCGGAACATAGGGATTGTTTGGATGCATCACCAAAGAAACCCCCATCGCTTCAAAATGACGTCCAGCTAATTCAGGGCGATGCGCGGTTGCTAAAGCGGGCATTTGCTGCCCTTGCACATGCGAGAAATTCACGCCGCCTTGTTCAAAAACACGGCCTTCTTTCATCACTCGAGTTCGCCCACCGCCTCCCAAACGCTCACTCGGTTCGCGATGCCATGCATCTTCTTCAAACAGTGCTTGACCATCCGTTTGTTCAAGTTGCTGGCAAATGGAATCTTGCAGCTCAAGCAAAAATTGTTTGACGGCTTGCTTATCAATGGTTGGCATCGCTTACTTCCTTAGCAGGGTTAACCCTGTCTTAATACTTGTGAGGTTTTCGCGTCACGAATTTCACTGGGCTTATTTCGACCACCGGTTTGACCATCTAAAATCGCAACCAGTTGCTCACCCAGTTGCGATTCAACTTCTTCCGTTGTCAGGCAAGGTGCAAGACCACTTAAATTCGCACTGGTCGAGGTTAATGGTTTTCCAAACGCATTGCATAGCTTTTGCACTAAAGGATGATCTGTCACACGTACAGCTATCGAATCAAATTGACCACTTACCCAAGTAGAGACTTTATCACTGGTCGGCATTATCCATGTGACAGGGCCAGGCCAGGTGGCATGTACTCGTGCGAGCTGCTCTGATGTCAACTGGCTCTCATCAATATAAGGAAGCAATTGTTCGTAAGAGGCCGCAATTAAAATCAACCCCTTTTCCACAGGACGCTGCTTGAGCGCTAAGAGCTTCTGAATGGCTTGCGGGTTATCTGGGTCACACCCAACCCCAAACACGCCTTCCGTTGGGTAGGCAATTACTTCACCGTCACGTAGAGCCTGCAAAGTGTGTTCAAAGTTATTCACAAAAACTGTCCATCGGTTTCTTTAATACAGTGCGGCTAAGTGTACAAACTTCGTTGAAAACTGGCTAAAGCTATTTGTTTATAAAATGTATCAATTCCACAATTAAGCTGACGCAAACGTTTTCCTAAGGAAAAAATACTCGTATAATGCGCGCAAATTATCCCGCTCACCCCATTTTTAGAAGTATTAAGGAGTTTGAGATGAAAGTCGGAATTATCATGGGTTCAAAATCCGATTGGCCCACAATGAAGCTAGCTGCTGACATGTTGGATCAATTTGGTGTGGCATACGAAACCAAAGTTGTCTCTGCTCACCGCACACCTCAACTTCTTGCCGATTACGCCACCAGCGCAAGAGAACGCGGCCTTAAAGTCATCATAGCTGGCGCAGGCGGAGCCGCACACCTGCCGGGCATGACGGCAGCGTTTACTAGCTTACCGGTACTTGGCGTTCCCGTTCAGTCAAAGGCACTCAAAGGGATGGACTCTTTACTCTCGATTGTGCAAATGCCAAAAGGGATTGCGGTGGGCACCTTAGCTATTGGAGAAGCAGGCGCGGCCAATGCTGGGTTGCTTGCCGCGCAAATCATCGGCACCAGTGATGAGGCCGTCATGGCAAAAGTGGAAGCATTTCGTTTAGCACAAACTGAAGCGGTGTTGAGCCACCCTAACCCTGCAGAGGATTGATACTATGCACGTTTTAGTCTTGGGCGCTGGGCAACTGGCACGCATGATGGCGCTGGCTGGCGCTCCTCTGAACATTCAAATCTCCGCTTTTGATGTGGGCAGCGGTAACATCGTCCATCCTTTGACATTACACATCACTGGTCATGGTTTAGACAATGCGATCAAACAAGCGGATGTCATTACCGCTGAATTTGAGCATATTCCCCATGAAATTCTCACTGTTTGTGAGCAAAGTGGTAAGTTTCTTCCTAGCGTCGAAGCCATTAAAGCCGGAGGCGATCGCCGTCTTGAAAAAGCGCTACTCGATGAAGCCAACGCAAAAAATGCCCAATACTTTGTGATTAATACTCGTGAAGATTTAGATGCCGCGATAACTAACATCGGCCTGCCTATAGTTCTAAAAAGTGCACTGGGTGGCTATGACGGAAAGGGGCAATGGCGTTTAAAAGAAGCTTCACAAGCAGAGCTCATTTGGCCAGAAATGGAAGCCTGTATCCAAGCCACTCCGACTCAAGCGATAGTGGCAGAGCAGTTTGTCCCCTTTGATCGTGAAGTCTCGTTAGTCGGCGCGCGTGCCAAAGATGGCAGCATCGCGGTTTACCCGCTGGCAGAAAATGTGCATATTAACGGTGTACTGAGTTTATCAACGGCGATAGATGACCCAGCCTTGCAAGAGCAAGCACTGTCGATGTTTACCTCGGTTGCCGCTCGTCTCAATTATGTCGGTGTGCTAGCGCTCGAGTTTTTTGATGTGCAGGGAACATTGTTGGTGAATGAAATTGCACCACGAGTCCATAACTCTGGTCACTGGACACAGCAAGGCGCAGAAACCTGTCAATTTGAGAATCACCTTCGCGCAGTATGTGGCTTACCTTTAGGCAGCACGAAGTTACTTCGCCCAACCGCGATGATTAATATTTTGGGTGAGGACAATTTACCAGAAGCCGTGATGGCGATTGAAGGCTGCCACATTCATTGGTATGGCAAAGAGAAACGTGCTGGGCGCAAAATGGGCCATATTAATGTCAGTGCAGATTACAACGCGCAGTTGCAACGAACGCTCTGTCGCTTGGCTGAAGTGCTTGATGCGACAACGTATCCAGCCTTGCACCATTTTGTTCAAGCGATCAAGCCGACGCTCTAAAACAAACCTAATTGACGATAAATACGGATAAAAAATGGCACGTTCAATGTGCCATTTTCATATGCCGTCACTTTACTCTGTGGCGGATTGAATATGACCACATTTTCGATCAGCACATTGCAGCTTAATACCACTGGCGAGTTTTTTCTCTATCAATAATCCGAACCCACATTTTTCGCATTTACCGGCAACAGGTTGCTGATTAACGGCAAACTTGCATTTAGGGTAATTATCGCAAGCATTAAAAGTTTTACCATGGCGCGTTTTTCGCTCCACTAAATGGCCTTTCAAACATTCAGGGCAAAGCTGTTTTGACTGAGGAACATTGTCTGCAGGGGAATCTGTATCTTGGATATGGTGGCAATGCGGATAATGGCTACACCCGATAAACATGCCATAACGACCTTGGCGTAACACTAATTCATGGCCACACTCTGGGCATGGCACACCCAACTCCTTAACGATATGACCATCATTTTGCTGCAGCGGTTTAATATAGTCACAATTGGGATAATGGTTACAGCCTAAAAACAGCCCATGCTTACCCTGGCGAAGCTGTAATTGGCCACCACATTGCGGACAAGGCTCATGCTGCAGCGCTTGTCCATGCGCAGAAAAAAGGGGGGACTCGGTTTTACGACTCATAATGCTCAACTAAACGAACGGCTGCAATCAATGCAAAATACCTTGATCTTTGGTGTATAGCAGCTCTTCCATAAGCGTGTAAGCATTTTCATTTCCCGGTACATTAAATAGCACCATCAAAATGATCCACTTTAAGTCATCCAATTCAAATTCATTGGTTTCTAAACCCATCACTCGATCAATCACCATTTCACGAATTTCAGGAGTTAATACTTTCACTTGTTCAAGGAACAATAAAAAACCTCGGCTTTCAAGATCCAGCCTGTCCATCTCTTGTGCTGTGTACATCCGCATCGAAGTCGCAGCACTGGTTGCCATCGCTGAATGAGCATCGGTTTGTTGCAATGCCGCAAGCTCTTCTAACCAATTCAGGGCCTTATAGATATCTTTCTGGTGAAAACCGGCTCGAAGCAATTCATCTTCAAGCTCATCTTGATCGACTTGCAAATCTACATCGCTATGGACGTAGGTTTCAAATAGATACATCAATATATCCATCATCATAGCTAACCCTTCCCCTTACGAATATAGCCGCCAGAAACGGCAACAACATGACCTGAAAGCTCAAGTTCTAAAAGCTGCATCATGACTTCATGGACAGGTATATGGGTCCTGCTCGCAAGAATATCAACAGGCGTAGCCTCTACTCCTACGTTAGCTAACAGTTCAGCAAATGGCAATTGCTGATCGCTCTGTACAGAAAATAAATCAGGTTGAGGCTGCTTTTGGCGCAATGACCAGTCTACTAAGGTGCCAATTTCAGATAATACTTGTTCACTGTTTTGCACCAAGCACGCCCCACAACGAATAAGTTGATTACTACCGTGGCAATTTGGGTTAGCAATGGAGCCCGGAATAACAAACACATCTCGCCCTTGCTCAGCCGCATAGCGCGCCGTGATCAACGAGCCACTTTTCTCCGCCGCCTCCACCACTAAAACACCAACCGCTAACCCACTGATAATGCGATTTCGCCGCGGAAAGTTATCTGGCCTTGGTTTGGCTTTGGGACGAAATTCCGAGACTAATGCTCCGCTTTCCATCACCCGTTGCGCTAATTTTTTATGTCGCGCTGGGTAAATAGATTCAAGGCCCGAACCGAGCACGGCTATCGTCTCACCACCCGCTTGCAACGCACCGTCATGAGCATGTCCATCAATACCTAATGCCAAACCACTGGTAACAAGCAAGCCCTGTTGCACAAATTCTCGCGCAAACTGATGAGCAACTCGTTGGCCATCAGGGCTCGCATTACGACTGCCGACGATCGCCATTTGCGGATCAGAGAGTGCTGTTATTCGTCCTTTGACAAATAAAACCGGAGGTGCGGTAGCAATTTCTTTTAGTAAAGAAGGATAACCATCGCAAAATGGAGTAAGGATATGATGAGACTCATTAGCTTGCTGCCAACTTAGGCATTCTTCAACTTCTTGAGGGGCCGTCTCGCGCAGATAACGGATTTGATCTTGAACTAGACCCAACGCGGCTAACTCCCGCTCGGAATAGTCAATTAAATGAGCAAGAGAAGCGACGCTAGCAAGACGAGAAAGTTTCTTGCCACCCAATTTTGGCACAAAGCTGAATGCTAGCCACGCCGCTAATTCGTTCTGCTCCATCAGCTTGCGGTATCATCCTTAACCACCGAGTCCGTATCGGCTTGTTCATTTGGCTCGATTGTTAGCTCTGGTTTGAGCGGCGAAACCGCGATTACACTTTTACCAATCGGCACGAGGCTATCGGTAATCAAAGCCAAACTAAAATGTTCATAAGGTCGAATGACCATCAAACTGCCCACCAAGCTGCTTGGTAATTGCAGGGTTTCATCAAGGTTCTGTTGGTGCTGTCCTTTCTTTCCAGACACTTTAGAACCGGCTTGAATCAAATCAAACATCGTCCCTTGACGCAGTTGATCTGCAAGGCCTTTATCGATCACAACTACCTGATTCTGCGCCGAATACTCACTACCCTCCAACGATCCGAGGATATGCGTTTCAGCTTGTAGTCGCGATGGCGATGGGAAAAAAGTGGTTGAAAGCGTTAAGGTTTCGACGCCCACTTCAGGTAGGGCAATATCATTGACTCTTATCTCTTGTTGCTGTGCGGTGATGGTTAGCCCGCTAAAAGCCTCATCGGCGGAGACCAATTCACCAGAAGCAATCAAACGCAAAGCAACCATAGTTTTATTTTTCGCGGCGGCATCATGACGAGAAAACTCAGCGATTTCACGATAAATACCCCATTTGGGGTGAGTCTGTTGCCCGCTTATGTAGAGCGTATCTTGCGCCGTCAGGTATTGTTTACCGTCGCTGGCACCGAGCACACGCTGGCTTTCTTGTAATGTTTGCTTATCCAGTAAGCGATCCGTATACAGATACGGCAACACTAATCCCTCTTGCACCGTCGGAACCGCTTTTTTCTCAAGCACACGCACTTTCGGACTCAACTTGACCATAGGTTTTAAACTCAACACCGGCTGTCCGTTACGCCAGACTAAGGTCAGCTTATCGCCGGGATAAATCAAATGCGGGTTATCGATCTCTGGGTTAATTTGCCATAAACGTGGCCACAACCACGGGTTATCAAGATAGAGCGCAGAAATATCCCACAAGGTATCTCCTTTGACGACCGTGTATGTCTGCGGGGCATTTGCTTTGACGGTGAGCGCCATATCCTCCGCCGCCAACGCATTAACGACCAATGACAACGGTAAAAAAACACACACTAAATAACGAATAAATCGTGACATGACCTCTGTTCCTTGGCCGAAATAAGTAAGGATGAATCAGATTATTAACATTTGGATGCTGTCATTTGGGTCATAAAATGTCTAGAATTGAGCCAACAAGCTTTAAGCTGTTTCGGCACAGTTCAACATTTCGAGTGTATATGTCTGTATTACAAGTATTAACATTCCCAGATGATCGTCTTCGTACCGTTGCAAAACCGGTAGAGAAAGTAACACCTGAGATCCAAAAAATCGTCGATGACATGATTGAGACTATGTACGACGAGGACGGTATCGGCCTTGCCGCAACGCAAGTCGATATTCACCAACGCATCGTTGTGATCGATATTTCAGAGAGTCGCGACCAGCCAATGGTTCTGATTAACCCTGAAATTTTAGAGAAACGCGGTGAAGATGGCATTGAAGAAGGCTGTCTGTCGGTCCCGGGCTCACGCGCCCTTGTTCCTCGCGCAGCAGAAGTCACAGTCAAAGCGTTAGATCGTGATGGCAACGAATTCTCATTTGAAGCGGATGACCTTTTAGCCATTTGTGTTCAACACGAGCTTGATCACTTACAAGGCAAACTGTTTGTGGATTACCTTTCGCCATTAAAGCGTAAGCGTATTAGAGATAAGCTAGAGAAAATCAAACGCTATAACGAAAAAAACTAACTTAAGTGAGGTTACCTTGAGCCAATCATTACGCATTGTGTTTGCAGGTACTCCGGACTTCGCCGCCCGTCATTTGGCGGCGTTGTTGTCTTCGGAGCATGAGGTTATCGCGGTGTACACTAAACCCGACAGCCCGGCAGGGCGCGGTAAAAAACTGACCGCCAGCCCAGTGAAACAGATGGCCGTTGAGCACAATATTGCTGTGTATCAACCAGAGAACTTTAAGAGCGACGAAGCCAAGCAAGCGCTCGCCGATCTCAACGCAGATTTAATGGTAGTGGTCGCCTACGGATTACTGCTACCGAAGGCCGTACTTGATATGCCAAGGCTTGGCTGTATTAACGTACACGGTTCCATTCTGCCACGGTGGCGTGGTGCCGCACCGATCCAACGCTCGATCTGGGCGGGAGACAGTGAAACGGGTGTAACCATCATGCAAATGGATGTCGGCCTAGATACGGGCGATATGCTCAAAATTGCTAAGCTGCCGATTGAGGCAACAGACACCAGCGCTTCTATGTATAACAAACTGGCCGAGTTAGGCCCACAAGCGTTGGTAGAATGCATCGCCGATATCGCCAGTGGCAAAGCGATTGCCACTCAACAAGATGATACATTGGCTAACTACGCACAAAAACTTAGCAAAGAAGAAGCCAAAATCGATTGGTCAGCGGATGCTGCTTTTATTGAACGCTGCGTGCGTGCTTTTAATCCATGGCCAATGAGCCATTTTGATGTGGCTGAGAACAGCATTAAAGTATGGCAAAGTCGCGTTGAAGCACAAACCAGCGACCACCCTGCAGGCACGATTGTTCAAGCCGATAAATCGGGTATTTATGTGGCAACCGGCAACGGCTTACTGGTGCTTGAGCAGTTGCAGGTGCAGGGCAAAAAAGCGATGTCAGTGCAAGACATTCTCAATTCGCGCGCAAGCTGGTTTGAAGTCGGCACACAACTTAGCTAAACCTTAACGAGGGCAGAGATGCCCTCATTGATTTTCATTTATTTAAAGTCGGTACTTCTATGAATGTTCGCGCAGCTGCGGCTAACGTGTTGTTTCAAGTGGTTGATAAAGGCCACTCACTTTCTCACGCACTTCCTGCGGCGCAAAAAACCATCCGCCCAAGAGACCATGCTCTGTTGCAAGAGATCTGCTACGGGGCTTTGCGTTATTTGCCTCGTTTGGAATCAATTGCCAATGAGCTAATGGACAACCCACTGAAAGGGAAAAAGCGGGTTTTTCACCATCTTATTTTAGTTGGTATCTACCAGTTGAGCTTTATGCGCATTCCCGCTCACGCCGCAGTAGCCGAGACGGTTGAAGGCACCAAAACATTGCGCGGTGAAAATTTAGGTGGGCTAATCAACGCCGTATTGCGCAGCTACTTGCGCGATCAAGAAGCACTGGACGCTATCGCCGTTAGCCACAACGCAGGCAAATATGGCCACCCAAGTTGGCTACTTAAACTGTTACAACAAGCGTACCCAGAACAGTGGGAAACGGTTGTGCAAGCCAACAATCAAAAAGCGCCAATGTGGTTGCGCGTCAACCGTCAGCACCACACTCGTGATGAATATCTTGCACTACTAGCTAGCGAAAATATCGAGTGCAGCGTGCACTCTCACGCCGCCGACGCAATAAAACTCGCTGCACCTTGCGATGTAACGCTTTTACCCGGTTTTGATCGTGGTTGGGTATCGGTGCAAGATGCCGCTGCGCAGCTAGCGATTGACTACCTTCAACCTAAAGCAGGCGAGCTGATTTTAGATTGCTGCGCCGCCCCCGGGGGTAAAACCGCGCACATTCTGGAGCACACACACGATACTGAAGTGGTTGCGATTGACAGCGATGCAACCCGCCTTGAACGCGTCTATGACAACTTGGAACGCCTGCAACTTCGCGCTGATGTGATCTGCGGTGATGCTCGTTACCCTGAAGAGTGGTGGCATGGCGAACAGTTTGACCGAATTTTATTAGATGCACCTTGCTCTGCCACTGGGGTTATTCGCCGTCATCCAGACATCAAATGGCTACGTCGTGGTAGCGATATTGAGGCATTGGCTCAATTACAAAGCGAAATACTGGACGCAATGTGGAAGCAATTAAAAGTCGGTGGCACTATGGTTTACGCAACCTGCTCGATCACTCCACAAGAAAACAGCTTGCAGGTCAAAGCCTTCTTAGAACGAACTCATAACGCTCAATTAGTGGGTTCCGATCGTGAGCAGCCGGGGCGTCAGATACTCCCCGGAGAAGAAGATATGGACGGTTTTTACTACGCAGTATTAACCAAACAAGCGTAAATTCGACGCACATTGGCAGCATTATTGCTGCCTTTTCAGTGGCCGATATTCGGCAGGTAGAAAGAGAACAGAGTATGAAAATCATTATTCTTGGTGCAGGTCAGGTCGGTGGCACACTGGCCGAAAACTTGGTCGGCGAGAACAATGACATCACCATTGTCGACAAAAATAGTGACCGCTTGCGCGAGCTGCAAGACAAGTACGATTTGCGGGTGATTCATGGCCACGCCAGCCACCCTGATGTACTGCGTGAAGCGGGCGCACAGGACGCGGACATGCTGGTTGCGGTCACTAATACCGACGAAACCAACATGGCGGCATGCCAGGTGGCGTTCTCTTTGTTTAATACGCCCAACCGAATTGCGCGTATTCGTTCTCCTGAATATCTGCTTGAAAAAGAGACTTTGTTTCAGTCAGGCGCGATCCCGGTGGATCACCTCATCGCTCCTGAAGAGCTAGTGACGAGCTATATTGAACGGTTGATCCAATACCCCGGCGCACTGCAAGTAGTGAGTTTTGCCGAAGAGAAAGTGAGCCTAGTGGCTGTGAAAGCTTACTACGGCGGGCCATTGGTGGGTAATGCTCTTTCAGCGCTACGTGAACACATGCCGCACATTGATACCCGCGTCGCGGCTATTTTCCGCCAAGGTCGGCCGATTCGCCCGCAAGGCACCACCATTATTGAAGCTGACGATGAAGTGTTCTTCGTGGCAGCCAGTAATCATATTCGCTCGGTCATGAGTGAGCTACAGCGGCTGGAAAAAACCTATCGCCGTATCATGATTGTTGGCGGGGGTAACATTGGGGCAAGCTTAGCCAAACGTTTAGAGCACAGCTACAGCGTTAAACTGATTGAGCGTAATTACCCACGTGCAGAGCAGTTATCGGAAGAGTTAGAAAACACCATAGTATTTTGTGGTGATGCGGCGGACCAAGAGCTGCTAGCCGAAGAGAACATCGACCAAGTCGATGTATTTATTGCGCTCACCAACGAAGATGAAACCAACATCATGTCCGCCATGCTCGCCAAGCGTATGGGCGCGAAAAAAGTGATGGTACTTATCCAGCGTGGCGCGTATGTCGATCTCGTACAAGGCGGCGTGATTGATGTCGCGATTTCACCCCAACAAGCCACCATTTCCGCACTGCTGACTCACGTACGTCGTGCCGATATCGTTAACGTCTCTTCGCTACGCCGTGGCGCGGCAGAGGCGATTGAGGCAATTGCACATGGCGACCAAAACACCTCTAAAGTGGTGGGACGCGCAGTGGGTGATATTAAACTGCCACCGGGCACAACCATTGGCGCGATTGTGCGTGGTGAAGAAGTGTTAATCGCCCATGACCGCACTATTATCGAGCAAGATGATCACGTGGTGATGTTCTTAGTGGATAAAAAGTACGTGCCCGATGTGGAAGCCTTGTTCCAACCTAGCCCATTTTTCCTATAGGTCATTGGCGTCATGCTGAATTTACGCCCCATTTCATTCGTTATAGGACTCGTGCTGTCTAAGCTCGCCCTATTTATGTATGTGCCGACACTGGTTGCTTTTTTTACCGGTACGGGTGGCTTCCTTGATTTTGCTCAAGCGGTCATCATCACTCATATTGTCGCCTTTATCTGCTTAAGCTTGGGGCGTACCGCGCACTTTAAGCTCAGCGTGCGCGATATGTTTCTCATCACCAGCTTAGTTTGGACGGTTGCTAGCGCTTTCGCGGCGCTCCCTTTCGTCTTTATCAACCACATCAGCTTTACCGACGCCTACTTTGAAACCATGTCAGGGCTAACCACCACAGGTTCAACTGTACTCAGTGGCCTTGATAATATGCCGCCCAGCATCTTGTTGTGGCGCTCTATCCTGCAATGGCTTGGTGGGGTTGGGTTTATCGTAATGGCGGTAGCGGTATTACCAATGCTCAATGTGGGTGGGATGAAATTGTTCCAAACCGAATCGTCTGATTGGTCCGATAAAAGTAGCCCACGCGCCAAAACTGTCGCGAAAAATATTGTGCTGGTCTATTTGGTACTGACCTTACTGTGCTTGATTGGTTATATCCTCACTGGCATGACGCTTTTTGAAGCGATCAACCACTCATTTACCACCTTGTCGACTGGTGGATATTCTACCTCCGACGGTTCGATGAACCACTTCTCAAACGGTGCACATTGGGTAGCAACGCTGTTTATGTTTTTGGGGGGCTTGCCCTTTCTACTGTTTGTCGCTGCGGCCCGAAAACAAAATATCAAAGTGATCATAAAAGACGCACAAGTTCGCGGATTTGCTTATCTTTTCCTAATTGCCAGTCTCATCATTGCGTTGTGGCTGAATCTCAAACTAGGCTACTACTGGTTGGACGCTCTGCGAGTGGCGATGTTTAATATCGTTTCAGTGGTCACGACTACTGGTTTTGGTTTGGAAGATTTCACCGCTTGGGGCGCACTGCCAAGCACGCTGTTCATCTTCTTAATGGCAGCAGGAGCTTGTTCCGGCTCAACCTCTGGTGGGATTAAAGTGTTCCGCTTCCAAATTGCGATGACGCTGCTCAATAAACAAATTATGAAGTTAGTCCATCCATCAGGCATCTTCGTACAGCGCTATAATCATCGTCCAGTTAATGATGATATTGTCCGCTCAGTCGTTGCTTTTGGTTTGACCTTTTTTATCACTGTCATTGCTATCGCAGGCGCGCTCAGTGCAATGGGCCTTGATCCTGTCACCAGCATTTCAGGTTCCATCACCGCAGTGGCCAACGTTGGTCCCGGAATGGGCTCGGTGATTGGTCCAACGGGCAACTTCGCACCACTGCCTGACGCAGCAAAGTGGGTTCTGAGCTTAGGGATGTTGATGGGGCGTTTAGAAATTTTGACGATTATCGTTCTGTTTTTCCCTGCATTTTGGCGACGTTAAGATGAAGACAATACCTGTGATAATGATGCTGTTAAGCATGACAGCAAGCGCCGTATCTTGCGCGCAAGTTCTGACCTTAGAAGATGGCCGCCAGGTGAAACTCAATGATGATTTCACATGGCAATATGTTGAACCGCAATCAATGTCGCCGGAAACCGTCATTCACGCGGCCCCTATTGCTCAAAAAGCCCGAGCAACCACCTTTGAGATGGAGAGTGAAAAACCGATTTTACAACTGTCAGATTCTGGAGTGGAAGTAGTACTCGGCGCGGCTTACTACCAAGGAGATACACTCGTTATCCCAACAGCCATCACCAATCAAAGCTCGCAATCTGTCATTGCGGTAGTGCTCAGCATCACTCTTTATGACGAGCAAGGTCAACCACTGCTCACTCAGCAGTTACCCATTTGGCAATCCATTAAACGGATGGCTGATAGCTATTTACGCCCACAAACTCAAGCGCAAGGAAAGCCGATTACCCTTCAGGTTGATCGCCAGCAAGGCTATCAAATTTCGGCCAACATTGAGCGGGTCGAAATGCGTTAAGCACTTACTGGGTGAACAAAAAGGTAAACCGCAAAAAAGTGACAAGCACTGCCACCTAGCACGAATAAATGCCAAATCGCATGGTTATAGGGAATGCGTTTCGCTACATAAAAAATCACCCCGAGCGAATAGACCAAACCACCAACAGCAAGTAGCACCAAACCACCGACCTCGATATTGAGGGCCAGTTGGTAGATCACAACCAAGGATAACCACCCCATCGCCAAATAAGTCACTAGTGAGAACTTTTTAAAACGATAGACAAAGGCAATTTTCATGATGATACCGAGCAGCGCCAGCAGCCAGATCACCACCATAAGACCTATCGCCAAAGGAGTGCGAAGGCTAACCAACAAAAAGGGGGTGTAACTTCCGGCAATCAGTAGATAAATGGCACAGTGGTCGAACGTTTTTAGCCAGCGTTTGGCTTTCGGTGTCGCAACGGAGTGATACAGCGTTGAAGCAAGGAATAACGCTATCATGCTGCCACCATAGAGACTCATGCTGATATAAGTCAATGCATCGGCCTGCGCACTTGTTGCCTTGATCAGCAGCAAGACTAAACCAACAAAACTAAGCAATAGCCCCAAACCATGACTCAGTGCATTCGCCCGTTCTTCACCTGCACCATAGCCATCATTGTCAACAGCAGACATAAACACCATACCAAAAGCAACAAAATGTGGGCTTAGTATTACACACTTCAGCTTACAGTTGTAAGCCTAAATGCAGATTTCGTAACGAACGGCAAGGAGAGCGATAAATCGCGAGTTTTTGTAAACGACATAGGTACCTCCTATTTAACAAAACGCGATGTAATGCCGATCAGATGACAAACTCAATCAAGCATCTCACACAATTTTAAGCTTTATTTGCAAGAATATTCATCTCAACAATCGTTCAACTATCGATCAATTCAAAACTTGGTGCTAATCTAACTACGATATGAAAGCATATCGTTATTCCTGAATCATTATTTGGATTGGCGAGAGCCAGAAGAGCCACCCTTCAATTATGAAGCTCAACTCATGGTGATTCAGGCCATTAGATTGGCAATGGATGTGCCTGACCGTTAGGTTAATGAATGCGCCCAACAGCTGTCAGGTTTTCGCACACAAACCGTAGTGCAATGCGTCGTCGTAGTGGTTTTGCTGCTGCTCCGACTACAAAAAAAGTCGCTCCAGCAATGACTTTAGTTGAAAAAAATGCCCTTACTGCATCGAGCACAACTAATGTTGTTCAGGCAGCATAATTAAAAAGCGCAGCTAAACCCTGCGCTTTTTCTTTGCGCTCAATTGGACTTCAATCCGCAATTTGATACCTTTACTCAAAATACTTATAAAAATTGGGGAAAAGAGAATGCAATGTCATCGAATTGAAGAGCTAATTGAACTACTTGCGCCTGAATGGCAAAAAGATCAGCAGCTCAACTTAATGCAATTCATCACCAAACTGGCTCAAGAAGCGGGTTATAAAGGACCATTAGAAGCGCTTACAGATGATGTATTGATCTACCATCTAAAAATGCGCAACAGCGCCAAAGACGAAATGATTCCAGGCCTGAAGAAAGATCAGGAAGATGATTTTAAAACAGCCATTTTACGCGCGCGTGGCATCATAAAATGATGTAGCCCCTGTGATAGTGATCAAGATAGCGGCCTTATTAGGTCGCTTTTTTATTATTAGCGATAAGCCTCACGAGTTGAGGCTTTATTGTTAAAGGTTGATAGTGTTAAAGAAATAAAATTGTTATTGGCGTTATACTTGCCGCTTAATAAATAAAGATTGAACAATGATAATTTCTCATCTTGGTATTGTACCCAAAGAGAAAACAGCAATGTCGCAGAGTGTGAACTAAAAGAAATCACACCTTACAGCCCAACAAGGATCATTTCATGAGTCAGGACAAAATCGATATAAAGGATGTGACTCCTAAAATATTCAACCCCAAAACTCACAAAGGCAACGGTGACCGTTTTAACCCTAGCAACCGTATTTATGTGCGCGAAAGTAAAGGTACTTATCAACAACTCCGCCGCTATGGTGGCTGGTTTTTACTGCTGCTTTTTACTTTAGTACCGTGGATCTCTTATGGTGATCGCCAAGCGATTTTGCTCGACATCGGCCACCAGCAATTTAACTTTTTCGGCACCACACTTTACCCACAAGACCTAACTCTATTGGCCCTGTTGTTTATGATTGCGGCATTCGGCCTGTTTTTTATTACCACTTTTCTTGGCCGTGTCTGGTGTGGCTATCTGTGCCCGCAAACTGTGTGGACATTTATCTACATTTGGTTTGAAGAAAAACTCGAAGGCGCCGCCAATAAACGCCGCAAGCAAGACTCAGGAAAACTCACAGCTAATCTTGCTATAAGAAAAGCCATCAAACACATTGCTTGGCTGGCGATTGCACTCGGTACTGGTTTTACTTTTGTCGGCTATTTCGTCCCGGTACGCGAACTCGTGGTGAACTTTTTCACACTCGATGAAAGTTTCTGGCCCGTCTTCTGGGTACTCTTTTTCACCCTTTGTACTTACGGAAATGCAGGCTGGATGCGTTCGATCGTCTGCATCCATATGTGTCCTTATGCTCGCTTTCAGTCTGCGATGTTTGACAAAGATACCTTTATTGTTGGCTATGACAGCAAACGCGGTGAAACTCGTGGGCCACGCGCTCGTAAAGCCGATCACAAAGCACTCGGTTTAGGTGACTGCATTGATT
Source organism: Vibrio sp. RM-69-4 (assembly GCF_024743775.1). NCBI lineage: Bacteria > Pseudomonadati > Pseudomonadota > Gammaproteobacteria > Vibrionales > Vibrionaceae > Vibrio > Vibrio sp. RM-69-4. The sequence goes on from NZ_JAMQXI010000008.1 coordinate 18,052, forward strand.
GTGATTTGTGCGTACAAGTGTGTCCGACTGGCATCGATATTCGTGATGGCTTGCAGTACGAATGCATTAACTGCGGCGCTTGTATTGATGCGTGCGATACCACCATGGAACGTATGGGCTATGAAAAAGGGCTCATCAGCTATACCACGGAGCACCGCCTCTCCGGCCACCACACCAAAATACTCAGGCCTAAATTACTCGGTTATGGCACGGTACTGCTGGTGATGTTTGGCTTATTCATCGCTCAAGTAGCCAGCGTTGATCCGGTCGGCTTAAGTGTATTGCGTGATAGAAACCAGCTATTTAAAACCAACAGCAATGGTGAAATTGAGAACACTTACACCTTGAAAGTCATCAACAAAACTCAGCAAACGCAAGAGTATAAGCTTGACGTGAAAGGGCTATCGGACGTCTCTTGGTATGGTAAACAAACCATTCAAGTCAAACCAGGAGAGGTATTGAACCTACCAACCAGCCTTGGCGTCGCTCCTGACAAACTCAGCTCTCCTATAGCGACGATTCAGTTTATACTCACGGACAGTAACCAATTCACGATAGAAGTTGAGAGCCGGTTTATTAATAAACTCTAACTTCGTAACGAATGGAAAAGGGCTCAGTAATGGGCCCTTTTTAATCATGACCAAAGCTTCTTTCCATTTTGATGCACTCACCCCTGATACCATGTGGTATGCCTTAGAAAGCATCGGCATTCGTGCTGAATCAGGATTTCTGGCACTCAACAGTTACGAAAACCGCGTTTATCAATTCATCGATGAAGAACGCCAACGCTATGTGGTGAAATTCTATCGACCTCAGCGCTGGAGTGTTGAGCAAATTCAAGAGGAGCACGATTTTACACGCGAGCTGTACGCGGCGGAAATTCCGATTGCTGAGCCATTACTCATCAACGGTGCAACCTTACATCACTATCAGGGCTATCATTTCGCGCTGTTTAACAGTGTGGGTGGGCGGCAGTTTGAAGTGGACAATATGGACCAATTAGAAGGCGTGGGCCGATTTCTTGGACGCATTCATCACATCAGTGCCACTCGTACATTTGTTCATCGCCCGACCATCAGCTTAGATGAGTATCTTTATCAACCCAAACAGCTATTGGAAAATGCGTCCTTTATACCTCAGCACTTGCAAAATACCTTTTTCAGTGACTTATCGTTATTGATCAACAAAATTGAACAGCAATGGCCAGCAAAATCCGCGGCCATCCGCTTGCATGGTGATTGCCATCCAGGCAATATTTTGTGGCGAGATGGGCCTATGTTTGTCGATTTAGACGATGCTCGCAATGGACCAGCAGTACAGGATTTGTGGATGCTACTCAATGGCGAATTGCAAGATAAGCGAATGCAGTTGGACATTATCTTAGAGTCGTATCAAGAGTTTCACGATTTTAATCCAGCCGAATTGAAACTAATTGAACCGTTACGCGGTCTACGAATGGTGCATTACATGGCATGGTTGGCCAAACGATGGCAGGACCCTGCTTTTCCACTCGCCTTCCCTTGGTTTAATGACCCTAAATATTGGGAAAGCCAAGTGCTTGCGTTTAAAGAACAAATAGCAGCATTAGACGAGCCTACGCTCTCACTAATGCCACAATGGTAAGTCACCTTGAAGCAATAAATGGAGTACACAATGAAGAAGCTTTTTGCACTGGTTGCAACCTTACTGCTGAGCTTATCGGCTCATGCAGCCCAATTTAAAGAAGGTGAGCATTATAAAGTGCTTGATCTTGAACCCTCTAAAAATCCAACCGTGACGGAGTTTTTCTCCTTTTACTGCCCACACTGCAATACCTTTGAGCCGATCATCGCCCAACTGAAAAAGCAGCTCCCACAAGGGGTTACTCTGCAGAAAAACCATGTTTCTTTTATGGGTGGCTCTATGGGTAAATCAATGAGTAAAGCTTACGCCACCATGCTTGCCCTCAAAGTTGAAGACAAAATGGTGCCCGTGATGTTTAACCGCATCCACACGATGCGTAAACCACCAAGAGATGATGCGGATCTACGCCAAATCTTCCTAGACGAAGGTATTGATGCAGCAAAATTTGATGCCGCCTTTAATGGTTTTGCCGTCGATTCAATGGTGCGCCGCTTTGATAAACAGTTCCAAGAAAGCGGCCTTTCAGGTGTGCCTGCTGTCGTGGTTAACAATCATTATTTGGTGCAGGGACAAGGTGTTAAATCGACCAATGAATACTTCGAACTGGTCAATTACCTACTGACCAAGTAATCATTCCCAAATGAGGAGCACAACGGCTCCTCATTTTTACTTAATCAAGTTCAACCTTGCAGCGCTTTCTCATACAACCAATCTTGAAACACAAGCCATCGCAGCACAAAACTGTGTATGCCTAAGACAAAGCTCACCCTTCATTCATAAAACGGTCAGATTAGTTTTATCGTGTCGTCATCCAAGTTTATTCATATACTTAACCACTATTGAATCAAAGTATGGAAACTCCTAATGAATAAATACCTGTCCATGACGCTTGTTAGCGCTCTGGCTTTTCATGTATCTGCCGAACTGGCTCCAGAAACAGGTTTAAGTGGTGAGATTGCCATTAATACTATTTTTGCATCTTCCCAATCATCGTTTGATACGGGTGGAGATGAGCGTATTACATCACTCGAAACAAAGAGTAGCCGGCAGTCAAACTTTGCCGTTGGGCCTTTGGGTAACCTTGCTTACACCTTCGGGGACAAACGTCAACAACAGGTTTATCTAGGCACCTCACGTGATGATATTGCCGTAGGCACTTTAGCGCTTCAGCTGGGGTATCAATATGAGATGGAGACAGGTACCGTGGTTGATGTGGCTTTTTTACCGACCGTGATGTCTGGAAAAACCTGGGCTAACCCTTACCAACTAAACAGTCAGCGCCAAGAAACCGATGAGTCAGGAAATGCCTACCGATTAACATTCAATAGTATTCAAGGCAGCCCATGGACTATCGATGTCGCTTACGCGACCAAAGAGATCGACAACGATCAGTTTCCAAGCCCTGAACTGGCTCGTGATGGTAAAAGTTACTACCTAAAAGGGCAGTACCGTTACTCTCTGAGCCCAACCAGTTTGTTACAGCCCTCCATCACTTATATCAACCACCAAGCGGATGGCGACGCCAATACTCATCACTCTTACGCCGCCGATCTCTCCTACTTCACGTTTATCAATCGCCATAAACTGGCGCTGACCGCTGGTTATACCAAGCGCGACTATCAAGGTGGAAATTCACTGTTTAATCACACTGTGCGTAATGACGATGAACTGAGCCTATTCTTCGCGTACGAATACAGCCAATTTATGGATTGGGATGATTGGTCATTAATCGCTTTAGCCGGTTATAACCAATCGAGCTCAAACCTCTCGTTTTACGACGAATCGTCTCTCTTTACAGCGCTAGGGTTAAATTACCAATTTTAAGTTCATTACACCGCTTGTGCGGTCAGTTGTTTCAACAAGCGGTCCATAGCTCGATAGCCGAGCGCTTCCGCTAGATGGGGCTTAGCAATCTGCTCGGCCCCTTCTAAATCAGCAATCGTACGCGCCACTTTGATAATGCGATGATACGCGCGGATGGAGAGCCCTAGGCGGTGCAGTGCATTTTCCAAAAATTCGGCGTCAGCCTTACTTAAAGGGCAATACTGTTCAATTTCTCGGCTCCCCAACAAAGCATTAACCTTACCATTACGAATCACCATCCGTTCACGAGCAATCAGCACTCTTTCTTTAACCACAGCCGTTGCTTCACCTCTTTCGCCGCCATTTGCCAGCATTCCTTTGGGAAGCGAGGGGATTTCTATCGACATGTCAAAGCGATCAAGCAATGGCCCCGATAAGCGTCCCAAATAGCGCAAAATACTCTGCGGGTTGGCTCTGGCTTGCGTGCCTTCGTAATAGCCGGTTGGGCTGGGGTTCAACGCTCCCACTAATTGAAAGCGAGCTGGAAAACGCGTTTTGCCTTGCGCTCTTGAAATAATAATTTCACCTGACTCTAATGGCTCACGCAATGAGTCGAGCACTTTTCGTTCAAATTCCGGCATTTCATCAAGAAACAATAACCCATTGTGTGCCAAAGAAATTTCCCCCGGCCTCGGAATAGAACCGCCACCGACCAGCGCCGCCATTGAACTGGAATGATGAGGCGAGCGAAATGGCCTTTGCTTCCAGTTGTGCTGGTTAATGTCTTGTGGAGTCAGAGAAGCAACCGAAGCGGTTTCCATCGCTTCATCCTCATTCATTTCTGGTAATAAATCACACAACCGAGAGGCAAGCATGGTTTTACCCGTTCCGGGTGGACCGAGAAAAAGCAGATTATGGTTGCCCGCGGCTGCGATTTCTAACGCTCGCTTTCCTTGCTGTTGACCAATGATATCTTGCAGATCGCGAGTACTTTTCGCTTGGCACGGTTTAGGTTCGGTTTGAAAAAGAGAGAGGGTTTGCTGGCCACACAAATCAGCACACACCTCAAGCAGCGTTTGCGCCGATTTATGCTGATCCTTTGCCACTAACGCAGCTTGATCACCATTACCATGAGGCACAACCAAACAGCGCTTGGCTCGATTCGCAGCTAAAGCGGCGGGTAATACACCTTTAACAGGACGCAACTCACCAGATAAGGCTAATTCACCAATAAACTCATACCCATCTAACTTCGTTAGCGCTATCTGCTGTGAGGCCGCCAAAATACCCAACGCGATCGGTAAATCAAATCGACCACCCTCTTTGGGGAGATCCGCAGGGGCTAGATTGACCGTAATACGCTTGGCGGGAAACTCAAAACGGGAATTAATGATAGCGCTGCGCACGCGATCACGAGACTCTTTGACCGTCGTTTCTGGCAAGCCGACCAACGTAAAACCAGGCATACCATTGCTAATATGTACTTCAACTGTCACTGTCGGTGCTTGCACGCCAACACTGGCTCGGCTGTGAATAATTGCGAGTCCCATTTCATTCCTTTGTGGTTGTTTAAAAAGTGTTCGTTCTGTTTCTGCGCCCTTATTTGCACACGAGAGATTGTTATATAGCTTGTTGTGATGCTGAAAGAATGTGAAAAAAGAATGAGTTTTTGCTTGTCATTTAACGGAATTGTGTGTTACCACTAGAGACGCAAACAATTTCGTAAGATATTACGCCAACTATTTTAAGAATTAAGTGATGAATTTGAACGCTCACATTAACCTACTGCTAAGCCTGATTATCGTGGTCATTATTGATTCCGCGCGGGGGCTAGTGGGCGCAAAATAACCACCAGATTCAAAAGACCCCCGCACTGAAAAGTCCGGGGGTTTTTTTACAACTATTAAACTAAAAAGTTCATACTGGTTGGTGATTACCCAACCCGATATGACAGGAAGAATGGGAGCGCACATGAAGTGCAAACACAACATGGTTTACTGTGCCATACACAGTTTGGGAGGGTTACGATGACAGGAGCACAACTGGTTGTAGCCGCATTAAAGCAGCAGGGAATCAAAACCGTTTTTGGTTATCCCGGCGGCGCTATCATGCCAATCTATGATGCATTATACGATGGCGGTGTAGAACACATCCTCTGTCGCCACGAACAAGGTGCAGCCATGGCGGCGATTGGCATGGCGCGCTCTACACAAGATGTCGCGGTGTGCATGGCCACCTCAGGACCTGGAGCGACCAATTTGGTCACCGGTCTTGCCGATGCATTTCTTGACTCAATCCCCCTCGTCGCCATCACCGGCCAAGTCGCAAGCTCACACATTGGTACCGATGCTTTTCAAGAGATGGACGTGATTGGTATGTCACTCTCTTGCACCAAACACAGCTACCTCGTTACCGATATCCACGATCTCGCACCCACCCTTGCCGAAGCCTTTGAGGTAGCAAAAGCGGGTCGCCCCGGCCCGGTGATTGTGGATATCGCTAAAGATGTACAACTGGCAAAAACCCCCGTGACTGAGCTACCTGCGTTCACTGCGCCAGCCATGCCAGTTGCCAGCCAAGAGCAGCTTCACGCAGCGCAACAACTGCTTTCACAAAGCTCTCGTCCTGTATTGTATGTTGGCGGTGGCGTTCAACTGGCCAAAGCGACCGATTCCGTACGCGAGTTTTTACGCCTCAATCCGATGCCATCAGTAAGCACCTTAAAAGGCTTGGGCACGATTGAGCGTCATGATCCGCACTACCTTGGCATGCTTGGTATGCACGGGACTAAGGCGGCAAACTTGGTCGTTCAAGAGTGTGATTTGCTGATTGTGGTTGGAGCGCGCTTTGATGACCGAGTAACGGGAAAACTGGATACTTTTGCACCACACGCCAAAGTGATTCATATCGATATCGATGCGGCCGAGTTTAATAAACTCCGTATCGCCAATGCGTCACTACGTGGTGACATCAATCTCATTCTTCCACAACTGGAACTGACGCGTGATATCGCACCGTGGGTTCACCACAGTGAAAGTTTGCGCAGTGGCTTTAAGTGGCGCTATGACCACCCGGGCGATCTCATTTTTGCACCATTGTTACTCAAACAACTGTCCGACATGATGCCCGATTCAGCCATCGTCTCAACCGACGTTGGCCAACATCAAATGTGGGCCGCGCAGCACATTCAGCCGCGTGCTCCACAGAACTTCATCACCTCAGCTGGCCTTGGAACTATGGGCTTTGGGTTGCCCGCCTCAATGGGTGCTGCCGTTGCTCGCCCAGATGATCAATCCATTCTCATTTCCGGGGATGGCTCGTTCATGATGAATGTTCAAGAACTTGGTACGCTCAAGCGCCGCCAAATCCCGGTCAAGATGGTACTACTGAACAACCATCGTTTGGGTATGGTGCGCCAATGGCAATCGCTGTTCTTTGATGGCCGCCATAGTGAAACGATTTTGGATGACAACCCAGATTTCGTGATGCTAGCTAAGGCGTTCGATATTCCTGGCAAAACCATCACCAAAAAAGAAGAAGTTGAACCAGCACTTAAAGAAATGCTGGCCAGCAAAACAGCTTATCTGCTTCACGTTTTGATTGATGAAGAAGAAAACGTATGGCCGCTTGTACCACCGGGCGCCTCAAATAGTGATATGTTGGAGAACACCTAATGGATAGATACCTATTAGACATCAAAGCCGATGATAAACCGGTGCTATTAGAGCGTGTTCTGCGCGTGATTCGCCATCGTGGATTTGTGATAAAACAAGTGGCCGCAACGCAAAACCACGCCAGCAAAGTCGCCAGTGTTGAAATCATTGTTGATAGTGATCGCCCCATCAGCACACTGATCAATCAAATTGAAAAATTATGGGATATTCGCAGTGTCGATGTCACCCCAATAAAAAATAACGAACTACCGAATAACAATTTACAACAAAAGATTTGTGCATAAGGAAGGCAATAAATGGCAACAAAAACTGCAGATTACATTTGGTTCAACGGTGAAATGGTGCCGTGGGCAAATGCAAACGTTCATGTACTGACACACGCAATGCACTACGGCACCTCGGTGTTTGAAGGTGTGCGTTGTTATAACACTCCTAAAGGTCCAATCGTCTTCCGTCATAAAGAGCACGCTCAACGCCTGAAAGATTCAGCAAAAATTTACCGTTTCCCTATCCCCTATACGATAGAAGAAATCATGGAAGCGACACGTGAAACATTGCGCGTCAATAAACTGGATTCAGCCTACATTCGCCCACTTGGCTTTGTTGGCAACGTCGGCCTTGGCGTTTGCCCCCCAGTGAACACTGAAATGGAGTTAATCATTGCCGCCTTCCCTTGGGGTGCTTACTTAGGTGATGAAGCGCTAGAAAATGGTGTGGATGCGATGGTTTCTAGCTGGCATCGCGCTGCGCCAAACACCATTCCAACCGCAGCCAAAGCGGGTGGTAACTATTTATCGTCTCTGCTTGTCGGTGGTGAAGCTCGTCGTCATGGCTATGCCGAAGGTATCGCCTTAAGCGTGGATGGTTATTTATCTGAAGGTGCAGGCGAAAACATTTTCGTCATCAAAAACGGTGTGCTGCTCACGCCACCAACCACCAGCTCCATCTTGCCGGGTATCACGCGTGATTCGATCATGACGCTGGCTAAAGAGATGGGCTACGAAGTGCGTGAAGTGAACATTGCGCGTGAAGCTCTCTACCTTGCTGACGAAATTTTTATGACTGGCACCGCCGCCGAAATCGTCCCTGTACGGAGCGTAGACCAAATTACGGTTGGAGAGGGCAAACGTGGGCCAATCACGAAAGTGATGCAAGAAGCTTACTTTGGCCTATTTAACGGTACCACTGAAGACAAGTGGGGCTGGTTGGATTACGTGTACCCACAACCGAAGTAATAGAGGACGATAGACAATGCCAAAGTATAGATCCGCAACGACGACACACGGACGTAATATGGCTGGAGCGCGCGCATTATGGCGCGCCACTGGCGTCAAAGATGAAGATTTCGGTAAGCCGATTATTGCGGTGGTTAACTCGTTCACTCAATTCGTACCGGGCCACGTGCACCTCAAAGATATGGGGCAATTGGTTGCGGGTGAAATCGAAAAAGCCGGCGGCATCGCCAAAGAATTTAATACCATCGCGGTAGATGATGGTATCGCCATGGGACATGGCGGCATGCTGTACTCACTGCCCTCACGCGAGTTGATCGCAGACTCTGTCGAGTACATGGTTAATGCGCACTGCGCTGATGCGATGGTCTGCATTTCCAACTGCGACAAAATCACCCCTGGGATGATGATGGCGGCACTGCGCATTAATATTCCCGTCATCTTTGTTTCTGGCGGGCCAATGGAAGCGGGTAAAACCAAGCTTTCTGATCAAATCATCAAACTCGATTTAGTCGATGCGATGATCCAAGGCGCGGACCCTAAAGTCTCCGACGCACAAAGTGAACAAATTGAACGCTCGGCCTGCCCAACCTGTGGTTCTTGTTCTGGCATGTTTACCGCCAACTCAATGAACTGTCTCACCGAAGCGTTGGGGCTTTCTCAACCAGGTAATGGTTCGATGTTGGCCACGCATGCCGATCGTGAAGCGCTCTTCATCAACGCAGGTAAACGCATTGTTGAATTAACCAAGCGTTACTACGAGCAAGATGATGCATCCGCCTTACCGCGTAATATTGCCAACAAAGCCGCGTTCGAAAATGCGATGGCACTCGATATTGCTATGGGGGGCTCAACCAACACGGTATTGCACCTATTAGCAGGCGCTCAAGAAGGTGAAATCGATTTTGACATGGGTGATATCGACCGCATGTCACGCCGCGTACCTCATCTGTGTAAAGTCGCGCCATCGACTCAAAAATATCACATGGAAGATGTACACCGCGCGGGTGGCGTGATGGCGATTCTTGGTGAATTGGATCGCGCCGGTCTCATCAACAATCAAACTCGCACCGTGTTGGGTTTATCGATGAAAGAGCAGCTGGCTCAATACGACATTATGCAAACGCAAGATGAAGACGTCTTAACCTTTTTCCGTGCCGGTCCTGCGGGTATTCGTACCACTAAAGCCTTCTCACAACAATGCCGATGGGATCGCCTCGATGACGATCGCAAAGAAGGCTGTATTCGTACCAAAGAGCATGCTTTTAGCCAAGATGGTGGCCTAGCCGTCCTATCAGGCAACATTGCCGTTGACGGCTGTATTGTCAAGACAGCAGGGGTTGATGAAGGTAGCCTGAAATTTGCAGGCCCAGCCGTGGTCTTTGAAAGCCAAGAAAGTGCCGTTGAAGGTATTTTAGGCGGTAAAGTGAAGGCTGGTGATGTTGTCGTCATCCGCTATGAAGGCCCGAAAGGCGGCCCGGGTATGCAAGAAATGCTTTACCCAACCACGTACCTCAAATCAATGGGGCTAGGCAAAGAGTGCGCGCTACTGACTGACGGTCGTTTCTCTGGGGGGACTTCCGGTTTATCAATTGGTCACGTTTCTCCAGAAGCTGCGAACGGCGGAACGATAGGTTTGGTGAATTCTGGGGATATTATCGCCATCGATATTCCAAACCGCTCCATTACGCTCAACGTTTCAGAAGCTGAACTGGCTGAGCGCCGCGTAAAACAAGACCAGCTCGGTTGGAAACCTGTCAATCGCCAACGTGAAGTCTCTTTGGCATTGAAAGCCTACGCAAGTATGGCCACCAGCGCTGATAAAGGGGCTGTTCGAGACAAATCTAAGCTAGAGGGCTAGCGGATGAGCGACTCAGGTAACGCAACTCAAACTGGCGCAGATTATCTGCGCCAGATCCTGCGCGCCCCCGTGTATGACGTCGCAACGGTGACGCCACTGCAGGATATGCCTCGCTTATCGGCGCGCATCAAAAATCGCGTTCAGCTCAAGCGTGAAGATCGCCAGCCTGTGCACTCTTTTAAATTACGCGGCGCTTATAATATGGTGTCGAGTTTATCTGAGGTGCAAAAACAAGCTGGGGTGATTGCCGCGTCAGCAGGCAACCACGCGCAGGGAATGGCTCTATCGGGCACAAAATTAGGCATTAAAACCACCATTGTGATGCCTAAAACTACCCCTGACATCAAAGTCGAAGCGGTGCGCGGTTTTGGCGGTTTGGTGATTTTGCATGGCAACAACTTTGATGAAGCCAAAGCCGAAGCGGAACGCTTGGCTCACGAGCAAGGTTATACGTTTGTTCCACCGTTCGATCACCCACTGGTCATTGCAGGGCAAGGCACGATTGGCATGGAAATGCTGCAACAAAATGGCCACCTTGATTACATTTTTGTACCCGTCGGCGGTGGCGGTTTAGCCGCTGGGGTCGCGGTGCTGATCAAACAGCTGATGCCAGAAATCAAAGTGATTGCGGTTGAACCTGAAGATTCTGCTTGTTTAAAAGCAGCACTCGATGCAGGTAAACCCGTAGTGCTTGACCAAGTCAGCATGTTTGCCGACGGTGTCGCGGTAAAACGTATTGGTGATGAAACCTTCCGTTTATGTCAGCAATACATTGATGGCCACATCACGGTATCAAGCGATGAAATCTGCTCGGCGGTTAAAGATATCTTCGAAGACACGCGTGCGATTGCCGAACCTTCTGGAGCGCTTGCTCTGGCTGGTCTGAAGAAATTCGCGGAAAAAAATAAGCTGGTGGATAAACAGTTAGGCACCGTACTTTCAGGGGCTAACACCAATTTCCACGGCTTGCGCTACGTGTCGGAGCGATGCGAGCTAGGCGAAAAACGTGAAGGGCTTTTGGCGGTGACCATACCTGAACGTCAAGGCGCGTTTTTTGAGTTTTGCAATATCATTGGCGGCCGTGCGGTCACCGAGTTCAACTATCGCTATAACGATGACAAGCTGGCCAACATTTTCGTCGGTGTACGCCTGTTAAGTGGGCAAGAAGAGCTCGACAACATCATTCACGATTTACGCCAAGGTGGCTACCCTGTGGTGGATCTATCGGATGATGAAATGGCCAAGCTGCATGTGCGTTATATGATTGGAGGCAAACCCTCTAAGCCGCTAAAAGAGCGATTATACAGCTTCGAATTTCCGGAATATCCGGGCGCTCTGCTGAAATTTCTCAGCACGCTTGGTACACACTGGAACATTAGCTTGTTTAATTACCGCAATCATGGCGCCGATTATGGCCGCGTATTGTGTGGTTTTGAACTCGAAGAGAGCGATTTAAACCGCTTCTCCGCTCACCTTAGAGAATTGGGTTACCAATGCAAAGATGAGACGGACAATCCTTCATACCAGTTCTTCTTATCCTAAAGCTCAATGCCAGTCCCACGACTGGCATTTTTTATGAGTGATGCATAATACGCATAGAACCAATGCTAAAGTTTCATTTTAGTCATAGTTAATTCAGTACTACACTTAGCGACATCTTATGCTTGCTGTGCCAATCTGGAGATCCGAATGTTTAAAGCGTTAATCCTTAATCAACAAGAAAAAAACACAGTTGCCACCATTGAACAAATCGACGAATCACAATTACCGCAAGGTGAAGTTTTAGTCGCGGTCGATTACTCATCATTGAATTACAAAGATGGTTTAGCCATTACAGGTAAAGGCAAAATCATTCGCAATTTCCCTATGGTACCGGGCATTGATCTTGCGGGAACCGTACTTGAATCCCAAGATACTCGCTACCAAACCGGTGATAAAGTTGTACTAACCGGTTGGGGAGTGGGTGAAAACCATTGGGGTGGTATGGCGCAAAAAGCACGCTTGAAAGCCGATTGGTTAGTGCCACTCGTGCACGGCCTTGATAGCAAAAAAGCGATGATGATTGGCACTGCTGGCTTTACCGCCATGCTTTGCGTGCAAGCCATTTTAGATGCGGGTATTCAACCGGAAAAGGGTGATATATTGGTGACGGGTGCCAGTGGCGGCGTGGGTTCAGTTGCTGTAACACTATTAGCTAAGCTAGGTTATACAGTTGCTGCGGTAACTGGTCGTGTTGAACAAAATGGTCCACTGCTAGAAAAACTAGGATCAAGCCGCATTATTGATCGCAGCGAATTTGAAGAGCCAGCTCGTCCGCTGGAAAAACAGATTTGGGCTGGCGCGGTCGATACCGTAGGCAGCAAAATGTTAGCCAAAGTGTTAGCTCAAATGGACTACAACAGCACGGTTGCGGCGTGTGGTTTAGCGGGTGGTTTTGATTTACCCACCACCGTCATGCCGTTCATTTTGCGCAATGTACGCCTGCAAGGTGTCGACTCGGTCTCTTGCCCGCTAGAAAAACGCATGGCAGCATGGGAAAGCTTAGCGAAACTGCTACCTGCAAGCTACTTTGAGCAAGCGTGTGAGGAAATCACCCTCGAACAAACAGCGCAATACGCTGAAACGATCACCAATGGTCAAGTGACTGGTCGCGTGGTGATTAAGCTTTAAACCATTCATTCATCAAGCTTTGGTCTTACTCAAAGCTTGATGATTTTTATCCCTCTAACTGCATCTCTTCAATACGCTTAGCAATCAACCGGCTGCACTCTTGTTTGACGATCTGCCTTAACCATTCTTGGGCAGGAGAATGCTCACATCGCGAGTGCCAAATCATAGAGTAGTCAAACGGCGTAAACTGAAACGGTAACGGCTTCACCACCAATGCGTAACGTTCTGCCACTAAATAGGCCAGATCCGCAGGTACCGTAATAATCAATGGCATGGTATCAACAATCGCTAGCGCAGCTTCTAAATGATAGGCTCTGAGCACCATTTTCCGTTTAGGCTGCCCACTTAATGCTTGTTCAATTAAGGCATTAACACCATCACTAATCGCAATCATCGCATGAGGGTATGTCAGGTAATCCGCTAAAGAGATTTGCCGATTCGCCAGCGGATGATGTTGGGAGAGCAAACAAAGCACACCGACTCGCCCAAGCACCTCACTCATCAATGGTGCTACTGGCGACGTTGGGCGACAAATCGCTAAATCAGCCCCTTCATAAGTCAGTTGATCGGCCAACCTATCATGCTGCAAAGGTAAAAACTCAAACGACACGTTTGGTGCCTCTTGATATATCCTTGGTAAAGCAAACGGTAAGATGGTCTGCATTGCGTAATCTGTCGTGGCAATGGTGAAGGTTTGTTCACATTGCTGGGGGTCAAATTCAACAGGTGAAAGGATTTGACGTAGAGACTCCAATGGCTCGCCTAAGGCGCGATTAAGCTCCAGCGCTTTTTCAGTCGCAATGAGATGCTGACCTTGGCGCGTAAAAAGAGGATCATTGAGCAGATCACGTAACCGACCTAATACACGGCTCATGGCTGACTGGCTAAGATTTAAACGCTGGGCCGCTTTACTGACACTGCTCTCTTCTATCAACACTCTCAGTGCAATCAATAAATTCAGATCGCGACGATAGATATCTTCCAACTCCATGCAACAACCCCACTTTTATCATGGCAAATAGGCTCAGTGTACGCGTTAGGCAAAAAAAATCCCGCCTTTCAGCGGGGAAGCCCAAGAAAATGGGGATAGTGTCGGAATGTGTTACGTGTCGTATTAGTGCAATGCGTTGATCAATATGTGATGGATTAGTGATTCTGCTCTTCTGAGATGCCTTTCCAAAGATGCATCTCAAGCCAGATCCCAACCAGTGACGCACTGACACCCAAAAGTGGCATCCATGACGTTTCTGCAGGCGTTCGCATCACTAAGGCACAAAATGAGATAAAGCAGAGAACCGAATAAATGGTTAACCTATCAAGCGCTGTTAACATAAGTGCCTCACCAAATTGTTATCAACTTGTTAAGTAAGTTAAAACAAAAAGATCACTTTGCCAAGTGGTTATTGAATATTTTTTCCTCGCCAGTATTATCTACGCCTTGCGATAACATCGATTAGGTTTGACTATGACATTTGATCCGGCACTTGCCACACAAACACTCGAAGCCGAAGGATTGCGCTGTCCCGAGCCTGTAATGATGGTCAGAAAAACCATTCGAACCATGCAAGATGGCGAAATTTTACTAGTGAAAGCCGATGACCCGTCAACCACTCGAGACATTCCCAGTTTTTGCCGCTTTATGGATCATCAGTTAATTGCGGAGAAAGTGGACACATTGCCCTATCTCTATTTAATTAAGAAAGGATTGAGTTAAGCCTCGATCTAAGTAATGCGTACGCAAAAGAAAAGGCGACCTCAAAAAGGCCGCCTTTTGCTATTGATTCATTGATTCATTGATTCATTGCGGTGCACACTACTCATTAAACTCGATGGTGCGGATCTCTGATTGCAGTTTTGTTATCTGCTTTTGCAGGGTTCGAATTTCATCGTGCATCGGGATAATGTGCGCGACTCGGATCCAAGATTCCACCATTAAGCCACACAATATGATTGCGCCGGCCACCATGGGTAGCCACATTTCCGTCAACGCCATACCCAACAACGTCAGCACAAAACCGAACGTAAACAAGTAACTTTGGCTCTTGGCGGTCATTCCCATATAACGTGTCAGCATATGCATTCCCTCTTAGACTTGCATCATCTAGCACTACAGTAACATGACCAGTATGGCATAAATTTGTCACTCATCACGCAACCGTAGACGTTGGGCGACAAGTTGAGTAATAAATTGTGTCACGCTCACTCGCCCAATCATCTAATCGATTGGAATTACCAAATCGCCGCGCCGATCGCTAATATCAAAAAGAGTACCGCCGTGATTTTACGAATAAGTCCTAGCGGCATTTTATCGGCGGATAATTTACCAATCAGCACCACAGGTACGTTAGCCAGCAACATACCAATCGTCGTTCCGAGCACCACCCACAGTAGAGCATCCGCATATTGCGCACCAAGAATAGACGTTGCTATTTGGGTTTTATCGCCAATTTCAGCGACAAAAAAGGCGATGAAGCTAGCGACAAAAGGGCCTCGATTGGTAATTTTTTCATCACCGTCGAGTTTGTCTGGAATTAACACCCAACCCGCCATGGCAAGGAAGCTGGCGACCAACACCCATTTAAGGATTTCTGGTGACAGGTAGTCGGCAACGACCACGCCCAGCCAAGCAGCGAGTGCATGGTTAACCATCGTTGCGACAAAAATGGCGGCAATAATAGGCAAAGGTTTACGATAACGACTGGCTAGCAGCAGAGAAAGCAGTTGGGTTTTATCGCCAATTTCAGCTAAGGCGACGGTAGTAATTGAAATAGCTAATACGCTCACGACAGGCTCAATGGGGCGGGATAATTATAATAACCATAGACAAACGCCACTCCCCGCCCCGGTTTGTGATGTTTGTCTAAGGTCTTGCTAAGCTAAAATGACTTTAGCCTCGAACGCCACGGTGATTTGGCACCAATTATGTTGACGAACGAACCGTTAAGATAAGAAATCTCACTGGTAAGCTACTCCCCAAAGACGGCGCAATTCTAATCAGGCCGAGTGAAAATCTCAAGTTAGAAATAAGTCAAAATCGTTCATGTGTAGGAATTTGGCACAATCGATGCGATAAATTCGACCAAAACGGATTTTCGACCATTAATTAAGCAAGATTACCCCTACTCGCTGAGCGAATATCTGGGTATACTTGTTCGTTATTTTCATCCATTCAGACAGAAGAATCGCGCGAACCTGACTATGCAAAAATACGATATCAAAACCTTTCAGGGTATGATCCTCGCGCTGCAGGATTATTGGGCCCAACAAGGCTGTACCATTGTTCAACCATTAGACATGGAAGTTGGTGCAGGAACCTCTCACCCAATGACATGCCTGCGAGCTTTAGGCCCAGAGCCCATTGCAACGGCGTATGTTCAACCCTCTCGTCGTCCAACGGACGGTCGTTATGGTGAAAACCCAAACCGCCTGCAACACTATTACCAATTCCAAGTCATCATCAAACCTTCACCAGACAACATTCAAGAGTTGTATTTAGGGTCTTTAGAGGTGCTCGGTGTTGACCCACTAGTACACGATATTCGTTTCGTGGAAGATAACTGGGAAAACCCAACCTTAGGTGCTTGGGGTCTTGGCTGGGAAGTGTGGCTAAACGGCATGGAAGTAACTCAATTTACTTACTTCCAACAAGTCGGTGGCCTTGAGTGCAAACCTGTAACCGGCGAAATCACTTACGGTATTGAACGTCTTGCCATGTATATTCAAGGCGTGGATTCAGTGTATGACTTAGTCTGGACAGATGGCCCATTAGGTAAAGTCACCTATGGTGACATTTACCATCAAAATGAAGTCGAACAATCCACTTACAACTTCGAACACGCGGATGTCGATTTTCTTTTCACTTTCTTCGACCAGTGCGAAAAAGAGTGTAAGCATCTACTTGAGCTAGAAAAACCGCTGCCACTTCCTGCCTATGAGCGTATTTTGAAAGCGGGCCATGCCTTTAACCTATTGGACGCGCGTAAAGCGATTTCGGTGACAGAACGTCAACGTTACATCCTACGCATCCGTAACCTGACCAAAGCGGTTGCAGAAGCGTACTACGCATCTCGTGAAGCACTCGGCTTCCCTATGTGTAAAAAGGGTGAGGACAAATAAGATGGCAAAAGAATTTCTAATTGAATTAGGCACAGAAGAGCTACCACCAAAACAACTTCGCACTTTGGCTGAAGCGTTTGCGGCTAACTTTGCCGCAGAATTGAAAACCGCTGAACTGGCACACGAAGGCATCAAATGGTTTGCAACCCCTCGCCGTTTAGCACTGAAAGTGACCAACTTGGCCCAAGGTCAAGCGGATAAAGTGGTCGAAAAACGTGGCCCCGCTATTTCTGTTGCTTTTGATGCCGATGGCAATCCAACCAAAGCAGCACAAGGCTGGGCGCGTGGTAACGGCATTACTGTTGAGCAAGCGGATCGCCTAACAACAGAACAAGGTGAATGGCTACTGTTCAAACAGGAAGTCAAAGGCCAAGATGCCAAAGCCATTGTGGTTGAACTTGCCGCCAAAGCGTTAGCAAACTTGCCTATCGCCAAACCCATGCGCTGGGGTGATAAAGAAACACAATTTATCCGCCCAGTAAAAACTCTGACTATTTTGATGGGTGATGAACTGATCGAAGGTGAGATCTTAGGCGTAGCTTCTGCGCGCACCATTCGTGGTCACCGCTTTATGGGCGAAAAAGAGTTCACCATCGATTCAGCAGAACAATACCCAGCGATTTTAGAACAGCGCGGTAAAGTGATCGCCGATTACGATGCGCGTAAAGCGATAATTATTGCGGATGCACAAAAAGCAGCGCTACAGGTTGGCGGTGTTGCCGATCTTGACGATGACTTGGTTGAAGAAGTGACCTCACTGGTTGAATGGCCAGTGGTGCTTACGGCTAAATTTGAAGAAAAATTCCTTAAAGTACCGTCAGAAGCTTTGGTTTACACCATGAAAGGTGACCAAAAATACTTCCCGGTTTATTCTCATCAGATGAGCGACGCGAATAAGCAATTGCTGCCTAACTTTATTTTCGTCTCTAACATCGAGTCGAAAGAGCCTCGCCATGTTATCGAAGGCAACGAGAAAGTCGTTCGTCCACGCTTAGCGGACGCAGAATTCTTCTTTAATACCGATCTCAAAAGCAAATTAGTCGATCGTCTACCACGACTAGAAACCGCGATTTTCCAGCAGCAGTTGGGTACGATTAAAGATAAAACTGACCGTATTACTGAACTGGCTGGTTACATTGCAGAACAGATTGGCGCGGATGTAGAAAAATCAAAACGTGCGGGCTTACTGGCTAAATGCGATTTGATGACCTCAATGGTGTTTGAATTTACCGACACGCAAGGCGTGATGGGTATGCATTATGCTCGCCATGACGGAGAAGCAGAAGAAGTCGCCGTTGCACTAAACGAACAGTACATGCCACGCTTTGCTGGCGATGCTCTGCCAACCAATGGCGTTTCCGCCGCTGTGGCAATCGCAGACAAGCTAGACACCATAGTCGGCATCTTCGGTATTGGCCAAGCACCAAAAGGCTCGGATCCCTTTGCTCTGCGTCGCGCATCACTGGGTGTACTGCGCATCATCGTTGAATACGGCTATAACTTGGACTTAGTTGACCTCGTAGCAAAAGCGAAATCGCTGTTTGGTGATCGCCTTACCAACGACAACGTTGAGCACGATGTAATTGAGTTTATGCTTGGCCGTTTCCGTGCTTGGTATCAAGATGAAGGTTTTAGCGTCGACATCATCCAAGCTGTACTTGCTCGTCGTCCAACCAAACCCGCTGATTTTGACAAACGTGTTAAAGCGGTTTCCCACTTCCGTGAACTGGAAGCGGCTGAAGCCCTAGCGGCGGCAAACAAGCGTGTCGGTAACATTTTAGCGAAATTTGACGGTGAACTGGCTGCAGAAATCAACCTAACACTTCTTCAAGAAGCGGCCGAAAAAGCCTTAGCGGAAGAAGTGGAAGTGATGACCGAAGCACTAGAACCTGCTTTCGCTACCGGTGATTACCAACAAGCATTGAGCAAGCTGGCAGCACTACGTGAACCTGTTGATGCTTTCTTTGATAATGTCATGGTGATGGCAGACGATGAAGCATTAAAACAAAACCGTTTAACGCTGCTCAACAACTTGCGTAATCTGTTCCTACAAATTGCTGATATTTCACTGCTGCAAAAGTAGTCGCTGATATTTCGGCACACAAATTAATCTATCAAAGCCCAGCGGCCATCCGCTGGGCTTTTTGTTTTATCTGACCGCAGTGTGTTATTTGGCGAAAAATAGTGCTTTGACTCGCAAAAACATTGGGGTATGTTCAAGGATTACTCGATGGGCATGGCATCGTTTCATGCCCCTTTATGCAAGCAAATACAAGAATGAATTAGGCAGTCAGCAATGCAGTTTTCGAAATTTGGTGAAAAATTTAATCAGTATTCCGGTATTACCCAGTTAATGGACGATCTCAATGATGGCTTGCGCACTCCCGGAGCCATTATGCTCGGCGGTGGTAACCCAGCCGCCATTCCCGCCATGATTGACTACTTTCATCAAACCAGTGCTGACATGCTTAGCAGTGGTGAACTGATCGCTGCCCTCGCCAACTATGATGGCCCACAAGGTAAAGATCTGTTCGTTAAATCTCTCGCAAAACTGCTCAAAGAAACCTATGGCTGGGAAATCAGTGAAAAGAACATTAGCTTAACCAATGGCAGCCAGAGTGGATTTTTCTATCTATTTAATCTGTTTGCTGGCCAGCAAGCTGATGGTTCACATAAGAAAATTTTACTGCCATTAGCGCCTGAATATATTGGTTATGGTGATGCCGGGATAGATGAAGATATTTTTGTCTCCTATCGCCCAGAAATAGAACTACTCGACAATGGCTTATTCAAATACTACGTGGATTTCGAAACATTGAGCGTGGATTCGTCGGTAGCCGCCATTTGTGCTTCCCGTCCAACCAATCCGACGGGAAATGTGCTCACAGAACAAGAGATCCACAAGCTCGATAAGCTGGCTAGAGAGAACAATATCCCACTGATTATCGACAATGCATACGGCGTTCCATTTCCCAATATCATTTTTGAAGAGATTGAACCCTTTTGGAATGACAACACCATTTTATGCATGAGCCTTTCGAAACTGGGTTTACCCGGTGTGCGCTGCGGTATCGTCATTGCCAACGAAACCATTACCCAAGCATTAACCAACATGAATGGCATCATTAGCTTAGCGCCAGGCAGCATCGGCCCAGCCATTGCTCATCATATGATTGAAAAAGGCGATCTATTAAGGCTCAGTCGCGATGTGATCAAGCCCTTTTACCAGCAGAAATCACAAAGGGCAGTCGAGTTACTCAAGCAAGCCATTAGCGACCCGCGCTTTCGTATCCATAAACCAGAAGGGGCGATCTTTTTATGGCTCTGGTTTGATGAGCTCCCGATCACCACGATGGAACTTTACCAACGTCTAAAAGCCAGAGGAGTATTGATTGTACCGGGTGAATATTTCTTTATTGGTCAACAAGACGATTGGCAACACGCGCATCAGTGTCTGCGCATGAACTACGTGCAAGATGATGAAGCCATGCAAAAGGGCATTCAAATTATTGCTCAAGAAGTGGCATTAGCTTATCAACAGTAATTCATCCTTTCTGCCATGAAAAAGAGCGCCAAAAGGCGCTCTTTCACTACTTTAATGTGGCCAGTAACTTAATTGTTCTCAATTAAGTTTTTGCCATTAATCGCAATTTTACGTGGTTGCATCGCTTCAGGTGTTTCACGTTCAAGATCCACGTGTAGCAAGCCATTTTCCATTGTGGCTCCGAGTACTTTGACATAGTCGGCCAATTGGAATTTACGTTCAAAATCGCGCTCAGCAATACCTTGGTAGACGTAGTTTTTATTCTCTTCGGGTTTACGTTCGCCACGCACAATCAGCGTATTTTCTTGTTGAGTAATCTCAATCTGCTCTTCAGAAAAACCAGCTACCGCCATCGTGATGCGATATTTATTGTCGTCTTGCTGTTCAATATTGTACGGAGGGTAACCCGCAGAGCTATTCTTCGCTGAACTGGATTCCATCATGTTTAATAGACGGTCAAAACCAATTGCGTTGCGGTATAAAGGAGTGAAATCTACTGTTCTCATCATACTATCCTCATCATAAGCAATAGCCTTAGCGCATAGGCGCTAAGCCGTTAGCAGCCATTCTTTCAACATGGAGCTAACAACACATTTAATGATCACAACACAAGGCTCCTCTTAAGAGAGCAAACCTGTGTCGCCATTCCAGAGGTCCTTACGGCATCCTCTTCATTGATAGATATAGGGGCACTAAAATTCTTTTCAAGGATTTTTTGAAAAATTTTTTAGTCCTCGCTAAAGCGAACAGAAACTAGAAAGAGGACATCGAATAAAACTGATACTCCGTAGAGTTACAAAGCCTTCATTAGCAGGATATAGAGTCAATACAGAGACATAAAAAAGCCTAACGATATCATTAGGCTTTATTTTGCACTTTAACCGATGAAAACTTATTTTATTTTCCGCGTTTTTTCCTTTCTTTAACTACACTGCTTTCTTCCATTTTTTCTTGCTTTAATTTCCGCTTTTCTTTTAGGCTAAGTTGCGCTTTTTTCATATCTTTCTTACTCATAGTAATCTCCTTATTTTAACGAAGAAATTTAATTTACACACGTTAGTGACTTTTCAGGAAGAATATTAACCACTTTATATTCTCGCTCTTTTCCTAAAATATATAATTTAAAACACTCTTGTTCACGTAATCCAAAAATAGAAGCGCCTAAATAAGAGTAAAGTGATACGAGACCATCATTAGGGTTGTTCCGCTCACCAAGCACTATAATAATTTGATAAGGTTGACACTTTTCTGTATCAACAAAGCTGACCCTATCTCCAACGTTGACTCGGCGCTCTGCCGTAGAATATCTAGCCAATGATTCTGCTTCTATTCTCTCGAAAAGAGTCAGTAAAATCAGTGGAGACTGATAGGTAACAAATAATCTTGTTATTATTTTACTTTAAAAAAAAACAAGCCAACGCTTAAATAAGTTGATATTTATTACTCCTTACAATAATTCCAAAAATAGATTAGATAATATCCGAAAGTTAGACCTTCGGATTTATTACTGTAAGATAAATAACAAACCCACATCTCCTAAAAAGTAATTAATGAATACTATATCGGCCAAAAAATATAATTCAAGATCATAAAAACCTCTAAAAACATGGAATAAAATAAAATAGTAGATACTTTTTTTTATTGAGAGAAAATCCCAATAAAAAAACGTTTATGAGCTTTTATCCTTAAAGACAACCTAAGATAAGTAGAAAGTGTTGATGCTAAAAATGGTTGCTCCCACGTTGGGTGACTTTGTATTGACCATAAAAAAACACCGCTCTTGCGAAACGGTGTTTTTCGGGATTGTCTTTATAGCAACGACTTAGACATCGAGGTTGGCGACTTTTAAAGCGTTCTCTTCGATGAATGCGCGGCGCGGCTCAACTTGATCACCCATCAAGGTGGTAAACAGTTCATCAGCACCAACAGCATCTTCAATCGTGACTTGCAGCATACGGCGAGATTCAGGATCCATCGTCGTTTCCCACAACTGATCTGGGTTCATTTCACCTAGACCTTTGTAGCGTTGTAGGCTTAGGCCACGACGAGACTCTTTAATTAACCAGTTCAACGCATCAACAAAGTTATCGACAGGTTGAATACGCTCACCACGTTGAATGTAAGCCCCTTCTTCAACTAAGCCATAAAGTGCTTCAGAAAGGTCCGCCAGCTTGCTGTACTCTTTCGAATTGAGCAAATCAGCACTTAATAGATGTTGGTGCGTTACACCATGAGTGCGCACTACAATCTTAGGCTGATAAATACCAAGCTCCGCATTGTGCTCAGTTTCAATGCTGTATTGGCTTGCGCCAACTTCTTTCGCATTTAACTGCTCTACCAGCTGTTTGCCCCACGCTTCTACTACTGCAGAATCAGCGCATTGATCAACAATGATACGCGGCATATAGATGAATTCATGGATCAAGGCGTAAGGGTAGCGGCGGCTCATACGCTCCACCAGTTTAATGGCGACATTGTATTGCTTAACCAAGGTTTCTAACGCTTCACCTGCTAATGCTGGCGCTTGAGGGTTAACATGCAATGAGGCACCATCCAATGCTAAAGCAACTTGGTATTGGTTCATCGCATCTTCATCTTTGATGTACTGCTCTTGCTTGCCTTTTTTCACTTTATACAAAGGCGGTTGAGCAATGTAGATGTAGCCACGCTCAATCAGCTCAGGCATTTGACGATAGAAGAAGGTCAACAGTAGCGTACGGATGTGCGAACCGTCGACGTCCGCATCGGTCATGATGATGATGTTGTGATAACGCAGTTTGTCTGGGTTATATTCATCACGGCCAATGCCACAGCCTAATGCGGTGATAAGCGTTGCGACTTCTTGCGAAGAAAGCATTTTGTCAAAACGTGCTTTTTCAACGTTAAGAATTTTACCTTTCAGCGGCAAAATCGCTTGGTTTTTACGGTTACGTCCCTGCTTGGCAGAACCGCCAGCAGAGTCCCCTTCCACTATGTACAGTTCAGATAGTGCAGGATCTTTTTCTTGGCAGTCGGCGAGTTTACCCGGCAAACCAGCAAGATCTAACGCACCTTTACGACGTGTCATTTCACGCGCTTTACGCGCCGCTTCACGAGCACGAGCCGCATCAATGATTTTTGAACAGACCATTTTGGCTTCACTTGGGTTTTCAGCCAAAAACTCCGCCAATTTCTCACCCATTGCTGACTCAACCGCAGATTTCACCTCGGATGAAACCAATTTATCTTTAGTTTGGCTAGAGAACTTAGGATCCGGCACTTTCACTGAAACCACCGCGGTTAAGCCTTCACGAGCATCATCACCCGAGGTCGCCGCTTGCGCTTTTTTCGAGAAGCCTTCTTTATCCATGAAGGTGTTTAGGGTACGAGTTAACGCCCCACGGAAACCCGCTAAGTGGGCACCACCATCACGTTGAGGAATGTTGTTGGTAAAGCAGTAAATGTTTTCTTGGAAACCATCGTTCCACTGCATCGCCACTTCCACGGTAATCCCATCGTCACGCTCAGAGCTGAAATGGAATACTTTTTCATGGATCGGCGTTTTATTGCGGTTTAAATGGCCAACAAACGCTTTAATACCACCTTCATATCTGAAGTGGTCTTTTTTGTCTTCTTCGCGTTCATCAAACAGTTTGATGGATACACCAGAGTTTAGGAAAGAGAGCTCACGCAGACGCTTAGCTAAAATATCGTAATGGAATTCAATGTTGGTAAAGGTTTCAGCACTTGGCCAAAAACGCAGGGTTGTCCCAGTTTTATCGGTTTCACCCACCACAGCCAACGGCGCTTGTGGCACACCGTGACAATAAGTTTGTGTGTGAATAGCGCCGTTACGGTAGATAGTCAGTAGCACTTTTTCAGACAGCGCGTTGACGACGGACACACCGACACCATGCAGACCACCCGAAACCTTGTATGAGTTGTCATCAAATTTACCGCCCGCATGCAGAACCGTCATAATAACTTCCGCGGCAGAAACTTGTTCTTCTTCGTGAAGGTCGGTAGGAATACCACGGCCATCATCGCTAACTGAAACTGAATTGTCTTCGTGAATAGTCACTACGATGTCTTTACAGTGACCTGCCAACGCTTCATCAATTGAGTTATCCACCACCTCAAAAACCATGTGGTGCAGACCGGTGCCATCATCCGTGTCGCCGATGTACATTCCTGGACGTTTACGAACCGCGTCCAGACCCTTCAGTACCTTAATACTCGATGAATCGTAATTATTCGACATGAGTTACTCTCTCACTATTTTATCCGTGCTCTATTGTGCCATGTTCCACATGAAACATCTTGCTGTTTGACTCAATCATGTCTGCAACTTGGCCTTGCGTAATAGAACTTACAAAAACTTGTGCCCCCGTCGATTTTAAGCAATCCGCTAAACGCTTACGACGATGGCTATCTAATTCGGAAGCAAAGTCATCAATTAAATAGATGCATTGCTTACCTGTCAGCTCGGTTAAGTGTTGTCCTTGTGCGACGCGCAGTGCACACACCATTAATTTAAGCTGACCGCGTGATAGAACATCTTCAACCGGTGTTCCATTGACCTTTATTTTTAAATCCGCTTTGTTCGGGCCACTGAATGTGTAGCCTAGCGATTGATCGCGTTCGAAGTTTTTCTCGAGGATTTGTTGATAGGGCGTCTCTTTTTCCCAACCACGATAATACTTCATTTGCACATCAAATTCTGGCAAAAAACTGCGACACAACGCCTCGGCAACACACTTCATTTGCGTCACATAATGTGTGCGCCATGCATCGATTTGTTCAGCCAAGCGCGCCATCTCCTGATCCCAGTAACTGAGTTCACGATAATGGGTTGCCGTTTTTAACAACGCATTGCGCTGCTTATTGAGGCGCTTAAAACGCCCCCATGCATCATAAAAGGCAGGTTCACTATGAAATACCCCCCAATCAATAAATGCACGTCGTTGTTTTGGTCCATCGGTGAGCAGATCAAACCCTTCCGGATGAATTAATTGCAAAGGTAAAACTTGTGCCAGTTGCGCCAGTTTTTGCCCAGATTGACCGCCTATTTTAACCTCTGTTGAACCGTCACGCTGCTTATTAATGCCAATCGGTAGCTCAAATTGATCCGAGGTCAAAAAACGCCCATGCACAAACAGCTCCTGACACTCATTTTGTATGACGCGTCCGGTTAAGGCGCTTTTGAACGAGCGACCATGACCCAGCAGGTAAATCGCTTCCAGTACACTGGTTTTGCCGCTGCCATTAGGGCCAATAAGAAAGTTAAAGCCTGATGATAATGGGATATCACAGGCTTTAATATTGCGAAATTGTTGGACGATTAAACGAGTCAGCGGCATTGCGCAAACTTAAAGTCGGATCGGCATGACGACATACATCGCGCTGTCGTCATCGCGATTTTCAATCAGCGCGCTGGCGTTGGCGTCAGACATAGATACACGAACCTGTTCACAACGTAATGTATTCAGTACATCGAGCACATAGCTGACGTTAAAACCGATTTCGATGGCGTCGCCTTCAAAGGTGACATCCAACAACTCTTCCGCTTCTTCTTGCTCTGGGTTGTTGGCGGTAATGCGCATTTCATTATCCGCAAGATTAACCCGTACACCGCGAAATTTTTCATTTGAGAGAATCGCGGCACGAGAAAATGCCTGACGTAACTCATCGCAGCCCGTTTCTAAGGTTTTGGTGGTTTGCTGCGGCATAACGCGGCGATAATCAGGGAAGCGGCCATCAACCAGCTTAGAAGTGAAGATGAAGTTATTCACTTGGGCGCGCAAATTTGAGCTACCAATTTGCAGCACAACCGGCTGTTCTGGCGCATCAAGTAACTTGACCAGTTCCTGTACCCCTTTACGCGGCACGATGATCTGTTTATTGGCAAAATCCGCGCTGAGTGCCGTTTGCGAAACCGCCATACGGTGTCCATCGGTTGCCACAGAGCGCAAGGTTGAACCGTCGATTTCAAATAGCATACCGTTCAGGTAATAACGCACATCTTGGTTAGCCATCGAAAACTGGGTTTTCTCAATTAAACTGCGCAGTTCTGCCTGAGTGAGCGACACTTCCACTTCACTTTGCCAATCTTCAATATTAGGAAAGTCACTGGCAGGTAAGGTTGCCAGAGAGAAACGGCTACGGCCAGAACGCATCTGAATGCGATCGCCTTCCAATACCACAGTGATCACGGCGCTATCGGGCAAGCCGCGACAAATATCTAAAAATTTACGCGCAGGGACAGTGATGCTTCCTGCTTCGCACTCACCTTCAAGTGTCACGCGGCTAATCAGTTCGACTTCAAGATCGGTCGCCGTCATCGACAGCACGTTCTCTTCCACTTTGAGCAACAAATTACCAAGAATTGGCAAAGTCGCACGTCCGCCTAATGTTCCAGATACTTGCTGAAGTGGCTTAATGAAGTGGCTACGTTCAATAGTAAATTTCATAGTTAGCTCTTACGATGTTATCGGGCAACCCCAAATGTGAGGGTTAAAATAGCTGATATAAGAAGGTTGTGCATCAAGAAGACAGGGTACGAATTAAATTCGAATAGTCTTCTTTGATGTCGTGGCTCTCTTCACGTAGCTGCTGGATTTTACGGCAAGCGTGCAGCACTGTCGTATGATCTCGGCCACCAAACGCATCACCAATTTCAGGCAAGCTGTGGTTAGTCAGCTCTTTAGCCAGTGCCATCGCCAACTGGCGTGGACGAGCAACCGAGCGAGAGCGACGTTTAGAAAGCAAATCCGCCACTTTAATTTTGTAGTATTCCGCCACGGTCTTTTGAATGTTATCAATGGTGACCAATTTTTCTTGCAAAGCTAATAAGTCACGCAGCGCTTCACGCACAAAATCGATGGTGATCGGACGGCCGGTAAAGTTAGCGTTGGCGATAACACGGTTTAGTGCGCCTTCCAATTCACGCACGTTGGAACGTAAGCGTTTGGCAATAAAAAAGGCAACTTCATCGGCAAGATGAATTTGGTGATCTTCTGCCTTCTTCATTAAAATCGCGACACGCGTTTCAAGCTCTGGTGGCTCAATCGCAACAGTCAAACCCCAACCAAAACGAGATTTCAGGCGATCTTCCACCCCATTGATCTCTTTCGGATAGCGGTCGGAAGTCAAAATGATTTGTTGGTTACCTTCAAGCAGTGCGTTAAAGGTATGAAAGAACTCTTCTTGCGAACGCTCTTTATTGGCAAAGAATTGAATATCATCGATCAAGAGTGCATCAACACTGCGGTAATAGCGTTTGAACTCTTCAATCGCATTATTTTGCAGCGCTTTCACCATATCTTGCACGAAACGCTCTGAGTGCATGTAAATCACTTTCGCATTCGGGTTGTTATCAACAATCGCATTACCAACGGCGTGCAATAAGTGTGTTTTACCTAGCCCTGTACCACCGTATAAGAAGAGTGGGTTATAGGCCGCGCCGGGGTTATCGGAAACTTGACGCGCTGCAGCCAAACCGAGTTGGTTCGATTTACCTTCAACGAAGTTATTGAACTTATGTTTAGGGTTAACGTTTGATCTGTGATTAATGTCTGCTACAACCGTGTCGTTTTCCCACGTACGATGTACCGGTTTACGCGCTTGTAACTGTGCAGGAGCTGAAGATTCAGCCGCGACATCCGCTTGAGTACGAACGGGAGCAGCTTTAGGCGCGCTAACCCGGCGACTACCCACTTCAAAACGCAGGTTCGGGGTATCGTGGCCACAATGCTCTTGCAGTAGTCGGTTGATGCTGTTGATGTATTTATCGCGCACCCAATCAAGCACAAATCGGTTTGGGGCGAATAAAGTGAGAGTATTGTCATTGAGCTCCGCTTGTAACGGACGTACCCACATGCTGAATTCCGCTGCTGGTAACTCTTCTTGAAGCTGTTGCAAACATTGCAACCAAAGCGAAGATGACACGGTTGCCCTCACCCTAAGTAAATGATCGAAAAGACTGGCGATTTTACCTGTTGATAACCAAGATCGCCAGCGATTGATCCGTGATCCAGTGAATAAGATCGAAGTTATTCACACAATTTGCGCTTGATTTTTGTCGATCTTCACAATTAGCACCACTTTACCCACACGATGATCCACATATACAAGGATCCTCTATACTTATCCCCAATTGTGTCACTATGTTCGGTTATGGTTAATAACTACTGGTTATTTATTCTATTGAGTGCTTTACCAGTAACATCCCTCTCTATAAATATAAGGAGTTTCAAGATGAAAAACTGGGTTAAAGTCGCCATTACTGCAATTGCACTATCCGCTGCAAGCGTACACGCGGCAACGGAAATAAAAGTCGGCATGTCAGGGCGCTATTTTCCATTCACTTTTGTCAAACAAGACAAGCTGCAAGGCTTTGAAGTGGATGTTTGGGATGAGATAGGTAAACGCAATGATTACGACGTAAAATATGTTACGGCTAATTTCTCCGGTCTCTTTGGCCTGCTTGAAACTGGCCGAATTGATACCATATCAAACCAAATCACCGTCACAGAAGCACGTAAAGCGAAATACTTATTTGCTGACCCGTATGTCATCGACGGTGCACAAATTACCGTTCGCAAAGGTAATGACAGCATTAAAGGGATTGACGATCTTGCCGGCAAAACGGTCGCGGTCAATTTAGGCTCAAACTTCGAGCAGCTACTGCGCAGCTTTGACAAAGACAATAAAATCATCATCAAAACTTACGATACTGGCATTGAACATGACGTTGCTCTTGGCCGTGCTGATGCGTTTGTGATGGATCGCCTTTCGGCTCTGGAATTGATTAAAACAACGGGCTTACCGTTGCAATTGGCTGGTCACCCTTTTGAAACCATTGAAAACGCTTGGCCGTTTGTTAACAACGAGCAAGGCCAAAAACTGCAAGCTGAAGTGAATCAAGCGTTAGCTTCGATGCGCGCTGATGGCACACTGAGTGCGATTTCTGAAAAATGGTTTGCTGCCGATATCACCAATAAGTAAATTCCCCTATTATCAAAAGATAGGATTGAGGTGGAACCACACATTCCACCTTTTTTGTTTTAAAAAGGTAAGCCGATGGGATTTGATTTTCACTATATGCTTGAGCTGATGCCAATACTGCTCAGGTATTTAGGCACCACCATGGAGATGGCGACTTGGGGCTTAGTGTTTGCTTTGATCCTGTCGGTCATTTTAGCCAATATTCGTGTGTTCAAAGTGCCCATTTTGGATCCGCTAAGCCAGCTGTACATCAGCTTTTTCCGCGGTACTCCCCTGCTGGTACAACTATTTCTACTCTACTATGGTCTGCCACAAGTGTTACCGTGGATGGTCGGTTTAAATGCGTTTAGCGCCGCGGTGATCGGGCTAACTCTTCACTTCGCCGCTTATATGGCAGAAAGTATTCGCGCCGCCATTTTGGGTATTGATCGCAGCCAAATGGAAGCGAGTTTGTCTGTGGGTATGACCACAAGCCAAGCAATGCGCCGCATTATTTTGCCGCAAGCTACTCGTATCGCGTTGCCATCATTAATGAATTACTTCATTGATATGATCAAATCGACCTCATTAGCTTTTACATTAGGAGTCGCTGAGATCATGGCCAGAGCGCAGATGGAAGCTTCGTCAAGCTTTCGCTTCTTTGAAGCTTTCCTCGCCGTTGCATTAATTTACTGGGCCGTAGTGGTGGTACTGACTCGGGTACAAATTTGGGCTGAAGATAGGCTCAATAAGGCGTATGTACGATGATTAAACTCGATAATATTCATAAGCGCTTTGGCGATACTGAAGTGCTCAAAGGAATCAGCTTAGCAATAGAAAAAGGTGAAATCATCGTCATTATTGGTTCAAGCGGTACAGGTAAATCGACCTTACTGCGCTGCGTCAACTTCCTAGAACGCGCAGACCAAGGCTCCATTACTATTGATGATGTCACCGTCGACACCCAGCAACAGAGCAAAGCAGATGTATTAGCACTGCGCAGAAAAACAGGCTTTGTTTTTCAAAACTACGCGCTGTTTGCTCATATGACGGCGAGGCAAAATGTCGCCGAAGGGCTCATTACGGTGCACGGTTGGAAAAAAGATCTCGCCCTGACCCGTGCGCAGCAGATTTTGGATGACATCGGTCTTGGGGATAAAGGAGAGAGTTATCCCGCAGCGCTTTCTGGTGGCCAGCAGCAGCGCGTTGGGATCGGCCGTGCGATGGCGCTACAACCAGAATTGCTGCTATTTGATGAACCTACGTCAGCACTCGATCCTGAATGGGTTGGCGAAGTGCTTGCTTTAATGAAGAAATTAGCCACTCATCACCAAACAATGCTGGTGGTTACCCATGAGATGCAGTTTGCAAAGGAGGTAGCCGATCGGGTGATCTTCATGGCTGATGGGCAAATTGTAGAGCAAGGCTCTCCACAGGATATCTTTGGTAATCCACAGGATCCTAAGCTCAAGAAATTTTTAAATCAGGTGGGGATCGACGAAGGATCCTTGTGATTTAAAGGAGACTGCGTATAATCCCCCGACCGGAATTTTAGTGAACCCAATCGTTGACACTTATTGTGACAGTGATTACAATTCCGCCTCTTTGTTGAGAGGCGTCGGATTCCTTTCTTTCTATTAAAGAAGCGAAAATATGCCCACGCCGGGTTTATTTGAACCTAAAAACTACTGATCAGTAAGGTAATTACACATGTCTAAACGCACTTTTCAACCTACCGTTCTAAAGCGCAAGCGTACTCACGGTTTCCGTGCACGCATGGCAACTAAGAATGGCCGTAAGGTTATTAATGCACGTCGTGCTAAAGGCCGCGCGCGCCTGTCAAAATAATTCGCGATTATTTTGAATACGTACGCGTTCAATCGGGAGTTACGTTTGTTAACTCCCGAACATTATAAAAAAGTCTTCCAGCAAGCGCACAGCGCAGGCTCCCCCCATTTCACTATCATTGCTCGCGAAAACGCTCTTACCCACCCAAGGTTAGGGTTGGCCGTCCCCAAAAAACAGATCAAAACTGCTGTTGGCCGTAATCGCTTCAAACGCCTCGCTCGCGAAAGCTTCCGTAATAAACAGCATCAACTTCCTAACAAAGATTTTGTTGTGATTGCGAAAAAGAGCGCGCAAGATTTAAGCAATGAAGAAATGTTCAAACTATTTGAAAAATTATGGCATCGCCTGTCTCGCCCTTCGCGTGGTTAGCAATCGGATTAGTCCGTCTTTACCAAGGAATCATCAGTCCTCTGCTTGGACCACGCTGTCGTTTTACTCCAACCTGTTCAAACTATGCGATAGAAGCGTTGAAAGCTCACGGTTTTGTAAAAGGGTGTTGGTTATCAGGCAAACGTCTATTAAAATGCCACCCTTTGAACGAAGGGGGTTTTGACCCCGTTCCGCCACCAGTCCAAAAACAAGACAGAGATAATTAACGATGGATTCTCAACGTAATATCCTGTTAATCGCCTTGGCACTCGTTTCTTTTTTACTTTTCCAGCAATGGCAAGTAGCAAAGAACCCAGCACCTCAAGCGGTTGAGCAGGCACAAAATAGCAGCACTTTAACTGCACCATCTATGGCTGATGAGTTAGACCCAGCACCAGCAGTAACCAATGCGTCTGCAAAAACCATCACCGTCAAGACTGATGTACTGACTCTGTCAATTGACACGGTAGGTGGTGATGTAGTGAAGGCCGAGCTGAATAAGTACGATGCTGAACTCAATTCAGAAGACCCATTTGTGCTACTTAAAGACATTCCTGGTCACCAGTTTATCGCGCAAAGTGGTTTAGTGGGACCGCAAGGGATCGATTTAAGCAGCAACAATCGTCCAAACTATACTGTTAGCGCCGACACCTTTGCTCTAGCGGATGGTCAAGACGAACTGCGCATTCCCATGACTTATCAAGCCAATGGCCTTGAATATACCAAAACCTTCATCCTTAAACGTGGCAGCTACGCCTTGGATGTTGAATTTGATGTAGTCAACCAATCTGGTAATAACGCGACACTGGGTATGTATGCACACCTACGCCAAAATTTATTGGACGCTGGTGGCAGCTTGGCTATGCCAACTTACCGTGGCGGTGCTTACTCAACACAAGATACACGTTATAAGAAATACAGTTTCGATGATATGCAAGATCGTAACTTGTCACTGCCTTTAGTTAACGGTGAAGGTTGGGCGGCGATGATCCAACACTACTTTGCCAGCGCGTGGATCCCACGTGATGCAGCAGGGTCAAACTTATACACTCGCGTGATTGGCAACTTAGGTGATATTGGTGTTCGCATGCCAAATAAAACCATCGCCAACGGTGAAAAAGCGACATTCTTAGCCACACTTTGGGTCGGTCCAAAACTGCAAGATGAGATGGCTGCTGTTGCGCCAAATCTTGATCTAGTTGTCGACTACGGCTGGTTATGGTTTATTGCAAAACCACTACACATGTTGCTTTCATTCATTCAAAGCTTCGTTAGCAACTGGGGTGTAGCAATCATCTGCTTAACCTTCATTGTTCGTGGTGCTATGTACCCACTGACCAAAGCACAATACACCTCTATGGCAAAAATGCGCATGCTGCAACCGAAGCTGCAAGCAATGCGTGAGCGCATCGGTGATGACCGCCAACGCATGAGCCAAGAAATGATGGAGCTGTATAAGAAAGAGAAAGTAAACCCACTCGGTGGTTGTTTACCTATCTTCCTGCAAATGCCTATCTTCATTGCGCTTTACTGGTCATTAATGGAATCGGTTGAACTGCGTCATTCACCTTTCTTTGGTTGGATTCATGACCTTTCAGCACAAGACCCATACTACATCTTGCCACTGCTGATGGGTGTGAGTATGTTTATGATCCAGAAAATGAGCCCGACGACAGTCACTGACCCGATGCAACAGAAGATCATGACCTTTATGCCGGTTATGTTTACATTCTTCTTCTTGTTCTTCCCATCAGGTTTAGTGATTTACTGGTTGGTATCGAACATCGTTACCTTGATCCAGCAAACCTTGATTTACAAAGCGCTGGAGAAAAAAGGCTTACACTCTAAGTAGCCACTTCAGCAAGAAGTCACACTGACAAGTGAAACAAAGGCGACCTTTTGGTCGCCTTTTTGTTTTTGGCTGATTACAATTGCGCTCATACACCCCTATGTTAGGTACCCTTATGTCTACAGACACCATTGTTGCTCAAGCAACCGCTCCAGGCCGAGGTGGCGTGGGGATTATTCGCGTCTCAGGCCCGAAAGCCGCTCAAGTAGCGCTTGAAGTAACCGGGAAAACGCTAAAACCTCGTTATGCGGAATACTTGCCTTTTAAGCATCAAGATGGCACCGAACTTGACCAAGGCATCGCGATCTATTTTCCTAACCCTCACTCCTTTACCGGCGAAGATGTGCTCGAACTACAAGGACACGGCGGTCCGGTCGTCATGGATATGCTGATCAAACGCATTTTGGCTATCAGTGGCTTGCGCGCAGCGCGCCCGGGTGAATTTTCTGAGCGTGCGTTTTTAAACGACAAAATGGATTTAACCCAAGCGGAAGCGATTGCCGATTTGATTGATGCCAGCTCTGAAGAAGCGGCCAAATCAGCCCTGCATTCATTGCAAGGTCAATTTTCCAAACGCATTCACACCTTGGTCGATTCCCTAATCCACCTGCGAATTTACGTTGAAGCAGCGATTGATTTTCCTGAAGAGGAGATCGATTTTCTTGCCGATGGTAAAGTTGCCGCAGATCTGCAAAATATCATCGACAACTTAGACGCCGTGCGCAAAGAGGCCAATCAAGGGGCCATTTTACGCGAAGGGATGAAAGTGGTGATAGCAGGGCGTCCTAACGCGGGCAAATCGAGTCTATTGAATGCGCTTTCAGGCAAAGATTCAGCCATCGTTACAGACATAGCAGGAACCACACGTGACGTGCTGCGAGAGCACATCCACATCGATGGCATGCCACTGCATATCATCGATACCGCTGGCTTACGTGATGCCAATGACGAAGTCGAAAGAATAGGCATTGAGCGTGCTTGGGATGAAATAGCAAAAGCAGATCGTGTGCTCTTTATGGTTGACGGCACCACCACCGATGCCACCGATCCGAAAGAAATCTGGCCAGATTTTGTCGATCGATTGCCTGAAAACATCGGCATGACGGTGATCCGCAACAAAGTCGATCAAACCAAAGAATCACTCGGTATCTGTCATGTTAATTCTCCAACCTTAATCCGCCTGTCGGCAAAAACTGGAGAGGGAGTTGATGCTCTGCGTACTCATCTCAAAGAGTGCATGGGCTTTGCTGGGGGCAATGAAGGCGGCTTTATGGCCAGACGACGCCATTTGGACGCGCTAGAGCGCGCCGCACAGCACCTCATGATTGGTCAGCAGCAGCTCGAAGGCTACATGGCTGGTGAAATCTTAGCGGAAGAACTGCGTTTATCGCAGCAACATCTAAACGAGATAACGGGCGAATTTAGCTCCGATGACTTGTTAGGGCGCATCTTTTCGTCGTTCTGTATCGGCAAATGATCGCAGTGAGAAGCTTGATCACTCTTAATTATAGGAATATCTCATGATCCATATCATCACTGGCAGCACCTTAGGAGGCGCTGAATATGTCGCCGATCATCTCAACGATCTACTGCAAGAGCAAGGTTATACTACGACTATCCACAACCAACCCAACTTAAGTGATATACCCTCACAAGGGACTTGGCTCATTGTCACCTCCACGCATGGAGCGGGTGACTACCCAGACAATATCCAACCTTTTATCGCTTCTTTGCAATCAATACCACCGAATACGAGCGAGTTAAAATATGCCGTGGTAGCACTTGGCGATTCAAGCTATGACACGTTTTGCGCAGCAGGTAAGCATGCATATCAACTGCTTGAGGATATAGGTGCAACGCCAATTAGCGACTGTTTCACCATAGATATATTAGAATATTCCGTTCCTGAAGATGCCGCTGAAGTATGGCTCAAACAGCACATCGAACAATTCTAGCGAATGGCATAAAGTCACCAAGCGGCCTGTGAGCCGCTTTTTTTGTACCCTTAAGCTCTGTGTATAACTGTCTCAATACTCGCCATAGAAAAGTTAAGTCCATTTTAAATATTTTAATGTGTATAACTATGCTGTTATTCGGTGATTAACCTATAGTTATCCAATTAATAACTTATGCATTTCACGACCCTGTGCATAACTAGCCTTTTTGATCCCAGCTAATACACGATTAGATCATGTCAGGATCACAGCTTGTGATCCTCTTAAAAACCATGATCTTGTTGATCATTTATCGGTTATCCACAGATATGCTCGATCCTAATAATAGATCTAATAAAAGATCTCTATATAGATCTTATATATTATTAACTTACCAAGCTCAGATTAAAAAAGCAGAAAAGCGATTTTCTAGCCAGTGGAAAGCAGGTAGAATACGCCTCTTTTGTCAGTCCATGCTTCATTGAATACCTGAGGTCGGTTCATGCTTTATCACGAAAAATTTGACGTCATTGTGGTCGGTGGTGGCCATGCTGGAACGGAAGCCGCTCTCGCTGCAGCTCGTACTGGTCAAAGTACGCTATTGCTTACCCATAACATTGAGACTCTAGGACAGATGTCGTGCAATCCTGCGATCGGCGGAATTGGTAAAGGACATCTGGTTAAAGAAGTCGATGCCATGGGCGGTCTAATGGCACAAGCGATTGATCATGCAGGTATTCAATTTAGAACACTCAATGCCTCAAAAGGGCCAGCGGTTCGAGCGACTCGAGCCCAAGCAGATCGTGCGCTTTACAAATCGTATGTGCGTGATGTGCTTGAAAACACGCCAAACTTAACTTTGTTCCAACAAGCGGTCGATGATCTTATCGTTGAAAATGATCGTGTAATGGGCGTTGTGACTCAAATGGGCCTCAAATTCCACGCCAAAGCGGTGGTATTGACGGTAGGCACCTTCCTTGGTGGAAAGATCCACATTGGTCTTGAAAACTTCTCAGGAGGCCGCGCAGGAGATCCTCCATCGATCGCATTAGCGCAACGTTTACGTGAACTGCCGTTTCGAGTCGATCGTTTAAAAACGGGTACGCCACCAAGGATCGATGCCCGTAGCGTTGACTTCTCAGTGTTAGAAACACAACACGGTGATAACCCAACGCCTGTTTTTTCCTTCATGGGACAACGTGAACAGCATCCACGTCAAATACCATGCTACATCACGCATACCAATGATAAAACGCATGATGTGATCCGTGCCAATCTTGATCGTAGTCCGATGTACGCAGGTGTCATCGAAGGTATCGGCCCACGCTACTGCCCATCGATCGAAGACAAAGTCATGCGTTTTGCCGACAAAAATAGCCATCAAATTTTTATCGAGCCTGAAGGTTTGACCACGACAGAACTCTACCCTAACGGCATTTCCACCAGCTTACCGTTTGATGTACAAGTGCAGATCGTTCGATCAATGAAAGGGTTTGAAAACGCACATATTGTTCGTCCGGGTTACGCCATCGAGTACGATTTTTTCAATCCACAAGATTTAAAACAAACCTATGAAACCAAATTCATCAGTGGTTTGTTCTTTGCTGGCCAAATCAACGGTACCACCGGATACGAAGAAGCGGCAGCGCAAGGGTTAATGGCTGGTTTGAATGCAAGCTTATTTAGCCAAGAAAAAGAAGGCTGGAGTCCACGCCGTGATCAAGCTTACATGGGCGTGTTGATCGATGATCTTTCCACTATGGGTACCAAAGAACCTTATCGCATGTTTACCTCTCGCGCTGAATATCGCTTACTGCTACGCGAAGATAACGCCGATTTGCGTTTAACCGAAAAAGCCAGAGAGTTAGGTTTAGTCGATGATGCGCGCTGGGCGCGTTTTAATCAAAAAATGGAAAACATGGAAATCGAACGTCAACGTTTGAAACAAACGTGGATGAACCCGAACTCCGTTGGTGTTGATGCACTGAATGCGTTGCTCAAAACACCCATGTCTCGTGAAGCGAGTGGTGAAGATCTACTACGTCGACCAGAAATCACCTATCAACAGCTCACGTCGCTTGAGTCATTTGCACCAGCATTGAACGATAGTGAAGCGGCTGAGCAAGTTGAAATTCAAATCAAATACGATGGTTATATTCAGCGTCAGCAAGATGAGATCGACAAATCATTGCGCCATGAGCACACTAAATTGCCGCTGGATCTTGACTATAAACAGGTCAAAGGCTTGTCCAACGAAGTGATCCTTAAGCTTAACAATGCCAAGCCTGAAACGGTTGGTATTGCCTCTCGTATTTCCGGTATTACACCAGCTGCTATTTCTATCTTATTGGTTTATTTGAAAAAGCAAGGTGTACTGAAGAAAGGGGAAGACGCCGCATGAGCGAGTTAAGAACGCGTCTCGATGATTTAATTGGTCAAACCGATCTCGAGGTCAATGAGCAGCAACGTAGCCAATTAGTCGGTTACGTGGAACTGCTGAATAAATGGAACAAAGCCTACAATCTCACCTCAGTGCGCGATCCTATGGATATGTTGGTGAAACATATTTTAGATAGTATAGTGGTAAGTCCTCACTTACAGGGTGAGCGTTTTATCGACGTTGGTACTGGGCCTGGTTTACCTGGTATACCTCTCGCTATCATGAATCCTGATAAAACCTTTTACTTACTCGATAGTTTAGGTAAACGCATTCGTTTTATTAAACAAGTTCTGCATGAGCTTGGTATTAAAAATGTGACCACGATTCAAAGTCGAGTCGAAGAGTTTCAGCCTGAAGTAAAATTTGATGGCGTACTGAGCCGTGCGTTTGCTTCAATGCTCGATATGGTGGAATGGTGTCACCATTTACCAAAAGAAACATCGGGCCGATTTTTAGCTCTGAAAGGACAACGGCCAGATGAGGAAATAGCCACACTACCTGAGTGGTGTTCTGTGACTGATGTCAAAGCTTTGAAAGTTCCTGAGTTGGAAGGTGACCGTCATCTTGTAATCTTATCTCGCAAGGGATAACAGCGAGGCATACCGTGGGCAAAATCGTAGCAATCGCCAATCAGAAAGGTGGCGTAGGAAAAACAACAACGTGCATTAACTTAGCGGCCTCTATGGCGGCGACTAAGCGTAAAGTTTTAGTGATCGATCTCGACCCACAAGGCAATGCAACGATGGCCAGTGGTGTTGATAAGTATCAAGTAGATGCAACCGCGTACGAATTGTTGGTCGAAGACACCCCTTTTGATGAAGTCGTGTGTCGCAAAACAACGGGACACTACGATTTGATTGCGGCAAACGGAGACGTGACAGCCGCTGAAATCAAATTAATGGAAGTCTTTGCTCGCGAAGTGCGTTTGAAAAATGCCCTCGCGCCAGTTCGTGATAACTATGATTTCATCTTTATTGATTGTCCTCCTTCTTTAAATCTTCTTACAATCAACGCCATGGCCGCAGCGGATTCTGTGTTAGTGCCAATGCAATGTGAGTATTTTGCATTAGAAGGTTTAACGGCGTTAATGGATACCATCAGCAAGTTAGCCGCGGTAGTCAACGAAAACCTGAAAATCGAAGGGTTACTTCGAACGATGTACGATCCGCGTAATCGCCTAGCCAATGAAGTATCCGATCAACTGAAAAAGCACTTTGGAAACAAAGTCTATCGCACCGTTATTCCTCGTAATGTCCGTCTTGCTGAAGCGCCAAGTTATGGCAAGCCAGCAATGTACTACGACAAGTATTCAGCTGGGGCAAAAGCGTATCTCGCCTTAGCTGGCGAAATGCTTCGTCGAGAAGAAATACCCGCATAATCTCAACTAAAGGAATTCGTCTACATGACTAAACGTGGTTTAGGAAAAGGATTGGATGCATTGCTCGCAACCAGTTCTCTTGCTCGTGAAAAGGAGCAAGCCGCCTCACATAGCCAAGCACTCTCTTCTGATGGCGAATTAATGGATATCGCGGTATCAAATTTGAAACCTGGCATGTATCAACCACGTAAAGATATGTCGGCAGAAGCGTTGGAAGAGCTATCTGCGTCTATCCAATCGCAAGGTATTATCCAGCCGATCGTGGTAAGACGTTTAGAGCTTGGCGGCTATGAAATTATTGCAGGTGAACGCCGTTGGCGCGCTGCAAAACAAGCAGGTTTAAAGCAAGTGCCCTGTTTGATAAAAAATGTGCAAGATCGCGCTGCGATTGCGATGGCACTGATAGAAAATATTCAACGCGAAGATTTGAATGCGATTGAAGAAGCACAAGCTTTAGAGCGGTTGCAAGACGAATTTAAGCTCACTCACCAACAGGTGGCTGATGTGATTGGTAAATCACGCACTACCGTGAGTAACTTATTACGCTTAAATCAATTGGCGGATGGCGTGAAGCGTTTAGTGGAAACCAAGCAGCTTGAAATGGGCCATGCACGAGCATTATTGATGCTCGAAGGCGATCAACAAATTGAAATTGCACAACGTGTGGCCGCAAAACAGCTGACCGTGAGACAAACTGAGCAATTAGTGAAAAAGTGTCTAACACAGCCTTCTGAGGACGGATCGGCATCGGAAGACTTAGATGCACAACAAATGTCACAAAGATTGAGTGAAATGTTAGGGGCTAAAGTGTCGATCATTCGTTCAAAAGGTGGCAAAGCCAAAATGACGATTAGTCTTGATGAGCCTCACAAATTAGAGCAACTAATTGCCAAGCTAGAAAGCTAAATGAGATAATTGATTTAAGTCAATTATGCAAAAAACGTTTTTTTATTTGAAAGTTGTCGGTTTGTAAACAAAATTGTAACTTTTTGCTGTCTTTCAATTGCAATCAGTTCGACTCACCGTATAATTTTCGCCAATTTCCCAGCCCTATGTTGTAGATGAGCTGAGGATATTACTAGAGGTACGAATACATGGTAGCTGCGTTGGCTAGACCAGGACGAGAGCTTGCTAAGCGATTGTTAATGATCCAGTCTGGCGCGGTTATTTTTGTGGCGGCAGGGATGGCGGTAGCTGTAAATGCTGAATGGGGCTTTTCTGCGCTGATTGGGGGTGGCATCTTTGTCATTGCCAATGCGGTTTTTGCGCTGTGTGCTTTTATGTTTAGTGGAGCTCGTGCTGCGAAGCAAGTTGCGGCCTCTTTCTACACTGGCGAAGTACTCAAGATCCTCATCACAGTTGCACTGTTCTGTGTTGCCTACATGTATATGCAGGTGGAACTCGTTCCCCTCAAACTAACCTATTTGCTGGCTCTAGGTATTAATATCTGTGCGCCAGTGCTATTCATTAACAACAAAAAATAGGATGAGTTATGGCTGCGCCAGGTGAAGCGCTAACATCGTCCGGATACATTGAACACCACTTGACGAACCTCTCTCTTGCGAAGATTTCTGAGCATTACGATTTGGGGCTGTCAATTAGTGAGACGAGTTTCTGGAACGTACATATCGATAGCCTGTTTTTTTCCTTGTTTACTGGCTTAATATTCCTATGGATATTTCGCTCTGTAGCAAAGAAAGCAACAGCGGGTGTACCCGGTAAGCTGCAGTGTTTTGTTGAAATATTGGTAGAATTTGTCGATCAAAACGTCAAAGACACCTTTCATGGACGCAATCCACTTATAGCACCGCTGGCACTGACTATCTTTTGTTGGGTATTGTTAATGAACATCATGGACTTAGTGCCCATCGATTTCTTACCGTATCCAGCACAACATTGGCTTGGTATCCCTTATCTAAAAGTGGTTCCGTCAGCTGATGTGAATATCACCATGGCTATGGCTCTAGGCGTATTTGCTCTGATGATTTACTACAGCATCAAAGTGAAAGGCCTAGGTGGTTTTGCGAAAGAATTAGCTCTACATCCATTCAATCACTGGACCATGATTCCGTTTAACCTACTTATTGAAGTGGTATCGTTACTTGCGAAACCTCTCTCACTCGGTATGCGTCTATTCGGTAACATGTTCGCAGGTGAGGTGGTATTTATTCTTATCGCAGCGATGCTACCATGGTGGCTACAATGGATGGGTTCACTACCGTGGGCGATTTTCCATATTCTGGTAATTCTGATTCAATCTTTCGTGTTCATGATGCTGACTATTGTTTATCTATCAATGGCACACGAAGATAGTGATCATTAATTTTTTAAAGCTTTTTATTTGGGCACATAAGCCAACAACTATAAATTGGAGATAGTAATGGAAACTTTACTGAGCTTTTCTGCAATCGCCGTAGGTATTATCGTCGGTCTTGCTTCTCTTGGTACAGCGATTGGTTTCGCACTTCTAGGCGGTAAATTCCTTGAAGGTGCTGCTCGTCAACCAGAAATGGCTCCTATGCTACAAGTTAAGATGTTTATCATCGCGGGTCTACTTGATGCGGTTCCTATGATCGGTATCGTAATTGCGCTTCTATTCACTTTCGCGAACCCATTTGTTGGTCAACTAGGTTAATCAACCGATCACACAAATTGATGATTTGTCGTTGATTAATACTTTTCGTTGGTGAACAAATAGAGGGGTAGCTGTTGTGAATATGAACGCAACTCTGCTAGGTCAAGCAATCGCGTTTGCACTGTTTGTGTGGTTCTGCATGAAATATGTATGGCCGCCAATCATGAATGCGATCGAAGAGCGTCAGAAGAAAATTGCTGACGGTCTTTCAGCCGCTGAGCGCGCTGCTAAAAACTTGGATCTAGCACAAGCCAACGCTTCTGAACAAATGAAAGAAGCGAAGCGCACTGCAACTGAGGTCATCGAACAGGCAAATAAACGTAAAGCTCAAATTTTAGACGAAGCACGTGAGGAAGCTCAGGCAGAACGCCAGAAAATCCTTGCTCAAGCGGAAGCTGAACTTGAATCTGAACGTAACCGTGCCCGCGATGAGCTGCGTAAACAAGTTGCAACTCTGGCTGTAGCTGGTGCTGAGAAAATCCTTGAGCGTTCTATCGATAAAGATGCGCACAAAGATATTCTCGACAACATTACTGCAAGACTTTAAGGATGGGGGCGCTTTATGTCTGATTTGACTACAATTGCACGCCCCTATGCTAAAGCAGCATTCGATTTTGCGGTAGAGAAAAAGCAACTTGACCAATGGGGTCAGATGTTAGCTTTTGCTGCCGAGGTCGCAAAGAACGAGCAAATGAAAGAGCTACTAACGGGCTCTGTTTCGGCTGAGAAATTAGCGGAAATTTTCATCGCAATTTGTGGCGAACAGTTTGATGTTTATGGCCAGAACCTGTTAAAGGTGATGGCTGAGAATGGCCGATTAAAGGCTCTTCCTGATGTTAGTGAACAGTTCTTTGCTCTGAAACAAGAGCATGAGAAGCAGATGGATGTTGAAGTGATTTCAGCAACTGAGCTTTCTGATGAACAGCTTGTCAATATCAGCACCAAACTTGAGCAGCGTCTTGAACGCAAAGTTCAGCTGAATTGCAGTATAGATGAGACCCTACTTGGTGGGGTTATAATTCGAGCCGGAGACCTTGTCATCGATAACTCAGCCCGCGGTCGTTTAAACCGCCTGAGCGATGCATTACAGTCTTGATGGGGATTGG
The DNA here is from genome assembly GCF_024743775.1 of Vibrio sp. RM-69-4. NCBI lineage: Bacteria > Pseudomonadati > Pseudomonadota > Gammaproteobacteria > Vibrionales > Vibrionaceae > Vibrio > Vibrio sp. RM-69-4. The sequence continues at coordinate 61,098 of NZ_JAMQXI010000008.1, forward strand.
AGCATGCAACTTAATTCCACGGAAATTAGCGATCTAATTAAACAACGTATCGAATCTTTCGACGTTGTTAGTGAAGCTCGCAATGAAGGTACTATCGTATCGGTAAGCGATGGTATCATTCGCATTCACGGCCTAGCGGACGTGATGCAAGGTGAAATGATTGAATTACCGAGTGGCCGTTATGCACTTGCACTTAACCTTGAGCGTGACTCGGTTGGTGCGGTTGTCATGGGCCCATATGCTGACCTTAAGGAAGGCATGAAAGTAACAGGTTCTGGTCGTATTCTTGAAGTGCCAGTTGGTCCTGAATTGTTAGGTCGCGTAGTGAATACACTCGGTCAGCCTATCGATGGTAAAGGTCCTATCGAAGCGAAATTGTCTTCACCTGTTGAAATGATTGCACCTGGTGTAATCGACCGTAAATCAGTCGATCAACCAGTACAAACCGGCTATAAGTCAGTTGACTCGATGATCCCAATCGGTCGTGGCCAACGTGAACTTATCATCGGTGACCGTCAAACTGGTAAAACAGCAATGGCGATCGACGCAATTATTAACCAAAAAGATTCAGGTATTTACTCTATCTATGTTGCGATTGGCCAAAAAGCCTCAACTATCGCTAACGTAGTACGCAAATTAGAAGAGCACGGCGCGCTTGCAAACACAGTTGTGGTTGTTGCATCGGCTTCTGAATCCGCGGCATTGCAATACCTTGCGCCATATGCAGGTTGTGCAATGGGTGAATACTTCCGCGATCGCGGTGAAGATGCACTGATTGTTTATGATGACTTATCTAAACAAGCGGTTGCTTACCGTCAGATCTCACTACTACTCAAACGCCCACCAGGCCGTGAAGCATTCCCAGGTGACGTTTTCTATCTCCACTCTCGTCTACTTGAGCGTGCTGCTCGTGTTAGCGAAGAGTATGTAGAACGTTTCACTAAGGGTGAAGTGAAAGGTAAAACCGGTTCTTTAACCGCTCTACCTATCATTGAAACACAAGCGGGTGACGTTTCAGCATTCGTACCGACTAACGTAATCTCGATTACCGATGGTCAGATCTTCCTACAAACTGAGCTATTCAACGCGGGTGTTCGCCCAGCCGTTGACCCTGGTATTTCAGTATCTCGTGTAGGTGGTGCCGCTCAGACGAAAATCATCAAGAAACTGTCAGGTGGTATCCGTACCGCGCTTGCACAGTACCGTGAACTTGCTGCATTTGCTCAGTTCTCGTCAGATCTTGATGAAGCGACGAAGAGACAGCTAAACCATGGTCAGAAAGTAACAGAGCTGATGAAGCAGAAACAATATGCTCCGATGTCTGTGTTTGACCAAGCGTTGGTTATCTTTGCGGCAGAGCGTGGTTATTTAAATGATGTTGCGTTGAATAAACTGGCTGATTTTGAATCTGCTCTACTGTCGTATGCTCGTGGTCAATATGTTGATCTTGTAAAAGATATCGACAAATCGGGTGCTTATAACGATGAAATCGAAGCTCAGTTCAAGAAACTGGTTGACGATTTCAAGGCAACCCAGACCTGGTAATTGGTGGGTGACCCTAGGGTCACCACTGACCAATAACGGATTACCTTAAAAGAGAGTAAAACGATGGCCGGCGCAAAAGAGATACGTAATAAAATCGGTAGTGTTAAAAGCACGCAGAAAATTACGAAAGCGATGGAAATGGTAGCAGCTTCAAAAATGCGTCGTTCGCAAGACGGCATGGAAGCTTCTCGTCCATACGCTGAAACAATGCGTAAAGTGATCGGTCATGTGGCGAGTGCAAATCTAGAATATCGTCATCCTTATCTAGAAGAGCGCGAAGCCAAACGTGTTGGTTACATCATTATTTCAACAGACCGTGGTTTGTGTGGTGGTTTGAACGTGAACTTGTTCAAAAAAGCTCTACATGACATGAAAGATTGGTCGGAGAAAGGTGCTGAGGTTGAGCTGGCAATTGTGGGCTCAAAGGCAACGGCTTTCTTTAGAAACAGTGGCGCTAAAGTCGCTGCTCAAGTCTCTGGTTTGGGCGATAGCCCAACCTTGGAAGATTTGATCGGTTCCGTTGGTGTTATGCTGAAGAAATATGATGCAGGTGAGTTGGATCGCCTATACGTAGTGTTCAACAAATTTGTGAATACTATGGTTCAAGAACCAACGATCGATCAATTACTACCTTTGCCTAGATCGAATAGCGAAGAGATGAAACGCGAACATTCTTGGGATTACATCTATGAGCCTGAACCAAAGCCTCTACTCGATGCACTATTGCTGCGTTATGTAGAGTCTCAGGTTTATCAGGGTGTGGTTGAGAATCTTGCTTGTGAGCAAGCTGCTCGAATGATTGCGATGAAAGCAGCTACCGATAACGCAAGCAACTTGATTGATGATTTACAGCTTGTGTATAACAAAGCCCGTCAGGCGGCGATTACACAAGAACTATCGGAAATCGTTTCTGGTGCAGCAGCGGTTTAAGCTTAGGTAAAACAAACAGTTTAGAGGATTAACGATGGCTACAGGTAAGATCGTACAGATCATCGGTGCGGTAGTCGACGTAGAGTTCCCACAGGGCGAAGTACCAAGTGTTTACGATGCTCTGAATGTTGTGGATTCAAAAGAACGTCTCGTTCTTGAAGTTCAACAGCAGCTTGGCGGTGGCGTGATTCGCGCAATCGTAATGGGTAGCTCTGATGGTTTACGTCGTGGTTTGGTAGTTGAAAATACTGGCGCTCCAATTTCAGTACCAGTAGGTATTAAGACTTTAGGTCGTATCATGAACGTGCTTGGTGATGCGATTGATGAGCGTGGTGAAATCGGTGCGGAAGAGCTTTACTCTATCCACCGTCCAGCTCCAAGCTATGAAGAGCAATCAAACGAAACTGCTCTTCTTGAAACCGGTGTAAAAGTAATCGATTTGGTTTGTCCATTCTCTAAGGGTGGTAAAATCGGTCTATTTGGTGGTGCAGGTGTAGGTAAGACCGTTAACATGATGGAACTTATCAACAACATCGCACTGCAACACTCAGGTCTTTCAGTATTTGCGGGTGTTGGTGAACGTACTCGTGAAGGTAACGATTTCTACTATGAGATGCAGGAAGCCGGTGTTGTAAACATCGAAGAGCCTGAAAAATCAAAAGTAGCGATGGTTTACGGACAGATGAACGAGCCACCAGGCAACCGTCTACGTGTTGCACTGACGGGTTTGACAATGGCAGAACGTTTCCGTGACGAAGGTCGTGACGTACTTCTGTTCATCGATAACATCTACCGTTACACGCTTGCCGGTACGGAAGTATCAGCACTGCTAGGTCGTATGCCTTCAGCGGTAGGTTACCAACCTACTCTTGCAGAAGAAATGGGTGTGCTTCAGGAGCGTATTACGTCAACTAAGCAAGGTTCTATCACGTCTGTACAGGCGGTATATGTACCAGCAGATGACTTGACGGACCCGTCTCCAGCCACAACGTTCGCGCACTTGGATGCAACGGTTGTACTTAACCGTAACATCGCAGCAATGGGCCTATACCCAGCGATCGACCCACTCGATTCAACGTCTCGTCAGCTAGACCCACTCGTCGTAGGTCAAGAGCACTACGACATCGCTCGTGGTGTTCAGCAGACGCTTCAGCGCTACAAAGAGCTGAAAGACATCATTGCGATCTTGGGTATGGACGAGTTGTCTGAATCGGATAAGCAAGTTGTATCACGTGCACGTAAGATTGAACGTTTTCTAACTCAGCCTTATCACGTAGCTGAAGTATTTACAGGTGACCCTGGTGTTTACGTACCTCTAAAAGAGACGCTACGTGGCTTCAAAGGTCTTCTATCTGGTGAATACGATGACATTCCAGAGCAAGCGTTTATGTACTGCGGTACTATCGACGATGCGATTGAGAATGCTAAGAAGCTATAAGGCTAACTAGGAGGCGATATGGCAGCAATAACCTTTCACCTAGACGTCGTCAGTGCAGAGAAGAAAATCTTCTCTGGCCAAGTCGAAACGTTTCAGGTGACCGGTAGCGAAGGTGAACTGGGAATTTTCCATGGTCACACACCGCTGCTGACCGCTATTAAGCCTGGTATGGTGCGTATCGTTAAGCTACACGGCCACGAAGAAATTATTTATGTTTCGGGTGGTATTGTCGAAGTGCAACCGGGTACTGCTACAGTACTGGCTGATACGGCAATTCGTGGTGAAGAACTAGACGCAGCTAAGGCAGAAGAAGCCAAACGCAAAGCTGAAGAGAATATTTCAAATCAGCATGGCGATATGAACTTCGCACAAGCGGCCAGTGAACTGGCTAAAGCCATGGCTCAGTTACGAGTTATCGAGCTGACCAAAAAACGTCGTTAATGTGTTTTATAATTAAGACGTGATGTAAAAAGGCGACCGATAGGTCGCCTTTTTGCTTATTTTTTAACAGAAAATTATTTAGTTAAATTAACTATCTCTTTAATTACCGCTAAAATGCGGCTTAACTTTTTTAACGTCAATAGGTTGTCAATGAAATTTAGCGCAGTGATCCTCGCAGCAGGTAAAGGTACTCGAATGTATTCTAATATGCCTAAAGTGTTGCACACACTGGCGGGTAAGCCAATGGTGAAACACGTAATTGATACGTGCAATAGCTTAGGTGCCCAAAATATCCACTTGGTTTATGGTCATGGTGGTGAGCAAATGCAGCAAGCGCTTGCCGAAGAGTCGGTTAACTGGGTGCTGCAAGCGGATCAACTAGGAACTGGCCATGCCGTTGATCAAGCCTCGCCTCATTTCCAAGACGATGAGAAGATCCTCGTGTTGTACGGTGATGTTCCATTGATCTCGGAAGAAACCGTGGAAAGCTTGTTAGATGCACAGCCTAATGATGGGATAGCCTTGCTGACTGTGGTACTGGATAACCCAACCGGTTATGGCCGTATCGTACGTAAGCATGGCCCAGTTGTGGCGATTGTTGAACAAAAAGATGCCACCGATGAGCAAAAGTTAATTAAAGAGATCAATACGGGCGTGATGGTGGCAACGGGGCGCGATCTCAAGCGCTGGTTGTCAGGCTTAAGTAATGAGAACGCACAAGGCGAATATTATCTGACAGATGTTATTGCTGCAGCGCACAATGAAGGCCGCGCAGTTGAGGCTGTTCATCCTGCCAGCTCTATTGAAGTGGAAGGGGTAAATGATCGCGCTCAACTGGCTCGTTTAGAGCGTGCTTATCAAGCAACACAAGCGAAAAAGCTATTAGAACAAGGTGTGATGCTACGTGATCCTACGCGTTTTGATCTGCGTGGTGAATTACAGTGTGGGATGGATGTTGAGATTGATGCAAACGTCATCATCGAAGGAAATGTCTCTTTGGGTGATAACGTAATTATCGGCATGGGTTGCGTGCTTAAAGATTGCGAAATTGATGACAACACAGTGATCCGACCATACAGTGTCATTGAAGGGGCAACCGTTGCAGAAAACTGTACCGTTGGGCCTTTTACCCGTTTACGTCCTGGTGCTGAACTGCGTAATGATGCGCACGTGGGTAATTTCGTAGAAGTAAAAAATACTCGTTTGGGTGAAGGTTCAAAAGCCAATCACTTAACTTATCTTGGTGATGCCGAAATTGGCCAGCGTGTTAATGTCGGAGCTGGCGTTATCACTTGTAATTACGATGGTGTCAATAAATTCAAAACTACAATTGGTGATGATGTGTTTATCGGTTCAGACAGCCAGTTGATTGCTCCTGTAACGATCGCCAATGGTGCAACGATTGGTGCTGGCACTACGCTAAGCAGTAACGTTGCTGAAGGTGAGTTAGTCATCACTCGCGCGAAAGAGCGCAAAATCAATGGTTGGAAGCGTCCTGTTAAGCGTAGCTAACAAATGAACGATTAAAAAGCCGCTCATCATGAGCGGCTTTTTGTATCAGTTCTTATTAAAAGACTTACTCTTCATCGCTGACTACGCGTGCATTATCTGGTGCGGTGAAGTGTTGAGAAAGTTCGCGGTTCGAGACGATATAACCAATCCATAGCCCGCCCATACAAATCATAATTGCAATACCCGTCACCATTTGTGCTTGGCTGGCCAACGTTGCGACCAATGCGCTGGCTAAACTACTAACGCAGATTTGTAAGCTATTTTGTAAACCCGCTGCAGTGGCTGGGCTTTGTTTAGCACTCGATAGTGCGCGGTTCACCACGATAGGGTAAAGCGCTCCGTTGGCAACTGCTATTAAGCAAAACGGTGCCAAAATTGGCCAAATTGAGGTCAGTTGCCACTGTGATGCAATGAATACTAATAAAGTGGCAACGCTGAAGAGGCCAATCAACTGCTTGAGCACTTTTTCGTCACCAAATTTATTCACTCCCACTTTACCTAAGTAGCCACCAACCATGAAAGCGATCGTTTGAGGAATAAAACTCAAACCGATATCTTTAGCGGCATAACCAAGGCGTGCCATAATCTCTGGCATCCCAGTCAAGTAAGCAAAGAAGGCCGCAGAAGCGCAAGCAAACATCATCACATTACCCAAGTAGGTTTTAGTGCTGAGCAGAGCTTTGATATCTTGCTTAATTGAGGTTTGTTTGGGTTGTGATTGTTCATTTTTTTGAGCAAAAGTACAGGCTACAAGCGCAACGCCCATCAATGTCAATGTCACAAAAATACTGTGCCAACCAAAGTTATCGGCCAGTAAGACGCCTAATTGAGGTGCAAGCGCGGGTGAAAGCGCGACCAAAGGCATAATGGTGGCGAATATTTGCTGGCTTGTTTTAGCTGGGTAGCGTTGAATTACCATTGCTTGCCAGATCACTGCGGGAGCACACACCCCTAAAGCTTGCACAAAGCGCAACGCTAATAATTGCCACACCTGCTCGCTAAAAGCTAAACCAAATGATGCCAACGTGAAGAGAACTAGGCCAGCCGCTAAAGTGTTACGGTGACCATATTTATCGGAAGCTAAGCCCCACACCAGTTGACCTAATGCCATACCGACCAGAAAAACGGTGAGAGACAAGGCTATTTGCTCTGGCCCTGTGGCAAAGTCCATTTCCATCGCTTTAAAGGCAGGGAGGTACATGTCTGTGGCAATGAAGCCAAGCATAGAGAGCGCGGCTAAGTACAGCAACTGTAATTTTGATGCTTTCATTTTTATTACCATTCAAAAAAATTAATCAATATTTGGCCCAGCATTAATCTATGCCAACCTTAATTTATCTACTCATCTATTCTATTTTTCGTTTAATATTAAATGAAACGCTAAATTTGTTGGTTATTAATCAAAAAAATTGAAGGCTTATGTTTTCTAAATCCTCATTAGAAATGCTTGATACTGTCGCACGGTTGGGTAGTTTTACCGCCGCTGCGGAAGTTTTGCATAAAGTGCCGTCAGCGATCAGCTACGGCGTTCGCCAAGTCGAACAAGATTTGGATGTGCTGCTGTTTCGCCGTTTACCTAGAAAGGTGGAACTGACGCCCGCTGGTGAGCTGTTTATGGTGGAGGCTCGCCAATTGCTTAGGCAGATGGAAGAGATTCGTTCACAAACTAAACGCGCGGCGCATGGTTGGCAGAAAACGCTAAAATTGACGCTTGATAACGTAGTCAAACTCGACAAAATGAAACCGCTGGTGGAAGATTTTTATCGCACGTTTGAGTTTGCTGAGCTGCAAATCAACATGGAAGTATTTAATGGCTCATGGGAAGCTATTGCGCAAGGTCGAGCTGACATTGTGATTGGTGCAACCTCTGCGATTCCGGTCGGTGGTGATTTTGAAGTGCGTGACATGGGCGTGTTGGATTGGGCATTTGTGATGTCTCCTCATCACCCTTGTGCTCAAGAGCTCTATTTAAACGAAGATTTTGTCAGTCAGTTCCCGGCGATTTGTTTGGATGACACGTCAAGTGTATTACCCAAGCGACATACGGATCACTACCCGCAGCAACGGCGCTTACTTTTACCGAATTGGTATAGTGCGATTGAATGCTTAAAAAATGAAGTCGGTGTGGGCTACATGCCAAGACACATTGCACAACCTTTGATTGTTGATGGTGGGTTGGTTGAACGGGTTCTCACCGTTGATAAACTGCTTAGTCAATGCTGTTTAGTATGGCGCAAAGATGATAATCATAAATTGATCGAGTGGATGGTAAATTATCTGGGCAGTAGCGATCAACTTTATCGTGATTGGCTTCAAGCTAAATAACCTAATAAGAAGAGCCAGCAGTGCTGGCTCTTAAAAGACTCTTCAGTGAGAAGAAAAACAGAATGGTTATGGGCGCTCAAAAATAGTCGCAATGCCCTGGCCTAAACCAATGCACATCGTTGCTAGACCATATTTGGCGTCTTTCGCTTCCATCAAGTTAATCAATGTGGTTGAGATGCGCGTGCCAGAACACCCGAGAGGATGACCCAGCGCGATCGCCCCTCCGTTTAGGTTAACCTTCTCATCCACTACATCGAGCAAACCGAGATCTTTCGCGCAAGGTAGAGATTGAGCTGCAAACGCTTCGTTTAACTCAATCACATCCATATCTTGCATGGTGAGGCCTGCACGCTGTAGCGCTTTATGAGTAGCCGGAACTGGCCCGTAACCCATAATTGAAGGATCGCAACCAGCGACGGCCATTGATTTCACACGCGCGCGAATCTTTAAGCCAAGCGCATTGGCTTTCTCTTCGCTCATGATCAACATTGCCGATGCGCCATCGGACAGAGCCGATGAGGTGCCTGCTGTTACAGTACCATTGGCTGGGTCAAAAACAGGACGTAACTGTGCTAGCCCCTCAACAGTGGTTTCCGGGCGGATCACTTCATCAAAATCCAGCGTGAACAGAGTACCATCTTCAGCATGAGCCTCGGTGGGAAGGATTTCATTTTTGAAGCGACCTTCAACGGTTGCTGCGTAAGCGCGTTGATGCGAACGAGCGGCAAAGGCATCTTGTTGCTCACGGCTAATGCCGTGCATTTTACCTAACATCTCAGCCGTTAACCCCATCATCCCCGCAGCTTTGGCAACGGTTTTTGACATGCCAGGATGGAAATCAACGCCATGGTTCATCGGTACGTGTCCCATATGCTCAACGCCGCCCACAAGGCAGATTTCAGCATCACCAACCATAATGGCGCGGGTGGCATCATGCAGTGCTTGCATTGATGAACCACATAAACGGTTAACGGTGACGGCACCAATTTCAATCGGCAAGCCAGCCAACAGTGCCGCATTACGCGCGACGTTAAAGCCTTGTTCTAAGGTTTGTTGCACGCAACCCCAGTAGATATCTTCGATCTCTTTTGGGTTGACTTGTGGATTGCGGGCTAAAATGCCTTTCATCAGATGTGCAGATAAATCTTCCGCACGAGTATGACGAAATGCCCCACCTTTTGAACGACCCATCGGGGTGCGTAGGCAATCAACAATTACGACATTTCTCTTATGTGAAGTCATTTGGACATCTCTCCTTAGATAGAACTTGCTTGTTGAGCACCGTAGAAGGTCTCGCCTTTTTCTGCCATATCAAGCAGCAGTTGAGGTACATGATACATCGCGCCCAATGCTTGGTATTGGCTTGCCATTGCAACGTAGTTTTGTAAGCCAAGACTATCGAGATAGCGGAATACGCCGCCTCTAAAAGGAGGGAACCCCAAGCCGTACACCAACGCCATATCCGCTTCTTGGGGTGAGGCGATGATCTTCTCTTCTAAACAGAGTGCCACTTCATTGATCATCGGAATCATCATGCGTTCAATGATGGTTTGATCATCAAAAGTACGTTTATCACCACATTCTACGTTAAGAACAGTGAGAACCTCTTCAGAGAAAGTTTTCTTCGGTTTTCCTTTCTTATCTAAAGTGTATTGATAGAAACCGCTGCCATTTTTCTGGCCATATTTATTGGCGTCAAACAGTGCATCAATAGCATCGCGGCCCTGTTTACCCATACGTTCAGGGAAACCTTGTGCCATTACAGCTTGTGCATGGTGAGCGGTATCAATACCGACCACATCTAGAAGATAAGCTGGGCCCATTGGCCAACCAAACTTACGCTCCATCACTTTATCGATTTGCGTGAAATCAGCGCCATCGCGCAGTAATAAACTAAAGCCACCAAAGTAAGGGAAAAGTACGCGGTTTACGAAGAACCCAGGGCAGTCATTGACCACGATGGGGGATTTACCCATTTTGGCCGCGTAAGCGACAACTCGATTGATGGTTTCATCGGAAGTGTGTTCACCACGAATAATTTCCACCAATGGCATACGATGTACTGGGTTAAAAAAGTGCATACCACAGAAGTTTTCTGGACGTTTGAGTGATTTGGCCAGTAGGTTGATTGGAATGGTTGAGGTGTTCGAGGTGATAACCGCATCCTCACCAACATTGGCTTCGACTTCACTTAGTACCGCGGCTTTGATTTTCGGGTTTTCAACCACAGCTTCAACAATCACATCCGCTTGCTCAATCCCCGCATAATGCAGGCTAGGCGTAATCGATGCCAGCACACTGGCCATTTTAAAACCATCAATTTTTCCGCGCTCTAGCTGCTTGTTAAGTAACTTAGATGCCTCGGTCATACCTAAATTAAGGGATGATTGAGCAATATCTTTCATCAAAACAGGCACGCCTTTTACTGCCGATTGATAAGCAATGCCGCCGCCCATGATCCCCGCACCAAGTACCGCCGCTCGTCCGGTTTCTTTATTGGCTGATTTAGCCGCTTTTTTTGCCAGTGCTTTAATATATTGGTCGTTGAGGAATAAACCGACCAAGGATTTAGCCGCTTCAGAATGAGCGAGCTTAACGAAGTGTTTACGCTCAATGGCCAATGCTTCATCACGGCTACAGCGCGCGGCTTCTTCTATTGCAATAACAGCGGTTATTGGCGCTGGATAATGAGGTCCGGCATGCTGTGCAACCAAGCCTTTGGCCATGGTGAAGCTCATCATGGCTTCTAATTTGCTGAGTGTCAGCGCGGACATTTTTTGCTGGCGACGCATTTTCCAATCAACGGTTTCATTGATGGCCGATGTGATGGTTTTGAGTGCTGACTCAAGCAGTTTGTCGCTATCAACAATCGCATCGAGCAGCCCAATTTTAAGGGCTTCTTCAGCACGACATGCTTTGCCTTGAGTGATCACTTCCATAGCATTGTCGGCACCAATTACACGAGGCAGACGCACACAGCCACCGAACCCCGGCATAATACCAAGCTTTGTTTCCGGTAATCCTATGCTGGTGGTCGCGTCACCAATACGGAAATCGGTAGCGAGTACACACTCACATCCACCGCCTAGCGCGTGCCCTGTTAAAGCGGCTAGTGTCGGAACGGGTAGATCTTCTAGTTTGTTGAAAATGCTATTGGCAAATTGCAGCCATTGGTCGAGTTCTTGCGCAGGTTTAGCAAAGAGACCTAAAAACTCAGTGATATCAGCCCCGACAATAAAAGATTCTTTATCGGAAGTAAGAATAAGGCCTTTCAGTCCTTGGTGGGCTTTTAGGGCATCAAGTGCATGGTTGAGCGATTCAAGAGTGGCAAGGTCAAGTTTGTTCACTGACTCCTTGGAGCAGAAACGCAACTCCGCAATACCATCTTGTAATTCCTTTACCTGTAGGGTGTTGGCTTGGTAAATCATTGTCTATCTCCGTGACATACAACCTTAAGATCGTGTGTGAGAGTTTTTGTTGTATTAATGGTTCTGGTTTGACCAGTCGGTTTAGTTTGACCTGAGGATTGTTTAATTTCAATACATTTTTTAAACAACTGTTTAACATTGAGTGCGAATGGAGATCAGCGCTGCTTTTTTAAGTGCACGTGTTACACTCTTGCCATCCGCTCGATCTATGATTTCACATGAACGAACAACCTTATTTAATTCCAGCGCTGCCCACCCAATTTGAAGAGGAAATCAAAAAAAGCCTCTTTATTACCTATTTGGCCCATACTCCGAGTGTAGATGCTGCCAAAGCCTTCGTTGCGCAAATAAAGACAAAACATAGCGACGCCAGACATAACTGCTGGGGCTTTGTTGCCGGACGACCGGAAGATTCGATGTTGTGGGGTTTTAGTGATGATGGTGAGCCATCAGGGACGGCGGGCAAACCGATATTGGCGCAGCTAGCCGGATCGAGTGTCGGGGAGTTAACGGCCGTCGTCACTCGTTATTATGGTGGGATTCGTCTTGGCACTGGTGGGTTAGTTAAAGCTTATGGTGGCGGAGTACAACAAGCACTCAAGCAGCTTCAAACTATTGAGAAAAAAATCACCACAAAATTATCCCTAACGTTAGACTACGGTTTTGTGCCGATTGCTCAATCCATCATCGCGCAGTATGAAGCATTAGAAGTCGAAGCCGATTATAAAGAACAGGTTAAATTTCTTGTTGAGATAGAATTGCGCCATCTTGATGCCTTTACTCAAACTATCATTAATAAAAGCGGTGCAAAAGCTGTAGTGACCGCCATAAAAAATAATTAGGAAGTCAGAAGCTTCGCTTCAGAAAAAGCAATGCAAATTCGATCTATTATTCGTATCGTCGGGCTTTTGCTCGCGCTATTTAGTGTCTCTATGCTTGCCCCTGCGCTGGTGGCTTTGCTGTACCGCGATGGTGCAGGTGTACCTTTTGTCACGACCTTTTTTGTATTGTTGATGTGTGGCGGTTTTTTTTGGTTTCCAAACCGCCGCTATCGACATGAATTGAAAGCCAGAGACGGTTTTTTGATCGTTGTACTGTTTTGGACGGTTATCGGTAGTGCGGGTTCATTACCATTTTGGTTAGCGGATAACCCTAATGTATCGGTGACGGATGCGTTTTTTGAATCATTTTCAGCATTAACCACCACCGGAGCAACCGTCATTGTTGGGTTAGATGAATTACCTAAAGCGATTTTGTTCTATCGGCAGTTTTTACAATGGTTTGGTGGGATGGGGATCATCGTTCTAGCGGTGGCCATTTTGCCAGTATTGGGAATTGGGGGAATGCAGTTATATCGGGCGGAGATCCCGGGCCCGGTCAAAGATACTAAAGTTACTCCAAGAATCGCCGAAACTGCCAAAGCACTTTGGTACATCTATTTAAGCTTAACGATTGCTTGCGCAACGGCTTTTTGGGCGGCGGGGATGACCCTATTTGATGCGATTTGCCATAGCTTCTCTACGATCGCTATTGGTGGATTTTCGACTCATGATGCAAGCATGGGGTATTTTGATAGCTATGCAATCAATTTAATTACGGTTATTTTTTTGCTCATTTCGGCCTGTAATTTTACGCTCCACTACGCGGCGTTTGCGACAGGTGGTGTTCATCCAAAATATTATCTTAAAGATCCAGAGTTTAGAGCTTTCGCTCTTATACAAGTCATTTTGTTTGCGGTTTGCTTTTCGATTTTACTCAAACACCATTCTTACGACTCTTTTTATGACGCTTTTGATCAGGCGCTATTTCAAACGGTATCCATTTCGACGACGGCAGGCTTTACCACTACCGGTTTTGCAGATTGGCCGTTATTCTTACCTGTATTATTGCTGTTTTCTTCATTTATAGGTGGGTGTGCTGGCTCTACGGGCGGTGGCATGAAAGTGATCCGTATCTTATTGCTTACCTTACAAGGTGCTCGTGAGATGAAACGCCTTATCCACCCAAGAGCCGTGTATACGATTAAGGTGGGCGGAAGTGCTCTTTCACAGCGAGTTGTTGACGCGGTTTGGGGATTTTTCTCAGCGTACGCACTGGTCTTCGTGGCGTGTATGTTGGCATTGATCGCAACAGGAATGGATGAACTGAGTGCATTTTCTGCCGTCGCTGCAACATTGAATAACTTAGGGCCTGGATTGGGTCAAGTCTCCGTACACTTTGCGGATGTTAATGACAGTGCAAAATGGGTATTGGTTGTTTCGATGCTCTTTGGTCGCTTAGAAATTTTTACACTATTAATACTGCTTACCCCTACGTTTTGGCGCAGTTAAGGATATCCCGTGCAAAAAGCTCTTTTTCTCTATTCTTCCCGTGAAGGTCAAACCAAGAAAATTCTTAACTATATAAAAGAGGAACTTTCTGAGTTTGATTGCGAACTTGCCGATTTACATCAAATTGAGGATATTGATTTAGCTCTTTACGATCGAGTCTTAATTGGTGCTTCTATTCGCTACGGACATTTAAATAAAAAGCTTTATCAATTTATAGAAAAACATGCCGAGCAATTAGCACTCGCTAAAGCGGCGTTCTTTTGTGTCAACTTAACTGCAAGAAAAGAAGCGCAGGGTAAAGATACTCCAGAAGGAAGTGTCTATATTAAAACCTTTCTCAGTAAATCAGCATGGCAACCCAAGCTAATCGGAGTTTTCGCTGGTGCTCTTTACTATCCACGTTATCACTTTTTCGATAAGGTGATGATTCGTTTCATCATGTCATTGACTGGCGGTGAAACTGATACCTCAAAAGAAGTTGAATACACAAACTGGCAAAAAGTATCTCTTTTTAGTGATAACTTTAAAAAATTGTAAATAAAAAGTCGATTTTTAGCGTCTTTTGGCTTTTTTCTGTTCGAACAAATAGAAAATCAAAAAAAACAGCAAAAAGGGGTTGCCAATGTGACGGCGATCTCTATAATGCCGCCTCACTGACACGGCACAGCCAGTAAGGGTTCAAGCCCAACGAGCAGCCAATCAGTAGGTCAAATCGGTAAGACGAAATAATTTAATAAAGTGTTTGACACTTT
>NZ_JAMQXI010000090.1:0-667 GCF_024743775.1 Vibrio sp. RM-69-4
TTCAATTTTGCACCAAAACCGCCACGCGTTGGCAATCCCTCTTGAGCCGTTTGTTAGCTGCCTGACGATAAAGCCTAAATTAATAGTGATAACGGCAAGAAATAATCGTGATAGCACTATCATCAACCGCATAAACTAACCTATTCGCATCGTCTATTCGTCGCGACCAAAAACCAGATAAGTTTTCTTTTAGTGGCTCAGGTTTACCTATGCCCTCGAAAGGAGAACGCTTAACATCCGTGATGAGTTTATTTATACGTTTAAGTGTTTTCTTGTCTTGCGTCTGCCAATAAACATAATCATTCCAAGATTCATCAGTCCAAGATAATAAACGACTACTCATCGATTAAATCTCTTTGGCTCACCTTACCCGCTTTAAATTGAGCAATTGAACGATGTAAGTGCTCAGCATTTGCCGGAGAACGAAGTAAATGAACCGTTTCCATTAAGCTATTATAATAATCCAGTGACATAACAACGGCATCTTCAGAATCACGACGTGTGATCACGGTTGTATCTGCGTCATTAACAACAGCATCCAAAACGCTCTTCAAGCTATTTCTAGCTTCTGTAAAAGATACAATTCTCATAAAACCTCCACATGTACGTTTAATGAGACAAGTATATGACTAAAAAACCAACTTGTACAGCTAATGGAACATGCGAA
>NZ_JAMQXI010000091.1:0-723 GCF_024743775.1 Vibrio sp. RM-69-4
TTTCTTTTCTGATTTGGCATTTTGGTTTATAAATGAATGGGTTAGTTTGTTTTAAGTTTACAAAAAAGCTCGTTCTTTGGTTTTGAAAGTCTCGGTGTCAATTGGTTGGCCTAACAAACGGCTCAAGAGGGATTGTCAACGCGTGGCTACTTTAGTGCAAAATTGAAATTCAGTGTTTACAGTGTGTTTTTTAAGTTCGGTGGTGCGTTGTCAACCCCTTAGCCGGGCGTTATGCAACTCAGGTAAATTTAGGGGTTCAATCTTTTTAGATTTCTCCGGCCATTCGTTTTGTATTGTCGGCAAATAAGCATTTTTACCCTCAGATTCGTGGTTAACTCAAGCCGTAAAACAAGCAAGGTTCTTTGTTTGCCTCAATCAGTTTTAGCGCTGGTTTGTTGTCAATTCAGCGTGCGTAAAGTGTGGAAAGGGCAAGTTTATCGAGCATTTTGTACTTGCTGAAGATTTCGCTCGTTGAGTTTGTCTGATTCAAAAGCTTGGTTTGTTGCTGAAAGGTGAACTTTGTTTTGGCGGCTCATTTATCACGGCTCTGGCTTGGGTTGGTTCTTGAATCACTCAACCATTGCAATTGTGGCTTTCGATCGAGTAAAGTCAGTTTATCTTATTGAATTTGCATAACAAACGGCTCAAGAGGGATTGCCAACGCGTGGCGACTTTAGTGCAAAATTGAAGCTCAGTGTTTACAGTGTGTTTTTTGAGTTCGGT
>NZ_JAMQXI010000092.1:0-791 GCF_024743775.1 Vibrio sp. RM-69-4
TTTGACGCTGTCCCGTTTTTCCACAGCTTTCAACACTCCCTCAGGAAGGATATTATAAAGCGCTGCCACTTTTTTAGGTTGAGAAATTGTCACCTCAACAATAAAGTTAATCATTTCAAACAGACTATTTGCTACTTCTGGGTTGTCATTTAGATCAATTTCTCCTGGATGCACTGCGTTATTACCTATTACTCGGCAATAATCTAATGCTTGCTGAACTTCGATGGGCAAACCTTTGGTAACTAGTGAACCAATGTCATCGTTAATATTTTTACCCTTTTCACCCAATTCAATAAGCAGTTTTTGAATAGCTAAGCGAAGTAAAGCTGCGGCAGCTCGAGGAGATCGCGCAACAATGTCCCTAGCCTCGTTATAATCTGAAGTACATACTTCAGGTAAATCTTGGTGGTGAGGGGGTACTGGTGCTTCTGAGGGCACAATCATTCTACCTTGAAACCAAAAAGAAATTTCATTGCAATGACAACATTTATTATATGAAAACTCTGTATTCTGAAAATTACCATTTTGATTACGAAGAAAAATCTTATTCCAATATTGACTTGCGAATACTCCACATTGAACACAATGAAATTGTTCTTGTAGAAATATCGGTGGATAATATTTACTCATTTGTACTCCCAAACTCAAGAAACACTTAACGCCCGGCTAAGGGGTTGACAACGCACCGCTGAACTTAAAAAAACACTGTAAACACTGAACTTCAATTTTGCACTAAAGTCGCCACGCGTTGGCAATCCCTCTTGAGCCGTTTGTTATGCAAATTCAATGAG
>NZ_JAMQXI010000093.1:0-2605 GCF_024743775.1 Vibrio sp. RM-69-4
TTTGGAGATTATCGTGCGTAAATTTGGGCTATTGTTTGTACTGTTTTTTGCGAGTTTTTCCAGTATCTCAGCGACGTTGGTGACAGAAAACTATGTGGTTTTGATCGAGTCAAACTGCATTGAAGGTAACGTGACTTGTGATGACGTAACTTATACTGGTAAATCAAAGAGATCTGGCAATGAGATTATTCTTACTGGCCATACTTTACATACATATTTATCAGATGGCACACCATCAAGATTTATTGGTTATGAGTTTGTAAATGGCGATTTTGTTTACGTAATTTCAGATTCAGGATTGTTGACAGTTACCCAAGACCAAAGAGTTTTGGTCAAGGAGCAAGGAAATTGGGACTGGTCGAAATAAACACATAACAAACGGCTCAAGAGGGATTGCCAACGCGTGGCGGCTTTAGTGCAAAATTGAAGTTCAGTGTTTACAGTGTATTTTTTGAGTTCGGTGGTGCGTTGTCAACCCCTTAGCCGGGCGTTATGAGTATGAGGTAAGGGTTAACATGTCATCAATTTTTCCTACAGGAATTGAAGTATCAAATCATTTCTTCCACGATGCTTTAGATTTTAGCCAGAGATATAACTTTTGTATAAATAGCGAGGAATACGATTTTTTTGCTTCTAAGTCCAAGCGCTCAAAAATGTTTATTGACTTGCGGATGGGGATGGAAGCGATCCTCAAATCACTAGTATGTTATTTTTTACATGATGAACGAAAAGGAAAAAATTTAGTTAACTGGATAGAGAAGCATGGTCATTGCCTAACCAAAATGTGGGCAAAGTTGTCAAATTTTATTCCTAACGCAATGTATGTGAATCACACATTTGATATTCAACAGATGGATAAACTTCCAGTCGGGCTCAGGTATCGTTATGACGCTTGGAGTTTTAGAGGTGCAAAGCAAGACTTGTATTACCAAACTGTTGGCAGTGACTTATGGTTGCAGAATATGGCAACTGCTTTAACTGAGTTAATAGAGTTAGCAGATCGTCATCTTTCTAGTCACTCTCGAGTTGTTTCTGTTGCCGACACGTTTGAAGAGCTATTCGGAGAGCGCTACGAAAAATACTCATAACAAACAATTTAAGAGGGATTCCCAACGCTTGGCATTTTTGGTTTTACTTCAAGTTAAGTGTTTATGGCGCAATGCTTTATGTTTGGGTGGTAGCGTTGCTCACCCCTTAATTGGGCGTTATATTTTTATTCAGATCCAGTGATCAATTAGAGAGGAAAAGTGAAAAGTAATAGTTTTAGTAAACGAGAATGGTTTTTCGTTATCTTTATCGTCGTAATTGTCCAGTTTTGCATTCAGGTTTCTGCATTTTTGTATGCAGGAAGTGGATCTGCTCTCAACTATATCTCTATATCAGGAACAATTGTCTCGATTGCACTTGCTTTGTTAGCAATTATCTATTCTTATTTTCAGTCGGCATCACAGGAAACGTCAAGCCTCACAATTAGTCAGCAAGTAAATAAACTAATTGACGTAGTTGAAGCGGTGAAGGTCTCAAAGGATGACTTCAGTGGAGAGTTATCACAGTTGCAAGATATTAGAGAGAAAATTGATTCATCTATGAACTTGCAACAAAAAGCTCATGACAAAATTGAGTCAGTTGGAAATATGATAAATCAGCTCAATAGCAATAGCCTGAGCGAAGTTTATGAGCCAACTGCACAATCAAAAAGCGCCTTGTTTGACGATGTAGTTGTTAAGGGCAATAACATCACGCATATTACAATGCTCATTATTTACTACGCCAATAGATATGGAATTCCCTTTAGTGACTTATGGAGTGTATTTGGTAGTAAAGTGTTCACTGGCGTAAATAAAGGCAAAACAGCGATACAAGAATACTTTAAAGGCGCTTTGTTCAGCACAATAAGCATGTTTCATTGTATTGGCTTTGTGGAAGAGATTGAGGAAACTTTTGTTCTTTCTATAACTGATGAATTTGAGTCTAGTTTGGCTGACTTCCATAAGTTTTTAGCCTCTAGAAAGGACGCTGAATACTCACGAGTTATAGAGCTATTTGAAAGTATTGTGGAGAACAACGATGGCGATAGTTAAGTCTTATTTTATAGAAAATGCTTCGGTTAGTATGAAAACGGAGTTTGCGAACGCACGTAGCTTTGATTTGCCTATGGATGTAAATCAGAGATATTGTGTATTTAAAACGTTTGTAGACAAAAAGGTAGTGTACTGTTGTTGGTCTTCTGGTCGTATTGAAAATAATCAACCCAAATTAACAGCAGTTGGAAGTGCCGCTTTAGAAGCTCTGTGTGAGTTACCCAGCACGGATAAAAAAACTTTGATTTTCCAAGAAATCAAAGCTGGTAAAACGCCAATAAAGTCCAAAGTTAGAAAGGCACTTAAAAAAGCTCCTCGTAATGCTTCTATTTGCTTCATCGGTGATTTCGATAAAACTTTAGATGGCAATATGATTCCTGCGCTAAACGTGGTGGGAGTAACTGAACTATAAAAATATAACAAAGCATTTAAGAGTGATTCGCAACGCTTGGCAGTTTCGCTTCGCTCAAGTATAGCCAAGCGCCGCTCACACCTTAATGCGGCGTTATGCAACTCAGGTAAAT
>NZ_JAMQXI010000094.1:0-151476 GCF_024743775.1 Vibrio sp. RM-69-4
TTTGGCTAAGGTACTGATCTAAATGGATGTTATACAACTTTCTTGATGACATGGATTTCCCTCTCAATTATAAATCTTGGTGCAGTAAAACATATTTCAGTGCATCTATTTAAAGGGAAACTGTAACTAAATATTGCCTTACGTCAATAGTATTTAACAACCCTTACCTTTTATCAACATGTTGCGTATTTCTACAAGACTAGATAAAGAACTGGTGTTTGGGTCTGCAATATCCGTTAGTTATCGACTCTCATACCAAACTCAAGTGACAAAAACGTTGGGACTA
The DNA here is from genome assembly GCF_024743775.1 of Vibrio sp. RM-69-4. Taxonomy (NCBI): domain Bacteria; kingdom Pseudomonadati; phylum Pseudomonadota; class Gammaproteobacteria; order Vibrionales; family Vibrionaceae; genus Vibrio; species Vibrio sp. RM-69-4. Next base: position 287 of record NZ_JAMQXI010000094.1, read on the forward strand.
GTACATAAAATCCTCAATTAGTTATGGAAATATCACTTTATTGTTGTAATAGATGAATAAATTTGGCCACTAGATTAGAGATTTTTCGATACCCAAGATAATCCGTTAAATACTAATTTAGTGAAGGATGTAACTCAGAATTGTCCAAACTTTTGTCAGGCCGATCTTCGCTGGCTCATTTTTGCCCCATTATGCTCCAGAGTGGAAGCTGAACCGTTCTGTTCCTCCCCCTTTCAGGGGGAGGTTAGGAGGGGGTGTGCAGGCCCTACCCCTTGAAGGGGAGGGAATTTTGACATTCTGTCCTTCGCATCTTTATGGCTGACAGCATTTAAATATAAATACTCCCCCACCCAAAACTGCATCATTCATAAAGCATTCACATTCAATCGCTACGTTAGCTCAATATCTTCGAGAGCTGTCATGTGAAACCACTTAAACGCTATCAATACGAACGCTATGCCGTGCTGTGCAACCTTGCTTATCCCAGAGTGTTTAGGCAGACACGTTACGGTTTTGATCCGAACGGTCAGCACATCATCCGTAACCAGTTTGGTAAAATCATGATTCGAGTGCTGTGGAGTAAAAACCAAGAAGAGGCCGTGGTGGTCATCAAAGGTTCGCACAGTGTCAGTGATTGGCTTTTGAACTTTGCAATGTGGACACGCAGTTGCAAACACTTAGGATTGGATTACCGTATCCATGCGGGCTTTTACCATCTCCTGCATCAAGAGAGCCTGCCAACGCGCAACGAAGATAAACTCGGCCTATCGGTTTTACAACGGCTGGAAGCCGTCGTTGTTCCTCTGATCGAGAGCGGCAAACGCATTGCCATCACTGGTCACTCTTCGGGTGGGGCTATTGGGTGTATTTTTGCTGACTACATCGAAAAGAAATACCCAAAATGCATCAAACGCATTGTGACATTCGGCCAACCCGCGATTGGTAATTGGCGTTTTCGTCAACGCTACGCGCTTAGCCACAAAACCTATCGTATTTGTTGTGACCTCGATATCGTCACCTTTATGCCACCCATTCCTTTAATCTATTGGCATGTGGGTAAATTGCTGTGGCTTTACAATGGGCGTATTTACGAAAACACACCAACGTTCATTCGATTAGGCAGGTCTTTATTGAGCTGGCTAGTTCGCCCCTTCTCTTACCACCTCATGAGTAAATACATCCGCAATAAGGATTTCTTCGATGAACGATAGAAGCTAGCACCGAACAAAAAACACGGTGACTTCAAATATTTTTCACACTAAGCAATTATGAAAAATTAATTGTAATCAATTGAATTAAAGCAATATTTATCATTAACCATATAAATTTAATGGCAATTATCACTCAAAATAGATTTGAACTCTAAACATTATCGTGGCATTTTATATTTAACTAATCGTTCAATATAAAATAATCAGGATGAATTATGCCAAAGGTAGGGATGCCAGACATACGCAAACCTCAACTTGTCGCCGCAACAATGACAGTCATTGAACGCGTTGGATTACATGGCGCAAGCATCGCTTTAATCAGCAAAGAAGCGGGTGTCTCGACAGGGATTATCAATCACTACTTTGGCGGCAAGCATGGATTATTGGAAGAGACAATGCGTGTTGTTTTACGTGAGCTTTCAACCACCATCACTCAGCATTTAAACCAACTCCCAAAAGAGGCTCATTACGAACGCATTAATGCCATCGTAACCGGCAATTTCAAAGGGTTCCAAGCGGAAAACCAAGTTGTTAAAACATGGTTAGCGTTTTGGGCTTACTCCATGCACGACGCACAGTTAAATCGCCTGCAATACGTCAATGAACAGCGTTTACTTTCTCATCTTAAGATTGAACTCAAGCCGCTGCTCCCATCAGAACAAGTCAACCTCGTGGCTCATGGTATCGCGTCACTGATTGATGGCATTTGGCTACGCGGAGCATTAAACCCCAAAGGGATCGACCCTGCTCAAGCACATTCCATCATTAACGATTACCTCAATAAACAATTAGCGTTTTACGCGCAATAACAACCCACTTCAGGCCTTAAAATGGAAATACAATCGCTTTATATCAACGGAACGCTCCGATCTGCGACTTCAGGAGAACGTTTCGATACCTACAACCCAGCAACAGGTGAAGTGATAGCAAGATTGCAGCACGCCAGTGCCAATGACATTGAACAAGCTATCACCTCTGCCAAGCAAGGATTCGCGGTATGGTCAAGAATGACCGCAACAGAACGCAGCCGTATTTTGCTAAAAGCAGTAAAAATACTTAGAGAACGAAACGATGAACTTGCTGTACTTGAAGTTCTCGATACCGGTAAGCCGATTCAAGAAGCCAATTGCGTTGATATTGCTACTGGCGCAGACGTCATTGAGTACTTTGCAAATTTAGCCCCATCGCTTCAAGGCGAACAACAGCCGCTCAACGACCATCAGTTTTTTTATACTCGCCGCGAACCATTAGGCATCTGCGCGGGCATTGGCGCATGGAATTATCCGATTCAAATCGCGATGTGGAAATCAGCGCCAGCACTGGCTGCCGGCAATGTGATGATTTTCAAGCCCTCAGAGGAAACGCCATTAAGCGCATTAAAACTGGCAGAGATCTTCAGTGAAGCCGGAGTGCCAGACGGCGTCTTTAACGTGGTTCAAGGTGATTACCGCGTAGGTCAAATGCTGACAGCCCACCCTGACATTGCCAAAGTCTCTTTTACCGGTGAATCGGGTACCGGGAAAGCCGTAATGGCGGACAGCGCTCGCAGCTTGAAGTCTGTCACCATGGAATTGGGTGGCAAGTCACCGCTCATTATTTTTGATGATGCCAAGCTTGATCAAGCTGTCTCCGCTGCCATGGTGGCAAACTTTTATACCCAAGGCGAAGTGTGTACCCATGGGACGCGCGTTTTCGTGCACAACAGCCTCTACGATGCGTTTGTCGCTCAGCTTAAGCTGCGTACTGAACAATTAGTGATTGGCGATCCTATGGATATCAACACCCAGATTGGCGCGTTAATTTCCAAACCTCATTTAAACAAAGTGCTCACAGCCATTGAACAAGCCAAAGCTAGCCAAGCAACTTTGCTCACTGGTGGTTATCAAGTTACCGATAACGGCCTAAATAAGGGCAATTTTGTTGCACCAACTGTTTTCATTGATTGCACTGATGACATGGCTCACGTGCAGCAAGAAATCTTTGGCCCTGTGATGTCAGTGCTTAAGTTTAGCGATGAAGACGAAGTGATCGCGCGCGCGAATGGCACTCAATATGGCTTAGCTGCAGGAGTGTTCACACAGAACCTTTCTCGTGCACACCGAATAATTCACCAACTTCAAGCCGGGATCTGCTGGATAAATACCTGGGGAGACTCTCCGGCAGAAATGCCTGTCGGTGGTTATAAGCATTCTGGGATTGGCCGTGAAAATGGCATAGAAACCCTTAAGCATTATACCCAAACCAAGAGCATTTTAGTGGAGCTAGATGATTTTGCTAGCCCATATGCTTAATAGTCAAAGGAGCCTTCTATGTTAAATCACTTTGATTACATTATCGTCGGTGCGGGCTCAGCGGGTTGTGTTCTTGCCGATCGCTTAACCGAGTCTGGCGAACATCAGGTTTTACTGCTCGAAGCTGGCGGAAGCGATAAAAGCATTTTCATTCAAATGCCCACCGCCCTTTCTTACCCGATGAACAGCGAAAAATACGCATGGCAATTTGAAACCGAATCAGAGCCCGATCTTGGCGGGCGTCAGTTACATTGTCCACGGGGAAAAGTACTCGGTGGCAGCTCGTCTATTAATGGCATGGTGTACGTTCGTGGCCACGCTTGCGATTTTGATGAATGGGAATCACTGGGCGCTAAAGGTTGGAATTATCAAAATTGTTTACCCTATTTTCGCCGCGCCGAATCTTGGATAGGTGGCGAGAACGCTTATCGTGGCGGCAACGGGCCCGTCGGTACTTGTAACGGTAACGACATGCAATTGAACCCACTTTATCAAGCCTTCATCGATGCGGGCAAAGAAGCCGGTTATCCAGAAACTGACGATTACAATGCTTATCAGCAGGAAGGTTTCGGACCAATGCATATGACGGTAGATTCTGGAGTTCGCGCCTCAACGTCCAATGCCTATTTACGCCGCGCGATGAAGCGACCGAACCTCACCGTAAAGACAAGAATTGTGGCACATAAGATCTTGATTGAAGAGCAAAAGGCCATCGGCGTTGAGTTTGAAAAATCAGGCAAGATCCAACAAGCGTTTTGCTTGCGAGAAGTGATATCAAGTGCTGGTTCTATAGGATCTCCTCAACTTTTGCAACTTTCGGGTATTGGCCCTAAAGCGCTGCTTGAACAAGTTGGTGTGAAACTGAAGCAAGACCTGCCTGGCGTGGGTCAAAACCTGCAAGATCACTTAGAGATCTATTTTCAATACCATTGTAAACAGCCGATCACACTAAACAGTAAACTCGGTTTAATCAGCAAAGGGCTTATCGGCACTGAATGGATCTTAACTCGTAAAGGATTAGGGGCAACCAACCACTTCGAGTCATGCGCGTTTATTCGCTCTCGCGCAGGGCTCAAATGGCCAAATATTCAATACCACTTTTTACCTGCTGCGATGCGTTACGACGGCCAAGCGGCCTTTGATGGTCACGGCTTCCAAGTTCATGTGGGACCCAATAAGCCAGAAAGCCGAGGACAAGTACAAATTGTCTCTCGCGATCCAACGGTTTCACCCTCTATCGCATTTAATTACCTATCAACCGAACAAGATCGCCAAGATTGGCGCGATTGCATTCGTCTCACCCGCGAAATTCTAGCGCAACCAGCATTGGATAGTTATCGGGGCGAAGAAATTCAACCGGGGGAAGAGATCCAAAACGATGACGATATTGATTCATGGGTCAAACAGAATGTGGAAAGCGCTTATCACCCCTCTTGCAGCTGCAAAATGGGCGCAGATGACGACCCAATGGCCGTGGTGAATGACCAATGCCAAGTGCGCGGAATTCAAGCTTTACGCGTGGTGGATTCCTCGATATTCCCAAGCATTCCCAACGGGAACCTGAATGCGCCAACCATCATGGTCGCAGAGCGCGCCGCCGATCTTATTTTAGGCAAACCGCTATTAGCCAGTACTGAAGCTCCAGTATGGATTGCACCAGACTGGCAAACCAAACAAAGAATAAAACCACCAATGAGAAAGCCGGACGCTTACTCATAAAATTTATAAAGTCAGTCAAAAATACAAGGAAATAACATGTCTATTACTAAAAAAACCGTGCTCACACTTGCAATGACGACTCTGCTCAGCGCCAACGCTTACGCCAATCAATGCGATACGGTGCGCTTTGCTGATGTGGGTTGGACAGACATTACCGCCACGACGGCAATAACCACAGAGCTGCTCAAAGGGTTAGGCTATCAGACAAAAATCGATTTACTCTCAGTACCGGTGACCTACTCATCTATGGCGAACGGTGACATTGATGTATTCCTCGGTAATTGGATGCCAACCATGGAAGGCGATATTGCCAAATACCGTGAAGCTGGAACGGTTGAAACTCTGCGCGCTAACTTGGAAGGAGCAAAATACACACTCGCTGTGCCTAAGTACGTTTATGATGCCGGTGTCCAATCGTTTGCTGATATCGCTCAATTTTCAGATAAATTTCGCGGCAAAATCTATGGTATTGAACCGGGCAATGACGGTAATCGCTTGATCCAATCGATGGTTGATGAAAACGCTTTTGAGCTGAAAGATTTTAGCGTTGTTGAGTCAAGTGAAGCGGGCATGGTGTCACAAGTGGCACGCTCGGTACGTCGTAATCAGTGGATTGTGTTTCTAGGTTGGGCTCCGCACCCAATGAACAGCAATGTTGAAATGGAATACCTTGATGGCGGTGACGATTACTTTGGCCCAAACTACGGTGGTGCAAATGTCTACACCAATGTGCGTCAAAACTACCTAGCACAATGCCCAAATGTCGGTAATTTATTAAAAAACCTATCCTTCTCGCTTGAAATGGAAAACCAACTGATGGAATCCATTCTCAACCAAGGCGTGTTACCAGAACAAGCCGCTCGCCAATGGTTAATCAAACATCCAGAAAGTATTGTTCCATGGCTAAAGAATGTAAAAACCAAAGCTGGAGCACCTGCACAACAAGCTATTAGCAACTATTTAGCGCCATTTAAAGCATAAATTAATTTAAAGGAGGAGGTGAGCATTTCACCTTCCAAAAGGCTATACCGTGAATTTTATTACAGAGAACAAAATCCCCTTAGGTCGTTGGATGGAAAGTGGCGTTGACTGGCTGACCATCCATGCAGCCACATTTTTTGATACTGTTTCCTACTTACTTGAGACCATCATTTTATCTTTAGTTGATGTGTTTAAATGGATGCCCCCTGCCGTGCCGATTTTAGTCACCGCAGCCATTGCATGGTATCTGCATCGTCAGATTTCATTGGTGGTATTTGTTATTGCTGCCCTACTGCTTATTCTAAACCTTGGCTACTGGCAAGAAATGCTGGAAACCTTTGTCTTGGTGTTTGCCGCGACAACGATTTCCGTATTAATTGGCGTACCATTGGGCATTATCGCCGCGCATCGACCATGGCTTTATACGCTGATGCGCCCAATTCTTGACTTAATGCAAACGGTACCAACCTTTGTTTACCTCATTCCAACGCTAGTTCTGTTCGGTTTGGGTATTGTTCCGGGGCTCATTTCGACCATTATCTTTGCCATCGCCGCCCCCATTCGCCTCACCTATCTTGGGATTACTAAGGTACCGGAAGAGTTAGTTGAAGCGGGTAAAGCATTCGGCTCTAGCCGTATGAACTTACTGCTCAAAGTGGAGTTGCCAGCAGCGCTACCCAGCATAATGGCAGGGATCACTCAGTGCATTATGTTATCACTCTCAATGGTTGTGATTGCCGCCTTAGTTGGGGCTGACGGCCTTGGCAAACCCGTGATTCGTGCACTCAACACCGTCAATATTTCTCAAGGTTTTGAAGCTGGTTTAGCCATCGTTTTAGTCGCCATCATTCTTGATCGTTTATGCAAAACCCCACATCAAAATAATAAGGACGCATAATCATGGACGCAATTAACATTAAAAACCTCGATGTTATCTTTGGTCAGAACCCAAATGAAGCACTGCAACGACTCGACGCGGGTGAATCTCGCCAAGAGATTATCGATGCCTGCGGTCAAGTCGTAGGGGTAAACAATGTCAGCCTTACTGTTAAAGAAGGCGAGATTTGCGTCTTGATGGGGCTGTCTGGTTCAGGGAAATCGAGCTTGCTACGCGCGGTGAATGGCTTGAATACCATCAGCCGGGGATCATTAGAATTAAAAGATGGCGAACGCTTTGTTGACCTTGCCAGCTGTGATAAAGCAACGCTTCAGCATTTAAGGACGAATCGTGTCTCGATGGTGTTTCAAAAGTTTGCCCTTATGCCTTGGTTATCGGTTTTAGATAACGTGGCGTTTGGCTTAGAAATGCAAGGAATGAGCAAGAAAAGACGCCACCAACATGCCCGTGCACAGCTTTCGATGGTTGGTCTTGCTGAATGGGAAGATAAATTCCCCCACGAACTTTCTGGCGGCATGCAGCAACGTGTCGGTTTAGCGCGTGCTTTTGCAATGGACAGTGACATCCTGTTAATGGACGAACCGTTCTCAGCACTTGATCCGCTGATTCGTGCGCAACTGCAAGATGAGTTATTAGATCTACAAAGCAAACTCAACAAAACCATCTTATTTGTTAGCCACGACTTAGATGAAGCGCTAAAAATAGGCAATAACATCGCGATTATGGAGTCAGGAAAACTGATTCAGCACGGTAAGCCAGAAGAAATAGTCCTTACACCCAAAACGGACTACGTTAAAGAGTTTGTGGCACACACTAACCCTCTTAACGTACTAAAAGGACGTTCGTTAATGCAGCCCATCGAACAGTTAAAGCAACAAGACGAACGTTGGCAGGTCTGCAAAAAACAGGATGTTTGGGTCGCACAACATGATAAAACTCTGACACTATATGGAGCAACGTCGACCGCTCTTATCCACTGGGATACCCAAGTCAGCGATATGTCGAACATTGATTCATCGATGATGATTATTACAACACCTGATATTGATATGCGTAGCGCGATTGAGTTGAAACATCGAACTCAAAATCCGATTCTTCTGATGGAAAATAATCAGCTCGTCGGCGTCTTAAGCGACCAAGAAATTTACAGTGCCCTACTGGGAAATTATCAAACCGAAAAGGCGGCTTAACACTCACCTCTGTGCATTGCTGTCAATGTCATGTTAACGCCATCATACCGATGGCGTTATTTTCTAAGCAGGCTGTTGATTCTTAATCACACAGATCAAAAAAAGACGCTAAAAAGCGTCTTTTTTTGTTTTTGGAGGCGCGACCCGGAGTCGAACCGAGGTCCACGGATTTGCAATCCGCTGCATAACCAGTCTGCCATCGCGCCTTTAATTTTTTGTTGCTCTTAATGAGCAAAGAATAGATGGTGCCCCGGGCCGGACTTGAACCGGCACGACTCGAAAGTCGAGGGATTTTAAATCCCTTGTGTCTACCAATTTCACCACCAGGGCACGCAATTCTGGATTGCGATGCCGTCAACTGAATCAGTTACACACCATCGAAAATTTTTTGAAGTACATTCGCTAGCTTTGTTATTAACAACATTTGGTTATTAACAAAATTTTTTATTAAACATTGCTTTTCAGCTTTTAATAACTCTGCTCACTTTGCTGAGCAACTAACTCCTGATATTGTTCTTTCGAGCTTTGCCGTGAGAACGAGGCGTACTTTAACGGATTAAGAAAATGAGTCAACAATAAATTTTCCACTTATGAATCAAGTGACTAAGAATCGACCTGCAAAGGATAGAAGGCGAACAATTAGAGCAACAATCCATCAGTTTTTATCAAGTAATCGTTACCATTTTTTCATCAGTCGCCCGACGAGATTAGGATGGTATGCCCAGCAGTGATCAAACATCGCCATCAACTGTGGATTACCATAGCGAGACAAACTCACCGCATGGAAACGATTTTTTTGATGTTTTAAGGTCGCGATTTTTTCTAGCAGAGCTTCCGGCGGTTTAGGTGCGATGAAATCCGACAATACGACCAAATCTGCATTGCGGTATTTGTCACTGTTCATCAGTTCAACCGATTGTTCTAGCACAGGGTCTAAATCCGTTCCGCCGTGAAATGAATAACTTAAAAAATCACTCGCTTCACGCAAGCCATCTTGCTTGGTCAGCTCATAGGTAATTTGCTGAGTAGAAAATAGCATCACGTAGCACTCGCGCCTCTCAGCCAGAGCGATCTGCATCAGAGCATAAGCCATCGCTTTAGCACACTGTTCTGGGAAACCACTCATGGAACCAGAAGCGTCCACACATACGATGAACGGCCCTTTTTCAATCTCAAACTGTTTGTGCTCTGGTTGGTAGGCTTTGACTTTACGCAAGGTGCGAGACTTGCCTTGCATGCGATAGTTCATCAAGCGCTTATCCACTAAATGCTTGTAGAAAACCACCTCAAGTTCAGGATAGGCAAGAAACATGGTTTCGTTGGGTAGCAGTTTGTTCAGATCATCACTTTCGTGGATGCCGACGATGTCATCCGTCGCTTCGTCCGATTTTTCCTCCACCATTTGCAGCGCTTCGGCTGGAGTACGGTTGAGATCCGGGTCATCTACTTCGCCAGCCATGCGCCCAAGCTGTTCAGCAATCTCTTGCAATCCTTTGTTCTTTTTCAAAAATTCCGCATGGCGTTTCATGACACTAATGTCTGTTTTACTGAGCTTCGCCGATGCCATATCCCACAAGCGACCGACGCTGCTTTCATCACCCGATTCCGTGACTTTATCCATGTTTTTCATGGTTTCCATACGCTGGTACAAATCGGCCAACACTTTTTCTTTGTTACTTTCAAGTTCGTTGATTTGCGCTTGTTTAATCGCATGGCAAAGGCTTTGATACCATTGGTCACAAAAGAAATGAGGGAACATGGGGTTATGCAACCCCTTGTTTTTTTCGATTAAACGACGTGCTTGGAGATAAAATGCTGAGTGCCATTCCAACTGTTTGATTATCTCGTTAATCCGGGTAAAGAAGGTCTCTTCATCCCAGTGAATTACTTCTTGGTATAAGGTCAGCTCTTGTTGAAAACGCTCAGTTTCACACACTTTTGTAATGCGTTTTTTGACACTACCACGCCACTTAGTTAGGTGATTTTTAACTGAATTCGCCACGCCGCGGTTTTCAGCCATCATCATCACTTGCGAGCGCGCAAGCAAATCATTCACTGCCGTATCAATGATGCCCGAATCGGCAATCATTAACGCTAAATTTAAACCATCGGCACCAAGCATCTTCTCTCCTTACGCAAAAAACTGGTTTAGGTTTTTAAAACGAAGCACCGTTTTTTCGCATTCGGTATGAGTCGATTCAAGTAATTGCTGCAGATGCTGCAGCGTCGCTTCCATAGCGGTGGGCAACTCCGGATCAATGAAGTTATGCGGCAAAGCGCCGTGAAACTTAGAACGCACTTTACGCAAATGGTGTTCGGCATGTTGCAACTGTGCAACGGCTTGATCCGCTTTCGTAAGCCACTCTTGATAAAGACTTTCGTCTAAACCTTGCTCAGTCACCAAACTCACCAACACCGAGCGATTAGCAATATCTTTCAGAACGAGGTTATTACCAGCATCTAAATCAAATCTTAAACGGCACAAATTGGTATTTTGATTCACATAACCATACACATCGCCATGCCCCTCTTTGATCGTTCTTTCAAGCTCGCTTTTAGGCACATAAACCCAGCGGCTATCGCCTTTTTCGGCCTCAGAGACGGACATATTGCTTTGCAGCAATACCAATTTGACCAAGTCATGAGCGGTGCCTACCTGATAGGTTTTTGCCGATTTGGTATCAAACTGATGCACTTGCTTTTTAATCAAACCCGATGATGTTTCCAGCGAGAGCAACATGCCAAATTCAGACTCTAGCTCTTCTTGAATCTCAGCCAGCTCTTCACGACACACTACGATTTGATGTTCAACTTCTTGTTGGTCAAAAGCATGTTTCAACGCAAAGTCGCGTATAACGCGGCGCACAATATCGCGAGAATCGGGGCTATTCCAAAGACAATCTTGCAGCAGCAGTAAATCAAGCGGGTTGATTGAGTCGCGGCCATTAAAAAACGCACTCGCTTTGAGCAGCTTCACCGCTTTTTTCCAACGACGATCTGAAACGTACATATCAATACTTGCCGCTGCGGGCTGGTTTTCAACGGCATGCTCTAGCATGTTTTTCAGCTCAAATAACTTTTCAAACACGTCATCTGTCAACAGTAAATCGTCAAGTTGTCGCTGCCATGAGTGATACTCTTCATCGGTAATCGCAAGCCCTTCAGGGATGCGCGCTTCTTGTGGCGTACCGACGGTCAGCATCGATTTGAAATTCTGCTTATTTTGAATACGATTGACAAACACACGCACTAACATGCGATCGTACAAGGCGTCTAAACCACTCTCTTCATCCGGCAATTCGTTCGATGCCGAAACCAGAAGACGCATTGGTACACGTTCAATATCGCTCCCATTTTTGAAGGTCTTTTCATTCACTACCGTTAATAAGGTATTCAAAATGGCGGGGCCTGCTTTCCAAATTTCATCAAGAAAAACCACTTGTGCGGTAGGAAGATAGCCTTTGGTTAGGCGAACATAGCGCCCATTATCTTTTAATTCTTGAATGCTTAATGGACCAAATACCTCTTCTGGTGTTGAGAAACGCGTCATGAGGTATTCAAAATAACTGCTGTTATCGAAGGCTTGGATCAGACGTTTCGCAATCAAACTTTTTGCAATACCAGGAGGGCCGAGTAGGAAAACACTTTCCCCCGCTAAAGCAGCCAGTAGACAAAGTTTGATGGTGTCTTCACGCTCATAAACACCATCCGATAAAGACTTAGCAAGCTTATTTATGCGCTCTGAAAGTAGCGCTTTTTGCGCATGAGATGCAGGAGTAAAATTGATCACTTAAGCGCTCCAAATGGTTTGTATACATAACTTTATACGACTGTTATTGTTTTGTTACAAATAGATTTTAGTATAAGCGCCCACTTATAGCAGATCTCTTTTCTGTGAAATTCTTCGAAATCAATGTTTGCATATATGAGACTGACATCACTGATTGTGCAAGCAATATTGATACTTAGGTTATCGTTTTACTTTGTCTTAGCCACAGATTCTCGGTAAGGTTGAACCCTTATCACCATATCAGTCATTGGCTAGCCACAATTAAAGAAGAGTTTGCATGAGCAAAACCATACATACATGGAAAACCATTTCATTAGTGCAAGAGGATGTCACCCTTCCTACGGGCAAAAGCATTGAGCACACCACCATAGTCCATCCGGGCGCGGCCGTGATTTTGCCGATCACAGAACAAGGCGATATTATTCTGATTAATCAGTTTCGCCCCTCACTCAAAAAGTGGTTGTTAGAGCTCCCAGCAGGCACTTTAGAAAAGGGAGAGCTTCCAGCCGAATGCGCGCACCGTGAGCTTGAAGAAGAGACAGGGTACAGTGCAAGTGAGCTGATCACTTTAGGGCAAGTCACACCATTAGCTGGATTTTGTGACGAAATACAGCACCTGTTTGTCGCTAAACAGTTGAGCAAAACTGCACGATTATCATGCGACGATGATGAAGTCATTGAGGTGGTGACGCTTTCGATCCAGGAATTGGAGCAAAAAATCATCATTGGGCAAATCACAGATTCAAAAACCATTGCCTGCCTAAGTAAGGCGAAGCTGTGTGGCTATCTATAAAATACTTAGCTATCGATAAAGTGCTTAGTTATCAATAAAGCACAAGCACAAGCACAAGCACAAGCACAGATAAACATTGAAGTGAAAATGCTTCTAGCAAAAATAGAAAAACGCATGAGGAGATTATATGGATTTTCGATCAGATACCGTTACTAAACCCACCGCTGCGATGCGTGAAGCAATGGCTAATGCCGACGTGGGTGATGATGTGTATGGCGATGACCCAACCGTCAACGCCTTAGAAGAGTGGGCCGCGCAGCGACACGGTTTTGAAGCGGCGCTATTTACCACGTCAGGCACACAAGCCAACCTGCTGGGTTTAATGTCACATTGTGAGCGTGGCGATGAGTACCTGTGTGGCCAACAAGCGCACAACTACAAATATGAAGCGGGTGGCGCCGCGGTTCTTGGCTCTATTCAGCCGCAGCCAATCGAAAATAACCCTGATGGCACGTTAGACTTCGATAAACTGCGCGCGGCCATTAAACCTGATGATGCCCACTTTGCTCGCACTCGATTACTTAGCCTTGAAAACACCATCAATGGCAAAGTTCTACCACTCGCCTATTTAGCGCAAGCGCGAACGTTTGTTGATCAACACCATTTGGCACTGCATTTAGATGGCGCGCGCGTATACAACGCCGCTGTAGCGCTGGATGTGGATGTTAAAGAGATTGCGCAATACTTTGACTCAATGACGGTCTGTTTATCTAAAGGGCTTTCAGCTCCTATCGGCTCGCTGCTGTTGGGTTCAAAAACCTACATTGCCAAGGCTCGACGTTTAAGAAAAATGCTCGGTGGCGGCATGCGTCAAGCAGGCATTTTGGCCGCAGCAGGCCATCTTGCATTGACTGAACAAGTCACTCAGCTGAAGACTGATCACGACAATGCCCAATATTTAGCGCGCAAATTAGCGGACTTAAACGGGTTTTCCGTCAATCCAGATTTAGTGCAAACTAACATCGTATTTGCCAAATTAGCTGATTCTATCGATATCCATACAATTACCAATCAGTTGGCGCAAGATGGAATAAAAGTTTCGCCAGGTAATCCGGTACGTTTTGTGACCCATAAAGACGTCTCACGCGATGATATTGATTTTCTAATCAGCAAACTCTCCCTTTATCTCCGATCCAATTAACATTGTGCAGTCATAACCTTATCATCGGCTATGACTGCCAAAGCGTTTTTTCCGTGAAACTACCTCTCAAATCTGGTACAACTGCGCTCGTTAAAAAATGAGACGAGTTAAAAAATGACCAAAAGACAAGGCCGCCGAAGTGCCACTGATGCCCAAAAAACCAAAAGAGACATTCTAGTGGTCGCTGCGGATCTGTTTTGCGAGCTAGGTTATGCACGAGTGTCATTACGAACGATCAGCGAAAAAGCTGGGGTTTCGCACAGTTTGCTGCGTCATCATTTCGGTAGTAAAGAGCAAATATGGCGCAGTATCAGCGATGGTCTCCATCTTTATATGGAGAATTATTTACGTCATATATTGAAAGAGATCCCAGCCAACACCCCCGCCAACGTGCAGTTGTATTTGTTCATTGTACGGCTGCTCGCGCATATGCTGACCGTCAAACAGCCGATTCAACTGATCGCCGATGCGGTAAGACAAGAAGATGCTCTTTTTGATTATTTTATCGACAGTGCAGGTGAAATTGAGCAGCTCGTCGAACAACTTGCCGAGCAATATAACCGTGAATTTTCAGCCACACCAATAAAGGTGTGGGAGATAAAATGGCAGATGATCATGTACGCGCACGGCGCGGCGAGCCTCACGCCATTTTTAAAAGAAACATGGTCAGATGAAACTCAAGATGTGAACCAATGCTTACTAAAACATTGGCAACTCTTTAATGACTTGATGATCGCCAAGTTCCATATCGACGAAGCTCAGACGCTCTGTCCGAACTCCATCAATGAGTTGCTGTATGATATTGAATGTGACTGGGCCAGATAAAGCGGGCGCTTTATCGCTTACCTCTACCTGCATGGATGTTTAGTTTTGCTTTCATCTTTCTTTTTTCCGCTGAACGGCTAGGTTTACGGCTGCTACGCTCAGTCGGTAAGGCTTCCAACAAACTCGGCTCAAACCCTTTTAACCACTCTTGTGGCAGGCGTTGATTGAGTAAGGCCTCTATCGCTTCAAGCAGATACTCTTCATCTCGGCTCATCAAGGAGACCGCGAAGCCCGTTAGCCCGGCCCGGCCTGTGCGACCAATCCGGTGCACGTAATCTTCCGCTTTATAGGGCATGTCGTAGTTAACCACTTGCTCAAGTTGCTGAATGTCAATTCCACGAGCCGCAACATCGGTAGCGATCAACGCTCTAACTTTACCTGATTTAAAATCATCCAATGCTTTTTGGCGCGCCCCTTGGCTTTTATCGCCATTGATCGAGGCCGCTTTGATGCCGTCCAATTTCAGTTCTTTGGCTAGTTCATCGCTACCTTGTTTAGTTTTGGTAAATACCAAGACTTGCTGCCAATTACGTGAACCAATTAGATAAGCTAATAACTCGCTTTTACGTTTTTTATCCACTGGATAAACGATCTGTTTTACAGTATCAGCGGTCGCATTGGCTGGTGAAATTTGCACGCCGACAGGGTCACGCATCATTTTGTGTGCTAATGCTTTGATTTTGTCATCAAAGGTGGCCGAGAAAAATAGCGTTTGGCGTTCATCATTCATGCGTTTCAAAATACGTTGGATATCAGGCAAAAAACCCATATCGAGCATGCGATCGGCTTCATCCAGCACCAACACTTCGGTTTGCGTCAGGATAATGTTGCGCACAAACAGATGGTCAATTAACCGCCCAGGCGTCGCAATTAAAATATCCGCACCGCCACGTAAATTACGTGTTTGCACTTGCATGCTGGTTCCACCGTACGCGGTGACGATCTTCAATGTAGTGCTTTGTGCATAAGCACTTAAGCTATCAAACACTTGTTGAGCCAGCTCACGAGTCGGAACCAAAACAAGCGCGCGCACAACTTTACTATTGGTTTCTCGCTCGGCTTGGTTATCAAGAAAACGTTGCAAAATAGGTAAACCGAAAGCTGCCGTTTTGCCGGTACCCGTTTGCGCCCCAGCCATGACATCTTTACCAGCCAAAACATGCGGGATAGCTTGAGATTGAACATCCGTCGGTTGTTCAAAACCTAAAGATTGCAGAGCGCTAACTAATGTGGTTGAAAGTCCTAAACGTTGGAATGGGTGCACAGTATCAGACATTGCAGCTTACCTATTGGAAATCAGGGCGCGGATTGTAACAAAGCACAAGGTAATCGCCTATTCAAAATCAGCGGAAATCAATGGTGTTAGGGAATTGATACACGAGGGGGGAATGTAAGGAGCATAGCCAGCATAGGCTGCTGGCTGGTACTATTCTGCGCTCTGTTCAGAGCATTCATGAGATACAGAGTCATAATCGGATAAATCAAATCCGATCTCCATGGCGTCGAGCCACTCTAAGCACTCATCGTTTTTATATTGGTCACTCATTAATCGACCTCCTTTGATATTTACTGAGACGGGATTATCACGTCGCAAGATCCTTTTTAAATGATTTATATGACAGTTTTTTGAAAGCGAATAGTCAAATTAATCATCACCACAATATCTATCACAGCGAAACGATTTCGACCACTCTTATTTGTGCCGCCATCTTGCCATGTAAACAAAAAAATACACTCATGGATTTTTATTTTTACAAAGCTGTTGAAAATGAATCCGAAGTTCTACAATATAGTCCAAAATGAGTGGATTAATGGTCAACACCCCGTTGTATTCATATATATCACTCCCTGAAACACAACATAACGTATAAAGAACTTTACACCATGACTCAATCAAAGATTTTCGGCAGTACTTTGATCATCGCAGGGACCACTATCGGTGCAGGCATGCTAGCTCTACCGCTCGCTTCTGCAGGTATCGGCTTTGGCACATCATTACTGATTATGATCGCCCTCTGGGCATTAATGGCTTTCACTGCATTGTTAATGGTTGAAATCCATCAATATGCAGACAAAGACGCCACCTTACATACATTGGCTAAACAGATCTTAGGGCAAAAAGGAAAATGGGTAGCGAGCTTTGCTATGCTATTTTTGTTCTATTCGCTTTGTGCAGCTTACATTGCCGGTGGCGGCGCACAATTCACTCATCGCCTGACAGAGTTTGCTGGCATTGAGATCAGCAATCCGCTAGGCACCTTGCTTTTTACTTTACTGGTTGCACTTGTGGTGACGATCGGCACCAGCACGGTTGATAAAGTGAACCGCCTGCTGTTTGCCGGTAAAATGGTCGCGATGATTATAGTGCTCTCATTTCTTGCACCTAATGTTTCTCAGTCATACTTGCTTAGTATGCCACTTGAGCAAGGCTTAATCGTTGCTGCAATTCCCGTCATTTTCACCTCATTCGGTTTCCATGGCAGTATTCCGGCGATTGTGAATTACTTAGATGGCGACACCCCTTCGCTGCGCAAAGCCATCTTAATTGGTTCTGCTATCCCGTTGATTATTTACATTTTTTGGCAGATCGTCACGTTAGGTGTCGTTAGCCAACCTCAGCTGGTTGAGAATTCCGGCCTGAGTGCGCTAATTGTGACATTAGGGCAAACCGTTCATCAATCCAATTTAAGCAGCATTATTGGCGTGTTTGCCGACCTTGCACTTTTGACGTCATTCTTAGGCGTAAGCTTGGGCTTGTTTGAATTCATGGGCGATACGATTAAGAAAAAGAACATTCCATTGCACCGTATGGCTGCCTCCGTCATCACCTATCTGCCACCATTAGTCTTTGCGCTATTTTACCCTCAAGGCTTTATTATGGCGCTCGGTTACGCGGCTATTGCGTTGACTATTTTGGCCATATTCTTACCGATTGTGATGGTGATTAAAGTGCGTTCAAACCAAGTATTCCAACCGCAGGGTGGAACACAATATCAAGTCAGAGGCGGCAAACTGGCTCTGACCATGACAGCAACCATTGGTTTGATGATCGTCACTTCGCAAATCTTTATTAGCCTTGGTGTACTACCCGCTCTGGGTTAATCAATTAAAGTTAAAAGTGGGGAGAGTAATATTACTCTCCCCACTTTTTTTAACCTAAAATAAGATCAAAGTCTCAATCTTGATATTTAAGTCAACATTCATTTCATAAAATTCTGCACGAACACACACATTTAGCCTTAGTATATTTATAAAATTTACTATTACTTTTTTGCATATCGGAGCAGCAATGAAAGAAGTTCAGTTCAGGACGATTGACCGCGTGTTCATTAAAATGTCAATTAATGACAAGATGTGGGTGATCTTCGCTTTATTCCTCACCGCTTTAAGCTTTGTCGCAGGAAATCGCTATGTTGATTCACTGGCCCAGATAGAAGCGCAATCGAAGTTGGCCGTTGAGTACAAACTGCAAGGTCTGCTTGCCAGCGGCGCAGATCCACAAACCCTTTCAGCGGTTGAAACTCGCCATTCTTTAGCCGCAACTAGTTATCAAAAAGGGGTGATTACCGCCACAGCAAAACACAGCGATGGCAAAGTTTACGCACTGACAGAGAATCTCTCTTATCTTGAAAAAGACGCTCAGCGATCGGCACTCTCGACTTTTCTGTTGAGCTATTTGTGGGCAATCCCTTTTGCTATTTTCCTCTATTGGGTCGCTACTTTTATTGGCGGTGCATTGTGGGTGCTATACACAACAACCTTGAAAATTTCAAAAGGTGATTTAACTTCACGATTAGGTTTTCATCCCGGTCGAGATGAGTTTGGTACCATCGGCTGCGCGCTCGATAACGCCATGGATACCTTGACCGAACTGGTAGTTTCAGTAAAACAAAACGCTACTACTCTCGGTGAAACATCCAGCTCTTTTGCCCATGAGATGAAAGAGAGCGAGCAACAAATCAGTAGCCAATACGCTTCCTTGGATTCCGTCGCCACGGCCATGGAAGAGATGACGGCCTCGGCGCAAGAAGTGTCCACCATTTCCCAACAAGCCAATCGGCAAGCCGATCAAGATTCAAAACAAGCGGAAGAGAGCTCACAGCTAGTCCAGCAAGCAATTAATGAAATTTCCCAGTTGTCAAAATTCATTGAGCAAGCTTCTCATTCGGTTTCAACATTGAATGAAAATACGGCGCAGATTAACGATGTGATCACCACCATCAATGCCATTTCGCAACAGACAAACTTACTGGCATTGAACGCTGCGATTGAAGCGGCACGTGCTGGTGAACAAGGGCGCGGTTTCGCCGTGGTAGCCGATGAAGTTCGCACCTTAGCTAGCCGCACGCAAGCGGCTACTGTTGAAATTCAATCCATGATTGAGAAGCTGCAAACCGAAAGCCAAGATATCGCACGCATTACTGAGCAAACGGTTAGTCAAGCTCAAACCAGTAGTGATTTAGTCGCTAACATCGGCAATAACGTCAATCAAATTGCTGAATCAGCAAAAATGATCAATGACATGAGTATTCAAATTTCAACTTCAGCCGAGGAGCAAAGCGCCGTTGCTAATGATATTGCTGCTGAGCTGAGTGATATTCGTACACAATCCAATGCGATTCGCAGTGTTGCGCAAACCTCATCGCAAGGTGTCGCTAGCCTTGCAAACGCTTCGCGCAACCTTGGTGAAATTTTAAGCCGTTATCGGACCAACTGATCATTGGATTGCTTGAGTAACCAAGTCAGATCAAAATAGCCAGTCATTTGACTGGCTATTTATTTCATTCATCGCAGAGAAGTTGAAGCAAGAGCTTAAGACTCAGGATAACCTTGTGGATTATTTGACTGCCAACGCCACGTATCTTGTGTCATCGCTTCTAGGCTGCGAGTCGCTTTCCAACCTAGATCCGCCATCGCTTTGCTTGGATCTGCCCAACACTCCGCAATATCACCAGCGCGGCGTTCGACCAATTGGTACGGCACGCTTTTACCTGACGCTTGTTCAAACGCTTTCACCATCTCTAGTACACTGTAGCCATTTCCTGTGCCTAGGTTATAAATGTGCAAGCCTGCTTGTTGGCCTACTTTTTCCAGCGCAGCAATATGACCATCGGCTAGGTCCATTACGTGAATATAATCGCGAACACCTGTGCCGTCTTTAGTTGGGTAATCACTGCCAAAAACAGAGAGAAATGCTCTTCGACCCACGGCCACTTGCGAGACAAAAGGCATTAGGTTGTTCGGAATGCCTTGTGGATCTTCACCTAACTCGCCTGATGGATGTGAACCTACAGGGTTAAAATAGCGCAGCAGTGTAATGCTCCAATCTGGGTTGGCTTTATGGAAATCGGCCAAGCACTCTTCAACCATTAACTTACTACGGCCATAAGGGTTCGTCGCGCTGGTTGGGAAATCTTCGGTAATAGGCACTGAGGCTGGGTCACCGTATACGGTTGCAGATGAACTAAAAACAAGTGCCTTCACGCCAGCTTCACGCATGGCCGCCACCAGTACCAATGTGCCATTCACATTGTTATCGTAATATTCCAATGGCTTTTCTACTGACTCACCGACTGCTTTTAAGCCTGCGAAATGGATCACCGCTTGAATATTTTGCGCTTTCATCACTTCAACCAGTTGTGCTTGGTTGCGTACATCACCATGGACGAACATCGGCTTCACACCGGACACTTTTTCGATGCGCTCTAAAACCGATGCTTTACTATTGTATAAGTTGTCAAAAATTACGGGTGTCATACCGGCGTAGATCATTTGAATGCAGGTATGGCTGCCGATATACCCCATCCCGCCTGTCACTAATACTTTCATTGTTTTTACCTTCTGACATTGGTTGTGCAAGTTTAACGACTTTCAACCTAAACTTCACTTATAAATCAATCTGCTTTAATGTTTGTCTATCAGGCCAATTCGCTCTCTTTCGGCCCATACTTATCGCCAAACAATGAATCGGATCACTGTATATTGCTTTTGATTACGGCAAGTTACTCAACATGGACACTCAAGGATGATGCAACCCGTGACAAAAAGAACAATCACTCTCAATTGTGACATGGGCGAGAGCTTCGGTGCATGGCAAATGGGCGCTGATGAGTTGGTGATGCCTTGGATTGACATGGCCAATATTGCGTGTGGCTTTCATGCCTCTGACCCACACGTGATGAGCCGAACGATTGAGCTGGCGATTCAATTTGATGTAATGATTGGCGCTCACCCGGGTTACCCCGATTTGCAAGGTTTTGGTCGCCGTTCAATGAGTTTTAACGAAGAAGAGATATGCGAGTTACTGATTTACCAGATTGGCGCACTCAAGGCATTATGTGAGAGCAAAAATGCCGAGATAAGCTACGTTAAACCTCATGGGGCTTTATATAACGATATGATGCGTGACAAATCTGTCTTTCGCGCAGTGGTCGATGCAGTTTCTTGCTTCAATGTGCCCTTGATGATCTTAGCTTCAGGCAATAACCAAGATTACCTTGATATCGCCGATGCTTATGACGTGCCATTGCTGTTTGAAGCCTTTGCCGACCGAACTTATCTCGCTAATGGTATGCTCACTCCAAGAGGCCAAGCCAATGCAGTGCTGACGAATGAAGAAGCGATCATCAATCAAATTAAACAACTGGTTGATTACGGAAAAGTGACCAGCTCGGATGGCTTTGTGATCCCTATCGAAGCCGATACGATTTGCGTGCATGGCGATAACCCGGCGGCGATTGAACTGATAGAAAAAATCCGAATTTGTCTACGAGAGCGTTGAACCATTACTCGTATATCTCCTAGCAGCCACAACGTCATCACAAGGAGTGTTCAGTGACATTGAACTACAGCATTGAGCCCGTTGCGGAATGCAGCCTCTTATTGCGTTTTGCTCACCCGCCATCGGCCGAACTGTCACTCGATATCGGACAAATTGCGCAACAGATCATGGTGCAGTTTTCTGCTTACCTGATGAATGTCACCCCTTCTTACACTACCATTTTGATCGATTACCTTCCTTATCGTATAAGTCAAAGGGAGCTAGAGCAGCAATTGATCACAGCGATCTCGGCCTTATCTTTCGCTGTGGAAGCCACCCACAATTTGGTTGAGCTTGGCGCTTACTACGATGAAAGTGTCGGCCCAGATTTAAAGCGCTACCATGCGCTTGGTTTATCCACGCAACAAGTTATCGCGCTGCACACTCAAACGGTCTACACCGTTTGTGCCGTCGGTTTTGCACCAGGCTTTGCCTTTATGGCTGAAGTAGATGAACAATTACGCTTACCGCGCCATGCCACCCCACGCCTTAGTGTGGTCAAAGGCAGCGTCGCGATTGCAGAACAGCAAACGGCCGTCTATCCGAACAACTCTCCCGGAGGATGGAATATCATCGCCAATTGCCCCCATGCGCTCTTTTCTCCTCATCAAACAGCGATGACGCCTTTTTCAATTGGAACTAAAGTGAAGTTTACAGCGATGACTCGCGAGGAATTTTTATCATTGGGAGGTGAAATACCTCAATTAGCCGCGCAGTGGGAGCACCATTCATGAGCCCCCTACTACAGGTGATAAAACCCGGTCAACTGAGCTTAATTCAAGATTTTGGCCGCTTTGGTCTCAGTCATATCGGTGTTACTCAATCAGGACCAGTCGATGATTACGCCTACAGTTGGGCCAACCATTTACTGGGTAACCGAGTCAATTTAGCAACGCTTGAAATCACGCTTGGTCAGGCGGAATTTCATGTTAAACATCCATGTATGCTGGCAATTGCAGGTGGTGATTTATCGGCCACGTTAGATGGCAAAGTTATTGGTAATTGGCGAAGCTTTAGCGCGCAAGCCGGGCAAACACTGAAATTTGGCCTAGCCAAAAATGGCTTAAGAGCTTATTTGACCGTGCGCGGAGGGTTCATTGTGCCTCACCATTTAGGTAGTGTTGCCACCGTACCCAAAGAACAGCTTGGTGGGTTAACGCAAAACGGTGTACCACTGCAAGCGGGCGATTCACTGCACTTTAATCCCCACGCTATCGATAACAAACCCGTACACATTACTTTTCGTTATAAGCCTGATTATAATCTGCCACTTAAATTACGCGTCATTGAAGGCTACCAAGCCCTGCAATTTTCATCGCAGCAACTCGATCGCTTTTATCAAACCAGCTTCACTGTCAGTCAGCATGCCGATCGCATGGGCTATCGTCTTAATGGCGATACGGTTACCCCACCCGCGACACCTATTTTATCGGAAGGAATTGCTTTGGGGGCGATTCAAATCCCGCCAGATGGCCAACCGATCATTTTACTCAACGATCGCCAAACCATCGGCGGTTACCCTAAATTAGGGTGTGTGGCTCGCATTGATCTGCCCCGTTTGGCACAAGCAAAACCGGGGCAAAAAATACGTTTTGTCAAAGGTGATATACAAGGCCTGCAAGAGGTTTGGTGCCAATGGGCGCGTTATTTCGGCTACTAACAACTATCACCTTGCTCCTTTAGAAAACCGCAAGGTGTCACCAATCAAACCATACCGACAATTTTTGCCAATGCTTCAGGATAAGCGCGTGCCTTAGCTAACGCGATAGCTTTCTCTTCCACCTGTTCAAGAGCCAAACTCATGCTGATTGGGTGACGAGCTTCTATCGATTGTAGCAAGTCTTCATCGTTCACTAACTGCCAATGCTGAACAATTTTAGTTGCCGCTTCCAACGCGGATGAACCTTTAACCACTTCGATCCGCGCATAATTATGAGCTTCAAACGTAACATCAGCGGCTCGTAATGTGGCATCTTGGCCGGGAATTTGCTGCGCACCAAACAGTGGCTTACCAGCCACTTGTGCTTGAATATACTGTGGGATGAACTGACTCATGTGGTGTATGGCTCGTTCACTGCGCTCTTGCAGTGCGTCCTGTTGCCAACCGTTCTTAATTTTGCGTTCGAGATAATCAGGCAATACGGGCTGTGATGATCCAGCTTGCGAGGCCACTAACCCATCTTTAAATAACGTGATTCCCTCAGTCATACCATGCAACTGAAATAGACCATCAGCATACGGTGTTAACTGAGCCATTCCTTGTGGGGTGCCTCTTGGCCCGTGAAAAATCACTTCTGGCCATTGCTGATCGCATTCTGCCCAACGGGTAACGTAGGCCGCTTTAAATTCCACCAAGCGTTGACGCGGAGCCTTAGCCAAATCATCGACTATTCCCGTTTCATAACCACATGCATTGACTAAATAATCGGCATGAATAACGTGTTCATGCTTTTGAGCATCCAGATAAACGAGCTGCCATTGCTCATCAATAAAATCAGATTTGATTAATTGAGCGTGCGTTAAAACTTGGCAATGAGGTATCGCCGCTAACGCAAGCTCAGCACTGGCCGCCAGCCGAAAAACACTCCAACCGTATTCTTGCACCGCAATGACTGGGTACTTCAACTGATTTAAATCTGCATGTTGAGCAAAAGGGATCACCCAATCATCGAATGATGTCGGTTGATCACTCTGTTGCTGAGTTGCTAATACCTGCAGTGCTTCACGGCTGTAGAGTTTGAAATACTCTTGGGGTTGACCAAGCTGCTGATTACGTGGGTCTTCATCAACCAATTGTTGATAGCTGCGCTGAATAAGCTCTAGCCTTGGCAATAAGGCTTGCGGCTCACCGCCATCACTATGCGGAACAGCAATCACAGTCGGTCGCTTATTCAGCGTGTGGGGATAGAGCCTGACGGTTTCAATCGACTGCTTAAGTAACTCAAGACACTGCTGCTGCGAAATTTCGCGATAGAGGTTACCGCCCGCGTGCAGATGGCAAATCGGCGGCCCATTGACGAGACCGGCGCTTTTTTCCAAAAGCAGCACATTGAGCCCCAGTTCTCCCATATGAACGGCGGCAGTGGCACCAGCCACACCCCCACCAATAATTGCGACACATGGAGAATCTGTATTGAACTTTTTATATGACATAAGATACGAGTACTCTGGAAAACCCGGATGCATTCTAAAGCTTGTAAAGCGTTATTAAAATCACATTTTTCACGTGGTCTTATCTGTTTTACGACTAACAAGCAATACGCATAATCGACAAATAACTTAAAAAATTGCTTGACTCAATAAAGCCAAAACGACGTTTTTTCAACCTTGTGAATAACAAAACTGCGCAACCCAAGGTAACTACGGGGCTAAGCGCAAATAGGCCGTTATCAAGCCGTCGAGTTATCCCAAACTTTATCCACTGTTTTTGTGGATAACTCAGTCTGGGATTATGGATATCGCTAGTTAAACTCTTTATTTATAGGGGTTAACAGCCGCTTAATTAAACTACTCACGACCAGCGATAATGTGCAAAACGTCGCCAAGGGTAGCACCAACCACATGCTGTAATGCGCCATAGGTTCTAGTTCAAAACCGAACTTCATGACGCAGGCCACCACCGCGTCAGAGCCAAGGCTTGCGACAACTCCGGCAATGAGCGCCATCAAACCGTATTCAGCCCAAATAGTCTGCTCGACGCGGCGCTTGCTGGCCCCTAAAGTGCGGTATAAGCGAATTTCTTGTTGCCTCTGGCTTAAACTTAAACGCAACAGAGTAAAAATCAGCAAAATACCAGCAATCACACCCATTGCAGCCAGCACTGTCACTGACCAGATAATTTGCGTCAGCAAAGTTTGAATCTTATCGCCCATTGCACGGATATCCATCAAACTGACCGTAGGGTAAGTGCGAGCAAGGGTGGCAAGCAAGGCGTTATCTTGATCTTGCGCTCTGAAACTCACCAGCCACGTGGCAGGGATCTCCTGCAATAGGTCTGGGGTAAAAATGAAATAGAAGTTAGGCTTCATTTCTCGCCACTCGACTTGGCGAATGGAATTTACTTTCGCTTCCACGGTTTGGCTATTGATCACAAACCCCAAACTATCACCCAGTTTCAGCCCCAAATCACGAGCAACGTCGGATTCAACCGAAACGCCACCTTGCTCTGTCCACGCTCCTGCCGTCAGTTGGTTGTTGCTGGGTAGCGATTCTCCCCAAGTGAAATTGAGCTCTCGCCTCAACGCATCACTCCCCTCTTCACCTTGAGCTTGTTGCTTGGCCTCTATGCCATTAATAGTCGATAAACGCCCTCGGATGATCGGATAGGCTTGCGAACGCACAATGTTGGCGCTGTCTAACGTGTTAAGGTAATCATTAACTTCATTTGGTGAAATGTTGAGTGCAAATGCGTTATGAGCATCGCTGGGTAAGGTTCGCTGCCAATCAGAGAGTAAATCGGTACGCACCAACCAGATGATCGCCAATAACATTAACGATAATCCTAACGCACCAAACTGGACTCCGGTCGTGATTGCCGAACGATTGATTCGGCTGAGCGCTAATTTAAGCGCGGTAGAGAGCGGAAGACGTCCTAAACTACGAGCCACCAAAACACTGACCACAGCAAGCACCGCAAAAAGCGTCACGATCCCAGCCAACACAATCCACACTAAGAGATTATTCCAATAAGCCCACAGCATCGGCACTAACGGAATCAAGATGAGCAACCCATTACGGCGATGATTCGGTTTCGCTCGCTCTGTTTGCATGACATTGAGCGCACTGGTATCTAGCAAATGCAGTAAAGGAATGCCGAGTGCAGGAAAAGCGATCAATACACTCGCCATCAGCGCAATAAAAGCGGGTTTAGCGCCATAACTCGGTAAAGGCGTAGGCAATAAATCCACCAGCGGCACGCGTAATAAAGACTCTAGGCCAATGCCGATCAATACCCCAAGCACCGCAGCAGAAACAAACAAAATCACCACTTGTACGATCAACCATTGGCGGATCCAACGTTTGCTCGCTCCAAGGCTTTTTAACATGGCGATGGTTTTTTGCCGCGTAGAAACATAGTGCTGACAAGTCAGGACTAATGTGGTTGCCGCCATGATGATCACAATCGCTACGGTTAACGACAAATATTGCTCTGTGCGTTCAAAAACCTCATTCGTTCGGCTGGCGCTATTTCGGTCGCGCCAACGATCGCTAGGCGTTAAAGTAACGGGCTGTTTTACTGCTTCAATCTGTCCATCATCACCATTAATGAACACGCTAAATTGCACTCGGCTCCCCAATTGAAGTGCACCAGTACGAGCCACATCGTCTTGGTGGATCAACACCGCTGGCATCTGTTGAAACGGATTAAAGCTGAGTCCCGGCTCCTCAAGGATGCGTCCCGATACCGTAAAGTCGGCATCGCCCAGCGTGACCTGATCACCAATTTGAACGTCTAATTGCGCAAACACTCGTTCATCTAACCACAGTTGATTCGGCGCAAGGTGCTGAAATGTCGTCACATCATCAGAAAGACGCATTTCACCGCGTAGCGGATAAGCACTATCCACTGCTTTGACAGTGACTAACTGCATACCGCGCTCACTGAATGCCATTGTCGCGTAACGCGTAAGTTGTGAAGACGGCAGTTGCAAGCGCTCGATCTGATCGAGCAATGACGCTGGGGGTGGGTTTGCGGAAACAAACACACTATCGGCAGTGAGTGCGTCTTTACCTTGTTTAACAATCACTTGCTCCATACGCTCAGCTAAGGCAGTCAGCGCAAAAATACAAGCAATGATCAAGGTTAACGCCACTGAAATAGGCCATAGCTGTCCGTGGCGGATCTCACCTAAGCTCCAGCGAATTAATCGTTTATTGAGTGAACGGTTCGACATCTCGCTCATTACCGCTCCTCCAACATACCGGCTTGCATGTGGAAAATGCGGTCACATTGCGCCGCAAGAACGGGATCATGGGTAACCAGCACTAAGGTCGTTCCGTGCTGCTTATTTAATTCAAACAGCAATGAAACCACTTTCGCCGCGGTTTCTTGATCAAGGTTGCCAGTAGGCTCATCGGCAAACAGCACTTTCGGATTGATCATAAAGGCTCTTGCTAGCGCGACTCGTTGCTGCTCGCCCCCTGAAAGTTGTGCAGGAGAGTGATGCATTCGATGCGATAAACCAACGGCCGTCAACAAGGATTTAGCACGATCCACATCCTCTTTTTCGCCTTTTAACAAACAAGGTAGCGTCACGTTCTCTAACGCAGACAAGCTTGGGATCAGCAAAAAGCTTTGAAACACAAAGCCAACAGATTGACTGCGGATCGCCGCACGTCCTTCATCGTCCAGTTGAGACAATGGCTGACCCAATAGCTCTACCTCTCCGCGTGTCGGCGTATCAAGCCCAGCCAACAGCGTCATCAGGGTTGATTTCCCCGCACCAGACGTTCCGACTATCGCCACGCTTTCACCACTTTTGATCTCTAGGTTTACCTCTTTTAGGATTGTTAAATGCTCTTGATTGGTAGAGACTGTTTTAGATAATGAATGTGCTCTAATAACGGATGTTTGCATGACTCGACTTCTTTCCTTGATTTGTATTTTATTATTCTCGGCTAGCGCTAGTAGTACCACACTCTTGATATTGGGTGATAGTTTAAGCGCCGGTTACCAAATGCCGATTGAAAACGCTTGGCCTAGCTTGCTACCTAATGCGTTGCAAGCTGAAGGTAAATCAGACATTGATGTCATTAATGCCAGTATTTCTGGCGATACAACGGGCAATGGCCTAGCCCGCTTACCGTCACTACTCACCCTACATACCCCTGATGCGGTGCTTATTGAGCTTGGTGCAAACGACGGATTGCGTGGCTTTCCACCTCAATTGATCAGCAGCAATTTAACCGCCATTATTGGCCAAATAAAAAAAGCAGGCTCAACCCCTCTTTTGATGCAGATTCGCATTCCACCAAATTATGGCAAACGCTACAGCGATGCCTTTTATAGCCTCTATTCTGAGCTTAGCCTCCAACACACTGTGCCGTTGCTGCCTTTTTTCTTAGAGCAAGTGATCATTAAACCCGAGTGGATGATGGCCGATGGCTTACATCCGACGGTCGACGCTCAGCCGTGGATCGCCAATTTTGTTGCGCAACATTTAGCAGAGCATCTCTGATTTTAATGCCTCAGCTCAATGAACTTTACCTAGTTTTACGATATTTTTTAGACCATTCCCCTAACCGCAAAGGTACAAACTATGCACATTGAACCTGTGATCAAAGGTGTGGTCGCTCGCTCTGCTCATCCACTCGGATGCGAACAAGCTGTGTTACAACAGATTAATTACGTAAAATCTTGCAGACCGATCACTCACGGGCCAAAACGAGTTCTCATTTTAGGCGCATCTTCAGGCTTTGGGCTCGCCGCCCGCATTGCCCTAACCTTTGGTGGTTCAGAAGCCGATACGATTGGCGTTTCCTTTGAAAAAACGCCATCAGAAAAAGGGGTTGGTAGTGCTGGTTGGTACAACAATCTCTTTTTTAAACAACAGGCCGAGCAAGCGGGTCGAGTCGCCGTCAATATCGATGGGGATGTTTTTTCACCATCAGTACGCGAGCAAGTGATTGAAGCGATAGAGACCTATTTTGAAGGGGAAGTCGATTTAGTCATTTACAGTATCGCCAGCGGCATGAGACCAAAACCCAATTCAGATCAGTATTGGCGCTCCGCCATCAAACCGATTGGTGAGGCCGTTTCTGGTGCGACGATATTACTAGAAAACGATACGTGGGTAGAAACCACCATTGCCCCTGCAAATGACGAAGAGATCGAAAGTACACTGAAAGTGATGGGTGGCGAGGATTGGGAAAACTGGATAGATACGCTGATCAACGCTGAATCGATTGCACAAGGGTGTAAAACCATTGCTTTTTCATACATCGGCCCTCAGATTACTCACCCCATTTATCTTGACGGTACACTGGGACGCGCCAAAATTGATTTGCACCAAACCAGCCACTCTCTCAACCTAAAATTGTCTAACTATGGCGGCGGGGCTTATGCAACTGTTTGTAAAGCTTTAGTCACGAAGGCGAGCGTGTTCATTCCCAATTTAAGCCCTTACATTGTCGCATTGTATAAGGTGATGAAAGAAAAAGAGACGCACGAAGGATGTATCGAGCAGATGCAGCGTCTGTTTAGCGAAAAACTCTCTAGCAAAGGCAAAGTACCCGTTGATAGCGAACGACTGATCCGTATGGACGATTGGGAGCTCAACCCAGATACTCAGCAAAAAGTGGCCGATTTACTGGAGAAAATGGATCAGTACAACTTTAAGCAACTAGGTGACTATAAGGGCTTTAAGCGAGAATTCATGCAGCTCAATGGCTTCGACTTTGACTGTGTTGATTATGCTCAAGAAATTAATATCGACCATTATATCAAGCAAGCCGATTAACTCCTTCCGTATCATTTACGAGACACAGCTAACTATCTCAATGCCCCAATATTTTATTGGGGCTTTTTTTTGTTACATTGGCGGCGCGTTCTTATTCTTAATACCATACTATGGTCATAGGAGCGGATCTTGTCATCGTCAGTCTAGAGCAATGAATGCTCGGCTTTTTTAAGCTTTGTCGTCCAAAGGAATTTGATAATATGTCGAAAATAAAGACACATGAGATGCTCATCCCCTCTTCAATGATGGATGGATGGCAACGCATTGTGAATTTACTCGCTGAAATTTTAAACGTCCCGAGCGCATTGATCATGCGTGCTAGCCAGCAAAAACTCGAAATATTCTGTAAAAATACCAACGTCGACAACCCCTATCAAACCGGACATAAAGAACCCTTAGGACAAGGTCTGTACTGTGAAACTGTGATGCAAACACAGCAGGAACTATTGGTCCCGAATGCTTTAGCCGATAAAAAATGGATGCATAATCCAGATGTACCACTGGGCATGATTGCCTATTGTGGCATCCCATTAAAGTGGCCGAATGGTGATATGTTTGGCACCATTTGCGTACTCGATAGCAAGGAGAACCATTTTGGCCCCACCTATCGGCAGTTACTGGAGAGTTTTCGCGATACCATTGAATCCCAGCTCACCACCTTATACCAACAAGTAAGACTTCAGCAGCTCAATGATGAGCTTCAGCTTCGCGTCGATAACCGAACACAAGATCTTGCTGATCTCAACTACTCGCTCACGCAAGAGATCGATAAACGCCGCGCCGCAGAACAACAGATTCAATATCAAAAGTGGCATGACGTCAGCACAGGTTTTTTAAATCGCAACGCACTTGAATTGGAACTCAAAAATAGCCTTTTACAAGCAACAAAACAGCACACCGAAGTTGCCGCCATTCATATTGGTTTCACTAATGCTCGTCATATTCAATCTCACTTTGGCTACCGAGCATGGGATCAAGTCATCGCTCGATATCGTGAGCGACTAGGCCGCTGCGATAAAATTGAAATATTGACCGCTCGACCCACGTCGACAGATTTAGTCTTGATCGTCAAAACAAAACTATTAGCGCGTCACTTGGAAAAGTTGTGCCATAAATTGGTCGAAATCGGTCATTCTGAATTTAAGCTCGATGACCATAATGTTCATCTTCATTCCTATATTGGTATTGCAACGAGTTTAGACACTGACAATGCTATAGAACTGCTCAAACAAGCTTCTGCTGCCATGGTCTCTTGCAAAGATTCCGGTCATAAGTTTTGCTATCACTCGCAAGTGTTCAGTGACTCACTCCGGCAAATCAACCAATTAGAAAGCTACTTATTACGAGCAGTGCGCAACGATGAGCTCATGCTCTATTTTCAACCTAAGGTCTCTCCAACCACTCATCGCTGGACGGGGGCAGAAGCGCTACTACGTTGGCGGCATCCCGTATTGGGCGATATATCCAATGAAACCTTAATTCACATGGCCGAACAAAATGGACTGATTTTTGAAGTGGGTAACTTTGTCCTGCGATCGGCCATCGAAAAAACGAGCCAATGGGCAAAACAGGTCGATAATTTCAAAATGGCTATTAACGTTTCAGCCGTCCAATTGAAGAATGCCCAATTCGCAGACCAAGTTCGTGAGCTACTGAACACCTACCAACTTCCAGCTCGATACTTAGAGTTGGAAGTAACAGAAAGCTGTTTGATTGCGGATGAAGTGGTGGCTCGCAACACACTGCGAATTCTACACCAACTAGGCGTGACGTTGTCACTTGATGATTTCGGCACGGGCTACGCCTCTTTCAGCTATTTGAAAAAATTTCCCTTCGATTGCATAAAAATAGATAAAAGCTTTGTACATCAATTGGATCAAAGTGAGGAAGATAAAGAAATTGTTCGCTCAATCATTCACGTTGCCAAAAAATTAAAGCTGAAAGTGATCCTCGAAGGGATTGAAAATCAAAGCCAAGAAGACTTTATCATCAGTGAAGGGTGTGAGTTTGGCCAAGGCTATTTCTATGGTAAACCAATGCCTTGTGACGAGTTTGAGGCTGGGCTACTGAACCAAAATTATGCACACCCTGTCGAGACAAAGGTTTTGTAGGATAAAGGAATCCCTTATCATGTCTTTACTCTCAGTGTGGCGGTTCCTATAATCGCCGCCTTTCCTTTCCAAACGAGCGATATCGAGATGGATTTATTAACATCAATTCTCAAAAAGCTAGAAAAACAGAACTACCGCGCCTATCAGCAGATCAAAGGTCAATACGAATTTGGTGATTTCACCTTGCATATCGATCATATCCAAGCGGACCCTTACGCTTCTGCATCTCGCTTTCGCGCTACTCGAGCATGGTCTCTGACCGGTCTGGAATGGTTAAAAGAGAAATCACCGGCTTATCAAATGGCTGCAAGAGATTTTATCGCTCGTAGTTTTGCGGAGTTTGCTAAGCAAGAGAACCATATTGCCATCGCATTGACGGGCCAAACGGTGCTTGATAGTACAGCTGTTCTCTTTACGGAGCATGGTATTGAGCTTCGTTTTCGCATCAATTTACCCGCTGAAGGTCGTGACATTCTGGCCAAGAAAGCGCTCAACATCATCACCTTCTACCTGCCAAAATTCATTCGCAGGGCCACCATTGAACGTGAACTGGATAAAGATGCCCTACTTGAGCATTGCGCTGTGATCGAAGATCAAGAAGCAATGCGTGCACAACTGGCACAGCACAATCTGGTTGCTTTTGTGGCCAATGGCAGCGTATTACCTCGCTTAGCAGGTAACTGTGATCTGCCGATGAAAGACGCCGTTACTTTCCAAGCCCCCACATCGTTAGAAGTTGAGCTTGAGACACCAAACCAAGGAAAAATTAAAGGACTCGGCATCCCCAAAGGTATAACCCTTATCGTCGGCGGTGGTTTTCACGGTAAATCGACTTTGTTAACGGCGATTGAGCGTTCAATTTACAACCATATTCCCGGCGATGGCCGTGAGCGAATTGTTACGGATCATCAAGCCATGAAAATTCGCGCTGAAGATGGCCGTTGCGTACATAATTTAAATTTGTCCAACTACATCAATCACCTACCTATGGGTAAAGAAACCTCCGATTTCAGCACTCAAGATGCGTCTGGTTCAACATCGCAAGCTGCGTGGTTACAAGAATCCATTGAATCTGGCGCTAGTACATTACTAATTGATGAAGATACTTCCGCCACCAACTTCATGATCCGTGATGAGCGTATGCAAGCGCTGGTTAGTAAAGGTGATGAGCCCATTACACCATTGGTTGATCGTATCGGGCAACTTCGCGATGATTTGGATATCTCAACACTGATTGTTATGGGGGGATCCGGTGATTACTTAGATGTCGCCGATACTGTCATCCAGATGCATGACTACCACGCCGTTGATGTGACTAACAAAGCTAAAGAAGTCATCAAACAGCATCCAACTGCTCGTCACAACGAGTGTGAAACGCCACTGGCTATTTTCCCAGAACGCGCGGTGAATCGCACTGCGCTGCAAAAATTACTGGTTGATGGTAAATTCCGAGTCTCTGCCAAAGGCGTTGATTCGCTTCGCTTTGGCAAAGAATTTACCGATTTAAATGCGTTAGAACAATTGGAGTCACCTTCTGAAGTCAATGCGATTGGCTGGACTTGGTTCCAGTTTGCGCAGACACCGGGGTGGTCAGCGCAACCAAGCAAAGAGATGATGGCTTTATTAGCAGGAACATGGCACCAAAATATGCCAAACCACGGTGATTTGGCGAAACCACGCGTCATCGATGTGATGGCGGCGTTGAACCGTATGCGCAAGTCGCAATTTAAAAACCACCAGTAAAGATTAACTCCCCTACAACAAAAGCAAAAAGAAGCGAGAGATCGCTTCTTTTTTACTTCAATACCTTATTGCTTCAGTACATTACAGGTAGTTAGCTTAGGTATGCCTTACAGTGCCAGTTGACCTTATTCGACAAATATCTTGTCTAGAGTTTAAGGTTTGGGCTTTAACTATTTTGCCGCAAAATATTCCATGCTTCACACAACACTCGAAACGTTTCAGCATTGCCATTGTCTCTATCTGGATGCCACTTTAGTGCCAACTTGCGCCATGTTTTTCGGATTTCAATTTGCGTCGCTTCCACTGGTAATTTAAACAGCCTCAATGCTTGAAGACGATTCATATTAAGGTTACTCGTTCCACCCATTGCTTTACGGTAACGAGTCCAAAATTCGTTCAACAAGCGGCGCACTTCTCCTTCATCAGCCTCATAATTTTTCCACTGAGTGTAATAATCACGCAATGGATCATCTGGGTCGATCTCGCAACTAACGGCACGATGCGCAGGCATTAGTACAATGTCCATTGCTGATACTTGTAACCACTTTTCAGGGTAAAGCGTCTCTTGAAGCTGATAGAGCGCGTTCATGATCAAAAAATTACGCTTAAAGAGGTCTTTTTCAGGTGCGCTATCAAGTACAGGCATGAATCCCTGTTCACTTAAATGTGCCGCTAACGTATGGACTTTCCAACCGGAAGGCTGTTTACGCAACACCTCCAACATTGGCCAAAGCAGCGGATTTTCCATGTAAGATTGAAACTGAGCGGTAAGTTCTAAACTTTCAGACATACTTTCGGGCCTACTTTGGGACATAGTCTCGACGTTCACATTAAGGTTCTCTCTTCATTCAAATCCAATATCGCTTTTTTGTCGAGTTTCTTACCGCATATTATCTTGGCTTTTTGAACTAGAGTCCGTTTATCACACGCACTATCTATCAATACATAAAAAGAGAAAGATCGAGTTGTTGCATGATCTTCTCCACCTTGCTGATCTCTTTGCCAAGACAATGCGAAAATCAATCACAAAACGAAGGTAGATACGCACATCTCAAACACAAATTTCTACGTCTATAAGATACAGAATTCAACAAAATTGAACATCGTGCAAAATAGTGGCACTATCCATCGGTATTTTGTGATAGGAAAAAACATGTCTCTCAACTTCTCACGCACGCTTTTATTTTTGACGGCGATCTACGGTGTACTCTTTCTATTTTCAGCGATCGCGCCGGTTTCTCGTGCTGTCTGGTTAGCAGAAATCATCCCAGCGCTAGGGATCTTAGCACTCGTCTATTGGGCTTCAACAAAACTACGCTTTAGCTCAACGGCTTATATTCTGATGTTTGTGTGGCTTAGTTTGCACACCATTGGGGCTAAATATACATTTGCAGATGTTCCGTTTGCTTGGTTCAACGAACTGATCGGATCATCTCGTAATAATTTTGATCGCGTCGCTCATTTCTCAATTGGCTTTTATGCCTACCCTATCGCTGAATATTTAATTAGAAAGCAGCTCTGTAAACCGCTAATTGCCTCATTGTTCGGGCTTTTCTCTATCATGAGTATCGCAGCAGGTTACGAAATTATTGAATGGTGTTATGCCTCAATCGCGGGTGGTGATGAGGGAATCGCTTTTCTGGGTTCACAAGGCGACATTTGGGACGCACAAAAAGACATGTTATGCGATACCCTTGGGGCAATGACGGCACTTTGCCTATTATGGTTTAGGCCAAAATCAAACATTCCTTACAGTGAAGTATGAAATGCCTCTAATTTTTGGAACTAAGGTAAATATTACCGAGAGCAAGTTTTGATTAGTGTTTATTCTGTGAGTACGGAGAACATGACTCTCCCTTTTTGCTGCTGAGAATTGATTATGAAAAATATAAATAAAACACTTGAAAAAATAGACTGCTGTCCACTTTGTCAACATGACGAATACTTTATTTCCACAAACAATGAAAAGTTTATCTGCGCACAATGTGGTTTTAAAACCGACCACTTACAAAGCGTCCAGCAAATGATTGGTGTACACACAGCGCTAATCAGTCATAAACACATTCATTGCTTGTCCAACAATGTGCATTGAGCCATGGTTTAAGCTCGAGTAATGTGTCGATAACAACGACATTAGGCGCTTGAGAAAAACCCTGTGGGTTAAGAGGTGCTAGCTGAACGGTTGGTACCTCTGCATTGATACCCGCTTCAACCCCTTTTGCTGAATCATCCACATAAATACATTCTTGCAAAAGAAATCCCATATTCATCGCACAATAACGAATCAAATCAGGTTCAGGCTTCCAGCTATTCGCATCAAAGGCTGAAAAAATGCGTCCTTCAAACAAAGGGAGCAAACCGCTCCGTTGTAAAATTGATGATATTTTTTCTTTAGGTGCATTAGAGGTAACACAGTATTCAATACCCTGCTGGCGTAAATACTCAAGTAGTTCTATCGCACCATCCATGGGTGAAAGATATTGCTCGAAGAGCTCATTAACTTTATCCCGATAAAGGTTCTCTAAAAGATCAAGATCGGCGTTAATGTTCGTATGTTCAAGTGCCTGAAACAGTATGTCCGCAATCTTCCCACCTTCAAAATGGTTACTCACTTGTGCAAAAGTAAGGTGGGCTCCTAGTTGGTTCAATACATTGACTAGCGCTTCGCAGCACAAACGCTCACTATCAACTAAAGTACCTTCACAGTCGAAAATAATACATTTTATTTTTTTCTCAGTCATAAACACTTCCTTCATCCAATGCTTAATTTTAACCGCTGGGTGAATGTATAAAATGATTGAGTTAACAGAATGAAACGAAGATAAGAGTTGATATGCATAACTTATAGCCACATCACTCTTTGATACTCAATGGGGCGTATTTAGCCGGCTCTGTAGTAGCTTGTCGTATCGGGATACAAATTACGGATTTGGATAAAATCATCCAAATGATTAAGCAATAAATTGGCTAAAGTAGGGTCAAACTGAAAACCGCATTCACGTTCAAATAAACTTACTACATTCTCAAGCGGCCACGCTTCTTTATAACAACGTTCACTTAGCAAAGCATCAAACACATCCACTATCGCAGTAATGCGAGCAAATATATGAATGTCTGTGCCTTTTTTCTGATTAGGATAACCTTTACCATCCCAACGCTCATGGTGCTCATGCGCGACAATCGCAGCTAATTTAGTTATATCACCTTCGCTTGTATTGAGGATGTTATAACCAGCGGTAGTGTGAGTCTGCATGATTTCCCACTCATCTGGTGTTAATTTTCCAGGCTTATCCAAAATCGACTCTGGAATCGCAATTTTTCCCACATCATGCATTGGGCTGATGATCTCGATCATTTCTACCTCGCGCTGCGTTAACCCGCACAAACGAGCCAGCAGCGCAGAGAGCCTTGTTACCCGCTTAACATGATTACCGGTTTCACCAGAGCGCGTTTCTATTGCTTCTCCGAGTAAATGAATCATTTCCCGCTGTACGGCTAATGTACGCTCTTGCAATACCACTATTTTACGGTTTTTGACGCCAAGCTCTCTTTTTTGTCTGAGGGTCACCCCTTGCATAACAATCACAACCAGCAAACAGAGAATAATAAAGCTAGCCGCGAGTAACACTTTCCAATGCTGTTCAAAATAAGAGAGAGGACGATTAAGAACCAACACATCCTGTGGCAAGGCTTTCATGTCAATCTGATGTCGCTGCATGGCTTGGTAATCAAAAACCGCTCTTGCACTACTGATTTGCATGTCAACTGCGGAGGCTAAATCTAGTGAGACAAATTGGTTTAACGCCATCAAGATATCATTTCCCAGTTGCTCAGAACGGTTAACATACCCTCCAACAATACCATCACGAATATAAAACTCCCACAGTACAAAAATGGGGGCAGCGCTAGCTTGTGCTAGGCGGTAGGAAATCTCTTGATAAGTATGGTAAACACCTTGATTTATCTCTGTATTAAAGTGCGATAGCAGTACCGCATCATCAGGGGAAATCTGGAATAGAACCTTTTCTGCTTCAGCCAAAGTGATGGAGTTAATATCGATAAACTCGATACCTTTTAAAAGATCCGTAGCCAGCACTTCATCGACTTTTTTTCGGATCAATTGCGAAGTATGACTTTGATCTGATAAATAATAGATTTTCTTGAGTTTTGGCCGTAATGATTTGATTAAATGGAAGTTTTCTATGATAGCTTCAGATTCATAAATAATTTTATTGTACTTAGTCATGTCATCGAGTGTGGCACTTTTGTCGTTGATGCCAACCGCAACCATAGGCGTATCTGGTTTAAATAGGCTTGAGAGCCCTTTAGTGAACTTTAACGCATTGTCATCGGTAATAATAACCGCATCGAATGGATAATGACGGTATTTAACGTGGAGGTATTTTTGGGCTTCATCAAGATACTCTTGGCTATAAATTCTTTTTGTATCAAGGTATTCAATGGAGAGCTTAATCGGTGTTTTGCTGCTCTTAACTACAGCATCAATGCCCTTTTGAAATTCATATGTCCATTGATAAGATGATTCGTATGAATGCAGCACAAGAATATTTTTAGGCTCCCAGCGAGTTGACTTAGCAGGAAACGACAAAAACAGCGCATAACAGACCATAGCAGTCCAACTAAGCCAATATGTTATTTGCTGTTTATTCATACATAGCTCTCCGTGCAGGCTAAAATTAATACCAAACCAGGCGCTATAGTACCAATTTCATCAGGACAAGCTACTGTTCTATAAAAACATTACCATTGCACTCATGATTAGCACGCCATTTTGCGAGCAACAACCGCGTGAATACATCTTCACCTCCAAATGCATTTTTATCCAGAGTCACGATGTCGGAGATGAGTATCTCATGTGAAGTGGAGGTGACGATACCAGCAGCCACAGGCTCCCCATTTTGAAAACCTAAGTAAAGCTCGCAAGGTGCTGAATAAATGATTTGGGTAAAGAATTCGATAACTTTTGATTGATCGTTTTTATCGCTCCATAAGCTTGCTTGCAACAGAGCAAACCATATTGTCATCCGATGAAAATCAACCAAATAAACCTCTTCAAGCAACGATAGGTTAGGCTCCTCAGTGAGCTCAATAAAAGGGCGAGAACTGCGTTGAACAACCGCTTTTTGGTAGAGATCTCGACCTTGTAAGCTCTCTTCTGTTGGAAATTCGACATTCACTTGGTCAAATAGCCATTGGTTTTTAATGGCGGCAACGTCAGGTTGGTTAATCATTGTTATTTACTTCTTCTTCTAATTGTTGCAAGCAGGATACTGACCAGATCGATATGCGACAAGCCATTACTCACATTATCCTCATCTAAACTGCAGATATGCTGGCCAAAACATCAACATAACAGCCTATATCATTCTCCTTTGATGCTGCTATCATGTGCAGAAAGATGGATAAATGGATTATAGACATGAACAAGAAACTCATCACCACCGCATTCATACTTAGCTTTGGTTTAGTTGGCTGCGATAGCAATGAAGTTGGCGATGTATCGCTCGGATTTTTCACGCTTAAAGACGTAAAAATCGAAAATCTAAGTGATGATATTGTGACTGGTGTTACGTGCCATATTGCTTCAATTGAGGCTAATTTGAGTCTTTCTGATCCAAGTGATAGCTCAATCTCGTGTCGTCAGACTGGTGACATTACCCCAGAGATGATTGCAAAAATTGATAAGAGCAAATCAGGCGAAATCGTGTTTAAGAAGTCAAAAAGCATTTTCTTCAAGTCAATGAAAGTCAGACGTATCTACGATGCAGAAAATCAAACCCTGATCTACTTGTCTTATACTACCAAAGAAACAGATGGTAGCTTCAAGCACAGCCTATCGACCGTACCGCTTTGGGGGACTAAGGCTTATAGTACGGACATAACGCTCACTAAATAGCCGCTAACGCCTCGGCTATCTGGATTTGGCTCACTTTTTTATGTAATAAAAATGAAAGTAACCTTTCATATCCGTGATATGATGCGGGAAATTTTCAATTCTCATTTTTCAACATGAAGTTTCCTGGACAGCGTAAATCTAAGCACTATTTTCCGACTCATGCTCGTGACCCTCTCGTCAATCAAATTCAACAAACGGCTATGCTCCACCGCCCAACAGTGGTCGGTGTTGGGCAAACCATTGTTGATATTGAAGCTCGTGTAGACAATGAGTTCTTAGAGAAACATCAATTGAGTAAAGGTCACTCACTGGTGCTCGAAGAGAGCAAAGCCGATGCGCTCTATGAAGAGCTAGTCGAACGAGGTTTAATTACTCACCAATACCCGGGAGATACGATTGGCAACACACTGCACAACTACTCTGTGTTGGCCGATAGCAAATCCGTTTTGCTCGGCGTGATGTCCAAAAATATTGAAGTCGGCTCATACAGCTATCGTTATTTGTGCAGGACTTCATCACGCATGAATTTAAACCACCTACAAACCGTAGATGGACCAATCGGGCGCTGCTACACCTTAATCTCCGACGATGGTGAACGCACTTTTGCGATAAATGAAGGGCATATGAATAAACTTCGCCCTGATAGTATTCCTGAAGAAGTTTTTGAAAAAGCGTCTGCTTTGGTAGTCTCTTCTTACTTAATGCGTGGTAAACCCGAAGATCCGATGCCACTGGCTGTCAAACGCGCGATTGAGATCGCTAAATCCAAGCACATTCCAGTGGTGTTAACCCTAGGCACTAAGTATGTAATTGAAGGTAATACGAAGTGGTGGCAAGACTACATCAAAGAAAACATTACAGTCGTCGCCATGAATGAAGAAGAAGGTGAAGCGTTAACTGGTGAGAAAGATCCACTGCTTGCGGCTAACAAAGCACTCGAATGGGTAGATTTAATCCTCTGCACCGCGGGGCCCGTGGGTCTTTATATGGCTAGCTACACTGATGAAAGTGCAAAGCGCGAAACTGAACTACCTCTCCTACCGGGTAATATTGCTGAATTTAACAAGTACGAATTTAGCCGTGCGATGCGAAAACAAGACTGCCTCAACCCAATAAAAGTGTATTCACACATTGGCCCTTACTTGGGTGGCCCATTGGAAATCAAAAACACTAACGGAGCGGGAGACGGAGCGCTATCGGCTTTATTGCACGATATGGCCGCGAATAGTTATCATCAACGTAATGTTCCAAACTCTGCCAAACATGATGTGCCGTATCTCACTTACTCTTCGTTATCTCAGATCTGCAAATATGCAAACCGTGTCAGCTACGAAGTGCTCACACAGCACTCTCCTCGTTTATCGCGAGCATTACCAGAACGTGAAGATAGCCTAGAAGAAGCGTATTGGGATCGTTAAATCGTATGACTTCTACATGAATAAAAGCGACAATTTGTCGCTTTTATTCTTTCCACAACGAATAAACCGCACGATGCGATCCTACGTTATTTAAGTCTCACCATTTCGTTTCAGAAATAACAACTTCCGTGAAATAAACTGATAACTTGTGCCTAATTGATGAATCAATAGTTTTATAATTGAGACATCTTAGTACAAGCGTTATAGTACTCTTTAAAGATGAGTCATAAAGGTTTTGGATCAAGACTCACAATTATCATCCATTGCTGCTTTCGCTTGAATTAGGATTAACATGACAATGTCATTTCCGCAGGAAGAGTATTCAATTTCAGACCTAGACAGTGCCGTTGCAAAGCAGCGTCTGGTTCATATTCTCGATTTTTTTAGTCAAGGTCTGTTTTATATGAGCAGCGATGGAAACATGGTGCTCTATAATCCAACATTTTATGTACAATTTGGTGTAAACAGCGAAACTATTTCCTATGCTGATTGGCTGAGTTTGGTTCATCCTATGGATCGTGCACTGCTCAATAGCCGCGTCGACGAGCATATCAGCACCACTGAATCAAGGGAAACGATTCAATACCGAGTCAAAAAAGCAAATGGTCAATATATCTGGTTAGAGGGGAATGCGGTCACAAAAAGTGTGAACGGTGAACATTTTATGGTGGGTAGCCATAAAGATATCTCCGATCAAAAATTGATGGAAGATTACATTCATCAAGCTGCATTTTTTGACAGTTCATCAGGCCTCTATAATCGAAGTAAATTACTGCTCGATATTGATGAGAAAGCACTCAAAATTGGAGAGCCTTATTCACTTATCTACATCCAACTTGAAGATATTAAGTCTTATCTCAATCAATACGGCTCAGATATTGTTAAAGATTTACTGAATCACGTCGTCAGTGCACTGCGTGAACTGCCCGATGAATTTGCTGATTTTTACCGTATTCGCTCTGACGATTTTGCCATATTACTTAGAGGAGAACGCTCATACGATGAGCTCAAGCATATCTGCTCTCAAATAATGAAGCACTATTCGAAATCAGCCACGGAGCATGGGCACCTCTATGGTAATGATATTAGCATTGGTGTCTATCCTGAGATAAACCGTGCTATATCTGCCGATGAGTTGTTAAATATTGCATCACGAACTTGCCAATTTGCTAGTGCCAAAAATCATTCTCGTATCGAAATTTACAGTGGCCGAATTCAAAAAAACGTTGATCGTTATTTCTTCATCGAAAGAGGCTTAAAGGAAGCATTAGATCAACGTTCATTGTCCGTGAAATTCCAACCCATTATTCATGCACAATCAGGGCAGGTATCCAGCTTTGAAGCCTTAGTCCGCTGGCGCTCAAAAGAGTTTGGTGAGATTTTCCCGGACGAATTTATTCCCGTTGCAGAAAAAAAGGGGCTGATTGTTGATTTAGGCTATTTTGTCTTCAAAAAAGCCTGTGAGTTTATTGGCCGTTACAATAAACAAAATGGGGTTAATATTCGGGTTAATATTAATGTTTCAGTCCTTCAACTTCTGAAAAGTGACTTCCCACAACAGATACTAACAATGGCTAAGACTTCCGGTGTATTGCCCTCTTCTATTGTGTTAGAACTGACGGAAACTGTCATACTCGATGGCGATAAAAATGCGATTAACCAGCTTCACTCCTTAAATGAAATGGGGTTTCAACTGTCGCTGGATGATTTTGGAGCTGGTTTTAGCTCACTCAATAGCTTCTTTGATTTGCCCCTCAATCAAATTAAAATAGACAAAAGCATTGTATGGAAAACACTGACTAACCCAGCATCAGAACAATATTTAGCCTTTCTCATCCAGTTTTGTCACACCAATGGCGTCGACATTGTTATTGAGGGGGTTGAAAATGGCGACATGTACCAAAAATTTAAAGAGATGGGGGCAACTTATTTACAAGGCTATTGGTTTTCAAAACCACTATCTTTAGCCAGTGCAAGCCGCTATACATTAAATGCTGTTAATGAATAAGCACAAAAAATAGCTTAGCTAAATTAAGCACTTACACCTAAAATTTGAAGAAGCAGAGCGGAAAGGAAATAGTAAACCCTGTGAGCCCGACTGCGACTTCAAATCGTTCAAAGAGCGTTGTTATTCTTTTTCTAGCACTAAGCGAGCATTGTGAGCTTGTATGGGCCGATTGTTATTTCCCATCACACTATGTAGTGCTGCACTTTGTTGCTGTGACAAACTGTTCGGCTGCTTGACCACCAACCATCTCACGCCTTCACTGCAAGGCGGCGTTGTGAGTGATCCATTAAAACGGTAATACTCATCTAGCTTAGGTAACAGTAACTGTACTGCTAACTCTTTTGCTAACGGCACACTAGCCCCAACTTTAGGCAACTCCGCAGTAAGCTGGGCTAATGGTTCGTTCTGTGCGCCCGTTTCAAACATCACCGCCAAAACTGCCAGATTGCCAGCCGCATCAGCATGCACAAAATGCGCTTCTAAAGGATATTGATGTCCTTTAATTAAGTTTTCAGAAGGGGTATGGAAGTGAAATTGTTTGAGTTCAAATTCTGTACCATCCACTACCAGTGTATTTTTCCCTGAAACTGAGGCTTGCAGCGTGTGTCCATTGTTGGTCAATGTACCCACAACGCCTGAATAGTGGATATCTAAAGATTTTAAATCAGCTTCAACGAGGCCATTGATATCAATTGGGCTTTGATTTTTGCCCATTTCACAAATTTTAGAAACATGTCCCCAATGTTCAGGACCACGTTCACCTTCATATCCCCATTCATTTGCTTGCGCCACATAGGTAAAGCAAACGCTAATTGCTAGGGTCAGCAGTTGTTTTTTCATTATCGTTCCTTGAGACAGCTTGTTATCTAAAATGTAACATTCAGGTTAATATCACGCGCACATGGTAATACATTCTTCATACCGCATCCGTGGTGAAAAATAACATTACATTGACGTGACTAGTCATTCATTTCAGTTCGCGCTCACCCTTTCCATGGCTAGCGCCGAACAATGTTTTGGCAAAACTGTTCGATATGTTTTCGGGTGGTATTGGGGTTCATTAAAACCGCTTTTTCTCCCGGAATATGTAAACAATGTCCAGTGTCATCATAATGAGTGCGCGCAATCGAATCGACCCAATTGGTGTTGAGATGCTGGCCTTTATGAGATAAGAACTGATGACGATGGTAGAGCGTATTCTCTACTATCGAATCAACCATAGAACCCTGACGTGCGACGTTCATTTCTTGATCAAACATCGATTCAGCACACGTCACTTTCTGTGGGTCATAGAGACGAAAAG
This sequence comes from Vibrio sp. RM-69-4, assembly GCF_024743775.1. Classification (NCBI taxonomy): domain Bacteria; kingdom Pseudomonadati; phylum Pseudomonadota; class Gammaproteobacteria; order Vibrionales; family Vibrionaceae; genus Vibrio; species Vibrio sp. RM-69-4. The sequence continues at coordinate 44,905 of NZ_JAMQXI010000094.1, forward strand.
TAACACTTGGCCCTTGGTTTTCTACTGCTGCCACCTTGCAGTGTGGTAGAGCGGCTAATTGGCAGCGTAAATAATTAGCATTTTGCAATGTATGACCAATCACGGTTTGGTAGCCTTCGATACCTAAATGTTGCAGTGCTGAATAGGCAGAAAAAACACCCACGGCACTGCGTGAACATTCAATGGTCGATTGCAAATGGCTCTCTTCTCTTTGAGCATGTTCAAAGTAGGAGTAATAACCGGGATCTGTTTTTAATACCGCGAGATCGTGTTTGTTTTTGAGCATCACCAAGCTGGAAGTATAAGGGACATAACCCCATTTTTGAAAATCGACCGTAAATGAATCCGCTAATTGTAAACTTTTAATCCTCGGCAATAAGGATTCAATACCCGTCAGTGTTGCCCGATTAAGCGATAAAGGGTTGCGTTCAAAATCATACTCTTGAAAAAACAACATACTCCACCCAACAGCAGCATCAACATGAATATGTGGTTTTATCGAAATCGCATATTCTTGGCATCTTCTTTCTCTTATCGCATAAACCTGTTCAATATCATCAGTTGCGAAGGTATCGGTACTGCCAAATGTCAGCATTATGCTAGGAACAGCAATGCCATTTTTAAAACAGAAAATCAATTGTTGGTCTAATTCAGCCAAATCCATTTCATTGTTATCTTTAACTTTGATCCGAATCGCTTTACCTTGAACATCAACCCCCAACAACGACAAATTTGTCATGTTTGAATAGTGACCTGCTTCTGAATTGAATATCCTGTAATCTTCTCCCGCCAAACCATTCAGAGCTGACTTTGGCAACGCTTTTCGAATACCTAATAGATAGCCGTACAAATTACAAAATGTACCTCCTTGTGTGAATACTCCAGTCGCTTGATCACTATCATAACCAGCTAAATGCGCGATCTGCCGCACGACTAATTTTTCCAGTTCAATGGCATCTCCCGCATATTCGCTATAAACCAAGTTAGGGTTGGCAATAGTCGCAAGTAGCGCACCGTGAATAGCCGGATCACAAGGTGTCGAGATCACATTTTCCACTGAGCGAGGGTCATCCCAGTTTTTTGAACGTTTCGCGGCATAAAGCGCTAAGTCGTTAAAAGGGTGAATGGCGTGGCTCGAGTGTCGAGGAATGGTGCTTGAATACCGTAATTGTTGCTGCAATGCAGTATTTACCACGGTTGGCGCATCAATTTTTCGCTCTTCAAGCCAACGGGCGATCTCGTGAATACGATACAAAGGCCAACGATTGGGATCGCGAGCAAAAAAATGCGCTTTCACTGTCTGGAAAATTTGCTCAAACGCAGGGTTCAGTTGGTTGGCGTGCTCATCTAGCCACACGCTATAATACGCTGTTTTCATGATGCTCTCTCCGTGCTTAATCCCAAATAAAACGCCGCGTTAGCGGCGTTTTATTACTTTAACTTAAAGTTGGAGACCAAGCGGTCAAGCTCATGGTTTGAGTAAGAGAGTGACTCCGTAGCACTGACGGTTTGTCTGCCACTCACCACCAATGATTCAACGATGTCTCTTATCGCTAGCATATTGCGACTGAGCTCTTCTGCGACTGTACTTTGCTGTTCGGTCGCAGCAGCAATCTGCGTACTCAAATCATCAATTTCGGAAACGGAAGTACTCATGATGTTTAAACTGCCAGAAACTTCAGACGTTTTATCTGCTGTGGTTTGACATTGGTTTTTAGTTTTGTCCATTGCGGCTACAACGCTATCCGTTCCTTCAAGTAGCTTGGCCAGCATATCTGATATTTCAGTAGTGCTGTTTTGCGTTCTCGCCGCTAAAGCACGAACTTCATCTGCAACCACCGCAAACCCACGGCCTTGCTCACCCGCACGCGCCGCTTCGATCGCTGCATTCAACGCAAGTAAGTTCGTTTGCTCTGAAATAGCGCCAATCACGGTCAATACTTCGCTGATCTTGATCGCATCTTTGTTCATATTGGCAATGCGCTCAGACATCTGTTCAACATCACTCACCAATGAGCTGACCGTTTCAACCGCATTATTCACAATAATAATCGATTGTTTGGCCTCTTGGCTCGCCGAGTCAGTAATGTGATTCGATTGAGTGACGCTCTCTGCCACAGTACGTGCACTTTCACTCATTTCAGTAATAGCCGTCACTACTTGCTCTGTTTCAGATGAGTGCGAAAGCAGCATCCGCTCATTTTCCTTTGCCGTTTGACCTAACTGTTCAATATTAGAGGAGATGTTTTGACTGGCATCAGATATTTGCAACATCATTTTTTGTAGATTTTCTGAGAATAAATTGAAGCCTTGGCTTATCTGCGCTAAATCATCATCACCATTCACCTCCAAGCGGCGTGTCAAATCACCGGAGCCTTTCGAAAGATCAAGCACCGCTTTTTTCAGGCGCAACAAAGGCTTGTAGATATAATTAAGAATGACGAAGATTGCCGCGACGCTGATAATGAGCAAAGTCACTCCAGTGTAAATAGCACTACTTTGCGCTTCATACACATTAGCTAACGCTGTACCTTTGTCGACGAACACCATCATGGTCCAGTACATGTTATCGGTTAGGCTAACGCGCTTGAAATAACCATCAAACTCAATACCTAAATAAGGAAATGACAAATGACCAGCATCTTGCTGGCTAAAAAGTTTCTCCATTTCGAGGAAATTAGGGCTGACTTGCGAGGGCGTTCGTCCAATATCACTAGGATCATCACTAGCAAAAAAGACAGCATGCTTGTCGGTTAGTGTCGCTGCACCGCCGGCAAAGCGCATATTACTGACTTGGACAATAACCTCATCCAGTTGGATATCTCCCAGCAAAACACCAATGAAACGGCTTTGTTGGTAGACAGGCATAACTACACTAATAACCTGTTTACCGGTGATTTTATCTTCATAAATTTCAGTTACCTGAGCAGTTCGAGAGGTTTTTGCTTGCTGATACCAATCCCTACTGGTGAAATTTTGTTGACCTGTAACAACTCCGTTGTCTTTGTCAAACGACATATAGGCACGGCCATCGTCATACGCCATAATGACATTTGAAATTTGCGCACTCTCAGCTAACAATCGAACTAAGTTGACATTCTCTTGATCAGAAAGAGCAGATCGGAAATGTTGTGAACCTTTAACTACGGCTTGATAACGTGTTTTCACCCAAGATTCGAGTTCAGAAACGTGATAGTTGAGCTTGTTTTGAGTTTCTGTGGTTAAAGAGGTAATCATCTTCTCTTTTAACGACAGCATGTTGATGGTGCCCAAAACGATTAAAGAAATCGCAACGAGCAGTGCTACGCTCACATATATTCTGCTTTTAAAACCTAAAGTCATAGATTCACCCTCACCGTATAACAGCTAGAAAGATTAAGGTGAAACTTGATCATATTATTAATATGAATGGTAGACCAATGAGACACCTAGCCAACCTAATAAAATTGGTACACGGCGAACACTTATGCAAGTTATGTCATTAATATTTATTATTGAGTGCGCAAAATGAATTTTACATTGAAAGACAAGATGATGATTTTTAATGGAAATACGTTGAGATGATGGTTAAGAAAAACGCGCAGTGGTGATGCTGCGCGCTGACTTATTTTTTATGACGCCACGTTTGGCTTAGAAGCCCAAACGTAAAGCAGCTCTAGAGCAATTGTCGCACCAGCCAAAGCAGTTAGCTCACTTTGATCGTACGGAGGAGAAACTTCAACAACATCCATTCCCACCAAATTAATACCGGCCAATGCACGAATGATTTTCAGCACTTTATCGGAATTCAATCCACCACATACTGGCGTACCCGTTCCAGGAGCAAAAGCGGGATCTAAGCAGTCAATATCAAACGTTAGGTATACGGGTTTATCACCAATAGTTTGACGAATATTAGCGACGATCTCTTCCACTGACATATCATTCGCTTGCATCGCATTGATGACATTAAAACCGTGCCCTTCCTGTTTGTATTCGGTACGAATACCCACTTGCACAGAATGCTTGGCTGAGATTAACCCTTCCTTCGGCGCATGATAGAACATAGTGCCGTGATCATAAGCGCTGCCATTGGCATAGGTGTCTGTATGAGCATCAAAGTGAATCAATGCCATTTCGCCATAATATTTGGCATAAGCGCGCAATATAGGCAGCGTGATAAAGTGGTCACCACCTAAAGCAAGCATGGTTTTGCCACTTTTTAGAATTTCGCTAGTCGCCGCTTCTAAGCGATAAGTGAAATCTTCAGCGTCACCACAATCAAACACCAAATCACCCGCGTCGATCACTTTGGTATCTTGGAACAAGTTAAAGTTCCAAGGAAACTTTTTACCTTCCCATGCAAGGTTCACTGAAGCGCGACGAATCGCATCTGGACCCATTCTCGCCCCCGGGCGACCTGATGTAGCCATATCCAAAGGTACGCCCAGTACCACGACATCGGCATCTGCACTTACTGGGTCTTTAACATAAGGACGACGTACAAACGTCATCGCATTGGAATACAGGGAATAATCAGTTTTAGTAAACAAATCATTCATTTAGAAATCCTCTAGATAGGTATAACCGCTCAAGCCTTGCTCAAGCTCTTGCAATACATTTTCTTGTTCTTCAACCGCCACACGCTGGCTAACTAATTCGCGGTAGTTTTTACGGATGGCATCCACATCAATATGAACATAGCGCATCATATCTTCAACCGTGTCTCCTTCGTTGATCGATACGATTTCGGTTTCTCCATTCTCTGCCATGTTCACCACCACGCTGTGTGTGTCGCCAAATAGGTTATGCATATCGCCTAAGATCTCTTGATAGGCTCCTACAAGGAAGAATCCCATCAAATACGGTTCATCAGCATTCCATGCTGGCACTGGCAGCGTTGTTTCAATACCTTGCCCCTCGACGTATTGCTCGATGGCACCATCAGAATCACAGGTGATATCCAGCATCACGGCGCGGCGATCTTCCACTTTTTCAAGGCCAGACAATGGCAACACAGGGAAAACTTGGTCGATTCCCCACGCATCTGGCAATGATTGAAACAGTGAAAAGTTAACAAAAAACTTATCCGCCAAACGCTCATTCAGTTCATCCAAAATAGGACGATGGAAACGGTTTTTGGTACTCATTTGCAGTGTCAATTCGTGATAAATGCGCAGCGATAGCTGTTCAGCCCAAGCACGGTGCTGAAGGTTAATAACGCCAGTCGAAAACTGGTTGTGCGCTTCCGACAGATCGCTTTGCGTATCGTTGTAAATTTCAATCAGTGCACGCGCATCAGAGCCTTCACTTAAGCTTTGCCAGTTACGCCACATGTTTTGTAGCAATACCGGAGCTTCTTCACCGACTTCTGGAATCTCTTCTGGGTAATACGCTTCTGTACCAATAACATTAGTGATAAGTACGGCGTGGTGCGCGGTAATCGAGCGGCCTGATTCAGAAATAATGACTGGCCTTGGCTGACTATATAACTGGCACACATCGCTTACCGTGCTTACGATATTGCGTGCATATTCAGCTAAACCATAGTTCATCGAGTTGGATGATTGACTGCGTGTACCGTCGTAGTCCACCGCCAAACCGCCACCCACATCGAAGAAGTCAATCTCCGCACCAATATCACGCAGCTCGCAGTAAAAACGCGCCGCTTCGTTCACGCCATTACGCACATCACGAATATTCGCCATTTGCGAACCTAAGTGGAAATGCACCAGTTGCAATGCTTCTAATTGCTGCTCTTTTTTAAGGCGTTCGATAACGGTCAACACTTGAGAGGCAGAGAGCCCAAACTTCGATTTTTCACCACCACTCGCCTGCCATTTCCCCGCGCCTTGAGAAGCTAAACGAATACGGAGCCCTAAACGTGGTTTCACGCCTAGGCTTTTCGCTTCTTTCAGCACGAGATCCAGCTCAGACAATTTTTCCAAAACGATGAATACTTTATGGCCAAGCTTTTCACCAATCAGGGCCAGACGAATGTACTCTCTGTCTTTGTAGCCGTTACATACAATCACTGAACTTGCTTGTTGGGCTAAAGCCAATACCGCCAATAATTCTGGCTTACTGCCCGCTTCCAATCCAAGCTGTTTAGTCTCTAGCTGCGCTTGGCTGGCTAAAATCTCATCTACCACCTCTTTTTGTTGGTTCACTTTGATTGGGTAGACCAACAGGTAGTTGTTTGGATATTGGTATTCTTCAATCGCCTGATTAAAGGCGTCACAGATGTTATGTACGCGTTGATGCAGGATCTGCGGAAAACGTACAAGCACAGGCAAATTTAAATCACGCGCTTCAAGCTGCTTTACGATCGAACTCAAGGGGGTTTGGTGCGCCTTATCATGGCGCGGCGAAACATAAACTTCGCCTTGATTGTCAATACCGAAGAAGCCTTGGCTCCAATAATGAACATTGTAGTCAGCGCGAACGCGATCTAATTTGGATGGTTGTTCCACATCTAATCTCACAAAAACAGAGAGTAAAAAGTGAATCAGAAAGTCTGATATCACGACTTGACGCCTGTAACGTCAGGCGCATTAACGGTTAAAAGCGTATGTGTGTCTAATGATAATAATTTGTCGTTAAGATTACGTTTGATTATCACAAGTTCGTTATAAAAAGTGGATGAAATTTAATACAAAATCAAACGTTGCCACTGATCAGCTCGTCAAACTTCTTATTGCCGTGTAGCCCTTCTAAATCAGCTTCTTCTGCAATTAAATCTCGCAATGAAGCGCTAATTTCCGTGGCTCTTTGTAAATCCTCAACCGCTTGTTCTTCAGCTCCGATACGCGCATACGCACATGCTCGTTGGTACAAGGCTGGTGCATTAGCATCATCTAACTCTAGCACGCGATTACATAGGCTCAGTGCCCAGTAGTATTCTCGAATTTCCATCGCAGCATCTGCTTTGTATGTCAACGCTTCCAAATCTCCGGGACGGATTTTTAAAATTTCGTCATACACTTCAATACGCTGTTCTGGTGTTTGGACACTTTGCGCTCTCAACCATAAGTTATGGATTTCATTAATAATTTCAATTTCACGGTTGTTTTCAGTAATGATGCGTGTTTTGCGCTTAAGATCTCGCTCCAAGGCGAGGAATTTTTTCTCATATTCCTGCGCAATTTGATTTAGCCGTTTATCGGCCAGCTCACGCGTGTTGTGCTTCACTTCTTTAAGTGACTGCCAACCAATTAATGCAACTAATGAGGCAACACCAGCGATGACATAGAAAAAATAGGTCACCGTCACATTCGAGTAATTCAGTGACTTGTCTGCAACGGACAGTTCTCTGTCGGTAATTTGAATCGTGAGTCGCCGTTCAAGATCTTGTTGATCTTGTCTTAACGCTTTCAGCTCATCCAATATGTAGCGCTCAACCAAAGGACGATCCAGTATTGGCGATTCAGAATAAGGCTCTTCCTGTGCCAGGGTTGGGAAAGACGTTAGCACTATCAGGAACAAGAATAGCTGCAATAATTGCCGCACAATCGGTTGTTCATTTATTTTTCTCACTCTCTACCTCTTTCATCAGACACGTTGTCGATTTATTCGTCGCCATTTTCAGTTCTTCACACCAATAAAGCCAAGCCTCTCAGGCTTACCATTTTCACACAACAATTTCAGCTCAAACTATTTTTCATTTCTTGCGTTTTATTTTATACACAAAAAATCAATAACTTAATGACAAAAAGACCAATAAATATTCAGTTAAAACTTGAAATCCGTCAAACTAATGTTTAGTGTACTATACATATTTACGGCTAAACATTAAATAGCCATGAAGAACAAAGGATGTAAATCATGTCACCCGTGTTAGAAGTTAAGAACCTCTACAAGGTATTTGGAGAGACTCCACAACAGGCTTTCCCGCTGTTAGAAAAAGGGTTGGATAAGGACCAAATTTTCGAGCAAACCGGGCTCACTGTTGGGGTCAAGGATGTGTCTCTTTCAATCAATGAAGGGGAGATTTTTGTCATTATGGGTTTGTCCGGTTCGGGCAAGTCCACTTTAGTTCGATTGTTGAACCGCCTGATTGAGCCAACCCAAGGAAGTGTTTTACTGAAGGGTAAGGATATTGCTCATATTTCAGAGCAAGAGCTGCGCGATGTAAGACGTAAAAATATCTCAATGGTATTTCAGAACTTCGCACTCATGCCACATATGACCGTTCTTGAAAACGCTGCCTTTGGATTAGAACTATCAGGAGTGGTGGCTCATGAACGTAATAAAAGTGCAAAAGAAGCGCTCGCTCGGGTTGGCTTAGACGCCTACTGTGAGTCATTCCCTGATGAGTTATCGGGTGGGATGAAACAACGCGTTGGTTTGGCCCGTGCACTCGCCAACGACCCTGACATTTTGTTAATGGACGAAGCATTTTCCGCACTCGACCCGTTAATCCGCACCGAAATGCAAGATGAACTAATCCGCCTGCAAAATGATGATAAGCGAACCATCGTTTTTATTTCTCATGACCTTGATGAAGCAATGAGAATTGGTGACCGTATCGCCATCATGCAAGATGGCATCGTCGTACAAACGGGCACGCCCGATGAAATATTGCATCATCCTGCTAACGATTACGTCAGTTCATTCTTTCGTGGCGTTAATGTTGCCAGTGTTTTTTCAGCTAAAGACATTGCCCGTAAAAAACCCGCGGCCGTTTTTAAAAAACACGACAATGATGGCCCGGCTGCAGCAATGCAGTTACTGATGGATCATGACCGAGACTACGGAATTGTAGTTGACCGTACGAATAAATACTCTGGCATTGTGTCGCTCGACTCTCTGAAACAAGCTCTCAAGCAACAAACATCACTTAGCGCGGCACTACTGCCTGACATTGTGACGGTTGATCCGGAGCTGTCTGTTAGTGAATTAATCAGCCAAGTGGCTGAAGTCCCCTACGCCGTGCCTGTTGTCGATCAGCAGGGAAATTATTACGGCGTGATCACCAAATCACGCTTATTGCAGACTTTGGATAGGGAATAATTATGACAACGGAAACCAACATTCAATCCACAGAGGCGCTTGACCCATGGGCGTCTGCCGCGCAAACGCCTGTCAGCAGCGATCCTTGGTCAGCGACCACTGCGTCTCCAACTACAGCAGGTGATTGGTTAAATGGCGCAACCGACGCTCCCGCGCCTTTCGATTGGCTACACCCATTTCAAGATGCAATTATCCCCTTTGATCACTGGGTTGAAACCGGGCTGGGTTGGTTAGTGGAACACGGTAGGCCATTATTTCAAGCTGTCAGAGTACCTGTTGATTTTATTTTAAGTTCATTTGAAACCACGTTAGTTTCAACGCCAGCGCCTGTGATGTTGTTGATTTTATTTCTGATCACATGGCAACTTGCTGGACCTAAAATGGGTATCGCTTCATTAGCCTCGCTGATTACGATTGGATTAATCGGAGCGTGGTCACAAGCAATGGTCACCCTCGCCTTGGTCATGACCTCGGTATTCTTTTGCCTATTGATTGGCTTGCCACTTGGGATTTGGCTGGCCAGAAATCAAACGGCTGCAAAATTCATCCGCCCCGTTTTGGATGCGATGCAAACCACGCCCGCATTCGTGTATTTAGTCCCGATCGTGATGCTGTTCGGAATTGGCAACGTACCTGGCGTGGTGGTAACCATTATTTTCGCCCTGCCACCGATTGTTCGTTTAACCATCTTAGGTATTCAACAAGTTCCCGAAGAGCTTATCGAAGCAGGCCATGCATTCGGCGCAAGCCCAAAACAGATGCTCTACCGTATTCAGTTACCACTAGCCATGCCGACCATTATGGCCGGTGTCAACCAAACACTGATGCTATCGCTGTCGATGGTTGTAATTGCCTCCATGATTGCTGTCGGTGGCTTGGGGCAAATGGTTTTGCGTGGTATTGGCCGACTTGATATGGGACTCGCTGCCGTGGGGGGACTTGGCATTGTCATTCTCGCCATCTTACTTGATCGCCTAACTCAGCATATCGGTACAGAAAATCGCGATCAAAAAGTACGCTGGTATCAAACCGGCCCTATCTCACCCTTTTATTTACTGAAGCAAAAACTGACTCATCAGAGTGCCAACAATCTAGGAGAACAGAAATGAATTACGCATGGAAGACGTTAATCTCAACCAGTTTAATCGCATCGGCGGCATTACCAATCAGCGCTTGGGCTGATAAACTTCCTGGCAAAGGTATTAGTGTACAACCCGTACAATCGACAGTGGCTGAAGAAACATTTCAAACTCTCATCGTGAACAAAGCGATGGAAGCGCTGGGGTACGATGTCAAACCGACCAAGGAAGTCGACTACAACGTGGCTTATACTTCGATTGCCGAAGGCGATGCAACCTATCTCGCCGTTGGGTGGTTTCCTTTACACGCCGACAAATACTCGATGGCGGGCGGCGACGCTAAGTTCTATCGAAAAGGTCAATATATATCAGGAGCAGCGCAAGGCTACTTGATTGATAAAAAAACGGCAGATAAGTACGGTATTACTAATATTGCTCAGTTAAAAGACCCTAAAATCGCCAAGCTATTTGATGCAAATGGCGATGGTAAAGCAGATTTAACTGGCTGCACACCCGGTTGGGGTTGTGAGATGGTGATTGAGGAGCACTTAACCGCCTACGGTTTACGACCGACCGTTACTCACAACCAAGGTAACTATGCCGCTATCATTGCCGATACAATTTCACGCTACAAAAAAGGCGACCCTATCCTTTATTACACTTGGACACCTTATTGGGTGAGTGGGGTGTTGGTCCCTGGTAAAGATGTCACTTGGCTTGAAGTCCCTTTCTCTGCCCTACCTGGTGAGCGCAAAAATATCGATACAACCCTACCCAATGGAAAGAACTTCGGCTTTGAGATGAACAGTATGCTGATTGTCGCCAATAAAAAATTCACTCTAGAAAACCCAGCCGCAGCAAAACTTTTTGAAATCATGAAGTTGAATATTAATGATATCAGTGCGCAAAACATGATCATGAGTAAAGGTAAAAACTCTGCCAAAGATATTGAAGCTCATGCCAATGGTTGGATAAAAGCTCACCAATCTGAATTCGATTCGTGGATAAAAACCGCCAAAGAAGCAGCGAAGTAAGAGTATAGAGCCACCCATATCAAAAGGGTGGCTCTGCTTATTTTCAAGGAGGAAAGTATTGGATATTCATGAAGAAGTACTGGTCGCTATACGCCAAATTATTCGTGCGACAGATCTCCATTCCAAAAAAATAAACAAAGATTTTGGCCTCACTAGCCCCCAACTATTGTTAATGCGTGCGATCCAAAACTCGGCCGATATGACCATAAAGCAACTCTCCGATCATACGAATATGAGCCAAGCTACAGCGACCAGCATTTTGGATCGCTTAGAAAAGCGCGCACTGATCATTCGAGAGCGAGATCAACAAGATAAACGTAAAGTTCATGCGTTGTTGACCCCAACAGGAGATGAATTATTACTCAAAGCACCCACACTGCTAAAAGATAGCTTTATTGAACAATTTCAGGCGTTAAACGCATGGGAACAAACTCTCATTCTCTCCACTTTACAGCGGTTATCGATGATGATGAAAACACCAGAAATAGAAGCATCGACGCTATTGTCTAGTCTAGAACCCGATGATCCTCTCTAGTTTTTATTCGACCGACTAAAGCAAATTGGTTACTTTTTTCTCAACCCAATTCCAATTATCAACCTCAGCCAGATTAGAGGTTGTAATTGACTGAATTTCGGTTATTTTGAACCAAATCTCCTTTTTCTGATTCGTCATGGAATACTTAGACTTATTTCAAAAAAATTATCAATGGATCATCACGATCATGGCGTTGCTTATTTATCCTAAAACAGCCAGCTACACCGTGCGATGGTTTGAGAATATGGTCATAGGCAAAGTCGATATTCATCGGCTTAAACGAGCACGTTGGCTGGTGAAGACCTTACTTTTCTTGGTGTTAGTGTTGACTCTGCTAATGATGTGGGGCGTGGAACTGCGTGGGTTATTGGTTGTTGGCTCATCACTTTTTGCGTTGCTTGGCGTCGGTTTGTTTGCAGGTTGGTCTTTGCTGAGCAACGTCACCTCATTTCTGGTTTTATTTGTACAAAACCACTGTCGCATCGGTTTATGGGTACGAGTGGTGGATGGCGCAAATTTTGTTGAAGGTAAAATCGTCGACATGAACCTACTCAATGTCGTACTAGAGAATGTTGATGGCAATACAGTGCTCTATCCAAACAACCTCTTTATTGTTCGTCCTGTGATTGTATTAAACAAAACTCCAGAAAAAGCCGTGAAAAAAATCGAGAAGAAACAACTTCCTATCGGAGTAAAACGTTGAACGAATATCAAGACCTTTCACTGCATATTGAAACGATTTCAAAAGCCGATGAGCAGCAACAAATCGACTTACTCGGCGAGTACGTGGAAAGTGGGCTTGATGAAAGCTCGATCGCAATCATCTTAGAAGCTTTTCCTGTCGAGCAGCGGGTACGTCTGTGGCGTAGCCTACCCTTAGAGCTACACATTGATGTACTGACAGAGATGCGTGCTGAAGTACGTTTTTCTATCATCAATGCACTGTCAGAAATAGAACTAAAACTGACTCTCGCCAAACTCGATAACTTATCTCTACTCGAATGGGCCGATTCTCTGCCTGATGAAATCATCAGTGAAGCGCTGCGCTTAATTAGTCGCGACGAGCTTGAATTGTATGATCAAGCCAATGCCTATGAAGATACTGAAGTTGGCCACTGGGCAAACCGTAAAGTGTATACCTTGCCTTTCAGCATCAGTGTCGACAAAGCCAAGATACTATTGGAGAAATATCATTATGACTCTCCACAACATATCTATTTGATCAACAAAGCAAAAAAATTCCAAGGTATCGTGAGTTATACAGAAATTTTGCTTGCTGAAAGCAAAACTTTACTGAAAAACATCAAGCAAGATGATCTCTTTACGCTGAATGCTCACCAGTCACTTTCTGAAGCAGTAGAAGCGTTAGAACATTCCCAATTGCCGACTGTCGCCATCATTGATAACCATGAAATCTTAGTGGGTGAAATTGACTGGCAATTTGCCCTGAGTACACAACGAGAGATTTACGAATCGCGCTTAATGGCAGGTACAGGTATGGATGAAGGAGATGACTTATTTGCACCCATCATTAAAAGTTCCAAAAAACGAGGCCTTTGGCTCGGGATCAACCTGCTGACCGCCATCCTCGCTTCGGTCACTATAGGTATGTTTGAAACGGTCATCTCGCAAGTTGTCGCGTTAGCGGTGTTGATGCCAATTGTTGCCTCGATGGGCGGTATTGCGGGAAGTCAAACCTTAACCTTGATGGTACGTGCCATGGCATTGAACCAAATTACACCGGGTAACCGTTTTGCGTTGCTCAAAAATGAAATTGGTATTGGTTCCATTAACGGTTTGTTATGGGCGTTGATCATTGGTGCCTTGGCAGGGCTCTGGTTCCAGTCAGCGATGATTGGCGCCACCATTTCACTGGCCATTGTTGTAAATATCATTACCGCCGCGCTGTTTGGGGTACTCATCCCGATCACGCTTGATAAGTTTAAGCTTGACCCAGCATTAGCGGGCTCTGTCATCTTAACCACAGTAACGGATGTTGTCGGCTTCTTTGCCTTCTTGGGCACAGCAAGTTTAGTGATGTTGTAGCTTTCCAAACCGCTTGAAACCTAAGCGAGCTAAACCACTTAAAAAACAGCCGCTCAGAAAATAAATCCCCAATCACGTAGATTACTATGTGATTGGGGGGAACGATCCTTCAATCTGAACCGCTAAGCCGCTTTTTTGGTAGATAGCGGTTTCGCAATCAACACATCATGTAAAACACAAATGGCGCGATTGTAATCGTTGTCTTCTACTACGAATTGTACATTGACATTACGCATCGACGAGTGAGCGGCAATAGGGCTAATTTTTGCGTTAACTAATGCTTGCATGCCTTGCGTTAATGCGTTGTTGGTGTTCATTGATGCACCGATTGCGGAAATGAGGGCGACCATTTTTCCTGATACGGATGCATTCGGGTAGCGCTTCTCTATTTTGTACAACACGTGGTTTAAGTTATCGCTGCTGCCACTGAGGTAATACGTCATCGAGTTTGCATTCATCTCTTTACCAACGAGATGTACCTTAGCTTCGGCGATCACTTCCATCAATTCATAACTGGCATTATCAATTTTCCCGACCATGCTTTGGTCAAAAATATGCAAGGCGAACACTTTGTCCTTGCCCGCAATAATCTCTACCTTGTTGTTCTGAGGCTTATGGACATTGGAAATGAGAGTACCTTTATGCTCTGGTTCGAACGTATTTTTGATTTTGAGCTCAATCCCCTGCTGACGCAGCCCAGCCGCCGCATTCGGATGAATCGCTTCCATACCTAAATTAGCCAGTTGGTCTGCTACGTCAAAGTTCGTCAATCCCATCGGACTAACCTTATCGGCACCTACAATTCTCGGGTCTGCGGAACTTAAGTGATACTCTTTATGGATGATCGCTTGCGTTGCGTTGGTTAATGCAGCAATGCGGCTAAAGGTCATTTCACTATAGCCACGATCATAGGTTTTCATTAATCCTTCATTACAGTAGGCGTAGCCAGTCACGATTGGCAATTGCGTTGCTACATCAATGTCTTCGAAGGCAGCCAAAATCACCTCATCTAAGCTTCCTGCTTGCCCATTATTCCACCCGGAGAGATCAATGAAGCATGCATTAATCCCAAGAGTTTTTAGCTTCAAACTGGTGTTATAGGCACTATGAGCCTCGCCTATTGAAGATAAAAATTCTCGCACCTGAGGCAAATACTGACGCAATGAAAACTGCCCGTATTGACACGTTTCTAGAATATTATTAATGCAGTTGACTGCTTCTGAGATCCGCGAACGAATAAATTTATCCGCGCGAATACGACTCATCGGATCGGCGAACAAATGCTCATTAATTAGCAACATGCGCTGTTCAAGTTGGTACATGGCTTCTTGCCATTGCGTATCATGTTTCGCGATCATCTGGTAAATACCGGGCTTGCCAGTGCGTTTGCATTCCAGTAGGGCATCGGTAATGGTTGCATACGCTGATACCACAAACACTCGATCATAAGGGTGATGAGGCCTTAGTAAAATATTGTCGAGCACAGCATCAAAAGCGCTCATTGATGTTCCACCGATTTTTTCTACGGTGTAAGACATGGGATCTCCTTTTCTTTTAAATTGAATGCAGTGAATCGTCGCGAGTGATTACTCAATGATTGGGTAAACACCTTTTTCATCATGCGTTTCAGTTCCTGTCAGTGGCGGGTTAAAAACACATGCCATAACCATATCTGCACCAGAATAAGCTCTTAAATAGTGTTCATCATGTTGATCAAGGATGTACAAAGTGCCGGGCTTTATCGGGTAAGTTTCCCCTCCTATCACTTCGATTTCCCCTTCACCTGACATGCAATACACGGATTCCAAATGGTTTTGATAGTGAATATGGGTCTCGCCGCCTTTAAAAATGGTCGTAACATGGAATGAAAAACCCATATTGTCATCTTTCAGCAGCATACGAACGCTTTCCCAAGTTTGAGCAACAACCCGGCGCTCACTTTGGCGACACTCTTCTAATGTTCTAACAATCATTTTTTATTCCTAAGATGCTTTTTTTATTAACTGAGAGGCTAGCTCTTCTACCGCTTGTGCAAAAATATCTAAACCTTGGTCGAGTTCGGTTTCCGTGATAGTGAGTGGACAGAAAAACTTAATCACTTCGTCATTTGGGCCTGCGGTTTCAATCACCATCCCTAGTTGAAAACAACGACGAGCAATTTTATGGGCGATCTCACCACTGCTACATTCAATGCCTTGCATTAGTCCACGCCCTTTGTGGCGGTTAAACAGTGTGGGGAAACGACGCAGTGTGGTTTGAATGACATGCGTCACTTGCTTGGCTCGATGTGCGATATGAGTGGTAAAATCATCATTTGACCAATAGGTTTCCAGCGCTTTTGTAGCGGTTACAAAGGCGTGATTATTACCGCGAAAGGTTCCGTTGTGCTCTCCCGGTTTCCACACATCTAACTCAGGTTTCAGCAGCACAATTGCCATAGGTAACCCATAACCACTGAGTGATTTCGATAGCGTCACTATATCCGGTTTTATTGCTGATGGCTCAAAACTGAAAAAGGTTCCCGTACGTCCACAACCAGCTTGAATATCGTCAACGATAAGCAGAATATCGTTTTTCTTACAGAGACGACTTAAGCGTTGCAACCACTCGTTGGACGCGCAATTTAAGCCGCCCTCGCCTTGGACAACCTCCAATAATACCGCAGCCGGTTTGTCTAAACCCGATGAGTTATCATTCAGCATATTTTCAAATAGCGACAGGCCATCAATATTGGCATAGCCATCATAAGGGAGCCGCGTCACGCCACCTAAGCTAAGCCCAGCGCCGCCTCGATGATGTTGATTTCCTGTTGCGGCAAGTGCGCCATAAGAGCAACCATGAAAGCCGTTAGTGAAAGCCACAATATTACTTCTACCCGTAGCTTTTCTGGCCAGCTTCATTGCCGCCTCTACAGCATTAGTCCCAGTTGGACCAGTAAACTGCACTTTGTAGTCGAGGTTTCTTGGTTCAAGAATGAGACTTTCAAATACCGCGAGGAACTCAGCCTTGGCAGAGGAGTGCATATCCAAGCCGTGAGTAATGCCGTCTTTATCAATGTACTCCAATAGCGCCTGCTTAAAGAGGGCGTTATTGTGACCATAATTTAACGAACCAGCTCCAGCCAAAAAATCTAAGTAGCGATCACCAGAATCGGTAAATAGCCAGCTCCCTTTTGCCGTAGAGAAAACCACGGGAAAGTGATTGGCATAAGATTGCACGTTTGATTCTTTCTTTTTAAAAATGTCCATAACGATGATAGTTATCCTGTTAAGTTAGAACGAGGTTTGAGCGGAATGCGGTACAAATACTCGGTATCATGCTCTCCTTCAAAGTGACGAGTTTGATCGAGAAAGGTCGATACCTCTCCTTGCTCGCCATGTGCTCGATCAAACTTCTTAAAGAGGCTCCATGAACCTTGATTGTTTTTCGTGATAGTCGTTTCCAATACACGAACATCAGCCATAACGTCACGAGCGAGCAATTCATGTAACAAATGTGAGGCAAGTCCTAGCCCACGAGCATTTGGATGCACGGCCACTTGCCAAATAAACAATTCATCAGAATTGTCAGGCTTTAAATAGGCCGAAATAAACCCCACGGTTTCGCCATTTCTTTCCGCTAAGATGCAGGTCTCTTGAAAGTGAATCGCTTGTAGGAAGTTACAGTATGAGGAGTTTTCATCTAAGGGAGGGCATAGCCCAATCAAATCATGTACACGCTGCCCGTCGGCTTGATTAGGGGTACGAAACGTCCATTGTTCTGTCTTTGTTTGCATAATTTCCGGGTATGCAACCCAAGGTGCTGCTGTAATCATTGTCTGCCACATGAATAGTTAGAGCTCTAATTAAAAACCTCTATATAAACTAACAGTACAAATGAAAAATTCAACCCAAAAATTCAAAAAAACAACAACAATATATATAACTCACTGATTTAAAATAAATAAATAAGATTGAACATTTAACCAAAAAACAACCAATTAGTTAGATGTGTAATTAAATAAAAGTGAGATAGCAGAGTGAATGTGATTGAACCTAGCGGCATTAGCAATCTGAGTCGTTTTTGCAGTTTGCATTTGCAGCCTGCAAAAATTTTCTTGGGGAAGTTTGAAAAAACAAGGAAACAATAGCAACTAAGCGCTATAAAACTTGGCACGTATGCTGCAATAACTATATCGACCCTTCTTAAGCCGAGGGTCACCTAGCCAACTGACGTTGTTAGTGAATACTCTTTGTTCACAATTTACATAGGCCAATCGCGAATATTGCGGTTGGTTTTTTTGTTTTCTGAGGGAGTGTGTTTACTGAGGGAAAACGTTAGAAGGGAACTTCAATTTGCATCATGACAACGCTGTCGAAATCTTCATGCCAACGATAGTCAAAACGCATGCGCGGCTCACCCGCTTTTTTCTCGCCAAAACCGATACTCAGCTGTAAGCCGTGACTCATTAACCACTCTTCGGTTGACATATCACTTTGCTCGTCAAGCAATTCAGAGGGTATCCAGACTCCAAAGCCAATGTAGCTTGTGGCCAGTTTCTGAGTAAACAGGGGATCCGAATCGGCTTTTAAAAACCAATCGGCCCAGTAAGAAGAGTCGGCTGGAGATTCTTCAAATAAACCTAGAGCCAGCAGTTGTTTCGATGCGTAGCCCATACTATCTAATATAGAAAAGCAGACGCCCGATGCTGGTAACATTGTTGGGCTACTATCTGCACCTAGTGTTAATTCTAACTCTGGCGTTAATAATGAACCGGAATAGAGATCGCAAGCTTCCGTCAGCGACGAAAACATGATTAACGCACAAACAGCCACATTTAACTTCATGAATGCAAACAGCTCCGACCACGAAAAGGGCGTGGATTGTCTAGTAAAGTTTTCTTTGCTGCAAGATTTTCCTAACAGAGATAGTCGTTAAATCGGCAATATCTAAATTTTCAGCTAACCGCTGACGAATATCAGTACTACGAATCGCGACTTTTTCAGGACAGGCCATGACTGACCAGCGTTGCAAGATATCTTGAGCTTTATAGAATTTCGCAAAATTGAACAGATTATCCGGGCCCATTACAAAAGTAATGTCAGCATCAGGTGATTGTTTTTGCAGTAATGACAAAACAGCGTGAGTTGTGACGCTCTGCCCGGGCTGTTGCAGTTCCTCTTCGACTATTGAGCGTTGTATCTTATCTGACTGCAAATCACGAATAAAAGCATCAATAAGTTCACAACGGATCTCATAACTGAGCATCTGCTTACCCCAAGCGTGTGAAATGCTCGGTACCAACAGAATTAAATCGAAATGGCTTAGCGATTCAATCACACTTTTATGTCCTAAGCTCGGAGGGTTAAAAGCACTCCCAAAGACGGCAATTTTGGTCATAGCAATCCTATTCAAGTCTGAAAACCATTTTCTCGGTTTTCTAATCTGATGATTTCGGTATGATACACCAAAGATTTATATTGCTTGCAGGAAAAGGAACCCTAATGGAACAAATGATCCGTGATGAGATGCGTGTTCTCTCATCCATTGACCCTGTTTATGAAATTGAACGGCGCGTTGAGTTTATTAAACGCAAATTGGTTGAATCTGGTTGTAAGTCTTTAGTGCTTGGCATCAGTGGTGGCGTCGACTCAACAACGTGCGGCCGTCTAGCCCAGCTCGCCGTGGCACAACTCAACCAAGAATACGCGGTTAACGACTATCAGTTTATCGCCGTTCGTTTGCCCTATGGCGAACAAAAAGATGAGGATGAAGCGCAGCTTGCTCTCTCCTTCATTCAACCTACACACTCAATTTCGGTCAATATTAAAGCAGGTGTAGATGGCCTGCACTCAGCCTCTCTTGATGCGCTACAAGGCACAAGCTTAACTCCAACTGACAGTGCCAAAATTGATTTCGTGAAAGGAAATGTAAAGGCGCGCGCTCGCATGGTCGCGCAGTACGAAATTGCAGGTTTTGTTGGTGCGTTAGTACTCGGCACGGATCATTCCGCAGAAAACATCACCGGTTTTTATACTAAATTTGGTGATGGCGCGTGTGATTTAGCACCACTGTTTGGTTTGAGTAAACGTCAAGTGCGCGCGGTAGCGGCTCAATTAGGCGCACCACAACAATTGGTTCAAAAAACACCCACCGCGGATTTAGAAGAGCTCGCACCACAAAAAGCAGATGAAGATGCGTTAAACTTAAGTTATGACCAAATCGATGATTTTTTAGAAGGGAAGCCTGTTTTACAGCACGTGATTGACCGTCTTGTCGCGATTTACACAGCAACTCAGCATAAACGTCAACCGATCCCAACGTTGTACGACTGATCGACACAATCTCTCTATAAAAAGCACTAAAGCCAACTTCTCAGTTGGCTTTAGTGTTAAAGTCGACAATACAAGCTTGCACAAAGTGCCAAATTATTGACTCATTTTAATCAGTGATTTACCAATCAGCCACTCAAGCTCCCTTGCGCTCTCTTTGCCAAACTGTACAGCCACCGTTTTGTATAACCGATCAACACCGTTTGCTGCAAATTCATCCGCATTTTCAGTCGTCACAACATGATGAAATAATAAACGCAAAATAGCCAAAAATTGTGCATTTTCCAGCGCATTTATCCAGCTATCTGAAAAGCTTGAAAGGTCATTTTCAAAATCTAAATGCTCAACAAACAGCTTAAAAATCCGCCCATCTAAAGCGGCCGTAAAATCGGTTTTCTTTGGAAAATGGTGGCTAATCCCCGTTCGTGAAACCCCTGTTTGCTGACTCAACGTGGTATACGACATTTTGTCGTAACCCAGTCTCAATAACTGATCGACAACAGCATCCATTATTCTCTGAATGGTGATTTCAGTATCTTCTTTACTACGCTTTGGCATGGTCCAGACTCTTCTCTTTTTTATTAATCCATCTAACTCAATTGCGATGATAGTGCCGTTTCGCGAATCACCCCTCGTGGTATGGCATTTTCTGTCTAAAAAACCATCCCTTAAAACAGTAAATTCAAACCAGAATTATCTTGTTAAAAGCGTTATCTACTGGCTTGTTACTGTCACTCCTTTAGCTATCACTAATGAAACTTAAATTTCCAGTTTATTAGTCATCACCACTAATGGATGAAGCGCAATTTATAATATTAATAATTGTTTCAACCGAATAATCGTACAATCGTCAACAATTCGCAACGAACTGAACACTGTTCTGACAAATTTATGACACAAAAACTAGTGATTATTTGAGCAGTATCACACTCATTAATTCATAACGATGGCTAAAAACTTTCGAACAACCAAAATAAGACGCGATTTACCCCAAACCTGATTGGCTTTTTGTGGCTGATAAACGATTTGCCCGTTAGAATGTCCATACATTTACTAAGAGGATTCACAATGAGTATCGAAAAAGACGTTGATATCCAAGTCTGCGAAGCATGTGGCTGCGCTGGCGAAATTGGCTTTATTATCAAAGAAGGTGATGAAGTTGCCGAAGTGATGGTCATGGCACCCAACAAAGCTCAGCTAGAAGCTGAATTTGAGAAGTACCTCGCTCTTGCCAAACAAGTTTCAGATAATGTTGAGTTTGAAGTTTCACCGTTAGACGATAACTCTACTGAATTGCATGCACGTTTCAAATTTGAAGTCAGTGCCGAAAAACTTATTTTTGAACTGAAGTCGCGCTCTTTGGCTCGTTAATCTAATTGCTCTTAGCGGGCCTAATCATGGCTCGCTTTTTTATCGCCCAAGCACTTTGCTTTCTCATCCTAGGCAATGCATTATTGAAGCTTAACCGTAATCTGCCGATACTCTAGGTATCGTGTCTTCATCTGCAGGCTTTATGAATAAGTTTTCGCTTTTACTAACATTATGCAACCTTCTCTATGCCTCTTGTGCATGGTCACAGCCGCTCGATCAATATCAAATCCTTAACCACCTTGATAATTATGGCAATCTCTATTTGCGTAATAAACCCTACACAACATTGCCCGAAAATCTCACGCTTAAAGGCAACCTAAATATTGCTAAGACATCGATAAAATCCCTGCCTAAGGGCTTGAATGTGCAGGGTAGTTTAGAAGCATCTAATAGCTTGCTAGAGAATATTCCAAAAGGTACCACCATTCGTGGTTATGCGAACTTACTGGGTAGTAAAATCAAATCGTGGCCAATGAGAATCAAGGTCGGTGGTTACCTGAATTTCACGGATACACCGCTTGAAACGCTGCCTGCGAATCTCTTAGTCAAGGGGGATTTGAGCGTAATTCGAACGCCATTAACCCAATTGCCCGAAGGTTTGGTTGTGGAAGGGAGTTTGTTTATTGGCGGTTCCAAAATCACCGAATTTCCTGACACGATGACCGTCAATGGCAATATTTATTTGGGAGGTAATGTCATCAGTAAATGGCCAAGCAAACTGACCCTTGGCGGCGCGGTCGCAAGATAGGCTAGAAAAAGAGAAGAGAAGAAGCCGTGAGCCCCTCTCTTCATCGTTTAATGATTATTGCTGATTCTTTACTGGGTTGGCGTAGCTATCGAGTAAATAGCGCTGTGCCCCTTCAGGGATCTGAGTCAGCTTGCTTTCTAAGTGAGCGCGGATATCTGGCGTGATATCACTACTTTCTATCCCAGCCGCTAACTTATTGATCGGGAATAATTTGTAGTTTGCGTGAATTTGGCGATCGATCTCTTGCGCCAATGCTTCTGGCGTTTCAAATGCTTGAGTAATCACTTCACCAAAGCCAACATGCACTCGGCCTTTCTCACCGACAATACCTTGGACAATGCTTTCAATATCTTCAAATTCCCCTTTTTCATAACGCCCATGCGTCGCTTTTTCATATAACTCACACGCTTTGGCCATATCACACGGATCGTTTTCATATGAAATCGCGACCGGGACAATTTTGAGCGATTGAATATACTGAGCAAACTCTATTTTCTGCTTGCGCCCTTCCACATGGAACATTTTCAAAATGGCCGGATCGGTAAAATCGTTACCATCTTTTGCTCGTCCCTCTTTTTGCGCTATCCAGATAGAATTTCCAGTTTCAAGTGAGTGTTTAATGTAAGCAGATAAGGTACTGAGCGCTTTCATCATCTCGCGCGGGCCTTTAGCCGAGCGTTTCACAATAAAGCTCTTATTAAGACGCATCAGCTCTGTAGCACAAGGCTTTTTCAATAAGTTATCACCAATCGCAATACGTACAGTTTTATGCCCAGACATATACAGACCATAATTGACCAATGCTGGGTCCATCGCGATATCACGGTGGTTCGAAATAAATAAATAAGCCGTCTGTTTATCCAATTTATCGAGACCACTGAAGGTGACACCTTGTGTCGTTGATTCTAGTGTTTTTGTGAGGTATTTTTTCACTTCAAGTTGGATTGCTTCCACGGACGTGAGTTTGGCCCATTTAAACTTTAAGTATGCTTTTACAAAAGGGCTCAGTATCGATTTTAGCCAAGCAGATCGTTTATCAAAACGATGTTGCAAAATAGCTGAGATAAATTCTTCATCATTGATTAAACGGTCAATAGCCGCTGGAATCTCATCGTCGTTGTAAGGACGGATATCTACATAAGGATCAGTTGTGGTGGTCATATATTCATACATCAAATAAAAAGCTGGCTCATTCTACGCATAGTTGACGTAGCTCGCAGCTACAGTCGTAACAGATTCACTAAGGTCAGACCAGAATAAGGTGATTTTAGTTCGCATATTTGGCATTTTCTGTGAGACAAGGTACTCTTAGCGCACCAAAATCAGTGAGAAGTACCATGAACTACGCGATTCAATTTGAAGCCTTACTGTCTGCTAACTTAGTTGTCACCCCTCGCAAGAAAGTCATCAAACACAGTTTGATTCGAGTAATGAGCGGATTAGTACTGTGTAAACTTGGCAAACATGAATATTCAGTTGAAGCAAAGCAGAGTTTTTGGATCCCTTTTGACTGTTTATGCTCGCTGACTATTTTTCCTAATACGCAGTGGCAGCGTGTCGATTTTTCAGTACGTTTAACCGCCGCTTTTTCCCATCAAGCGGGTTACGTCACCTTATCTGAACTGAGCCAAGCTGCTTGCGATCACCTGAGTCAATGTCAACCTAACGATGAAATCTATTCGCACCTTCTTCATGTACTAAAAAGCGAAGCCACGCATTTTAAGCCCAAGTTATCGTTAAACAACTTCAGCGAAAAATTGTCAGCCTGGCAACCACATCAAGTAAGTGAGCTGCCAATTGAATGTCAAATCGCACTGCGTGTTCGTGAGGCACAAAAACGCAAGCTGTCTGGCATCAAACTGAGCCAAATCGTCGATGAGCTTTTCCAAGGAAATGAACAAGAGTGCCAACAACTTGCGCTTTTAGTTCTCGGGCGAAATTTGTAATTTTTCGCTTAAAAATGGATTGTTTACTGGCTGAATGATCAATCCCTAACTATACATTTATTAATAATATTAATATTTATTGATGGAAGGGATTGCCATGAAATTCAGCCATAAGATCGTCGCGGCGTCATCTTTGCTGCTGTTGGTCACCGTTACTCTGCTGACGATACAACAATACTTCACCGTCCAAAAAGAAGTGAAGTCACAAGTTGAAGCGAGTGTAACTGAAATAGTGGATGGGGTTAGCAATACAGCTGGTGCAGAGATCAATAGCCGCAAGGCCATTGCCGCTTACGCCACCAGCATGTTGGAAGTCGACATTAACCGAGAAAGTATGTCTAAGGTCATCACAAGGCCGATTGTCAAACAAACTTTTTTACTGGCTGGGGTCGGTTTTGAGAGTGATGGCTCTTACATCAGTAATGATCCTACTTGGAACCCAGGCGCATCATGGAATCCACGCGTGCGCCCTTGGTATATTGATGCAAAAAATGCCGACAAACTGATTATTACTGCACCTTACGCCGACTCTGCCACTAATGAAATATTGGTGTCTATTGCTACCCCAGTTAAAGATAATGGCAAATTTATCGGCGCCATTTTCTACGATGTTAGCCTTGCTGGGTTAGCAGAATTGGTCAACACCGTAAAATTATTTGATGCAGGCTATGTGTTTATTGTTTCATCCGATGGCACAACCATAGCCCACCCTCGAGCAGAGATGAACGGCAAGCCAATGAAAGAATACTTAGGCAATGCCGTTATCGTCGAAGAGCCTAAACAAGTGCTGATCGATAGCAAACACTACACACTCGATTTTTCAAAAGTCCCTGGAGAGGACTGGTACGTCGGTGTCGTTTTGGATGAAGAGATCGCCTATGCGTCTTTAGCAACACTGCGCAACAGTTCGATCATCTATACGTTAATCGCTTTAGTCTTCAGTATTGCGATACTGCTTGTGCTTATCCGTCTGTTGATGAAACCGCTTGATGCACTCAATAATGCAATACAGAACGTTGCCTCTGGTAGTGGTGACTTAACCCAACGCTTAGCCACCGACACGGATAAAGAATTCTCGGTATTAGCGGTCGGTTTCAATACCTTTACTGAAGCCTTACAACAACAAATTACCCAGTCTAAAGCCATCGGTTCAGAAATTTTACGCGGTTCGGAAATGACCTCTATGGGGTTGCAAGAATCGGCCGAAGCGATGCGTGATCAACTGCATGAACTTGAGCAATTAGCCACGGCCATGCATGAGATGGCCACCACTTCTGGCGATGTCGCCAACAACGCGCAAGGCGCGGCATCGGCGGCAAAAGATGCTGATGATGCGACTGAATTTGGTACCAATGTTGTGACCCAAACCACGCAAGCGATCGATAATCTTTCGACGCGTATTGATGAAGCAGTAACAGAGGTAAGTGCACTAGAAAATGCAACGGCAAACATCGAAACCATTTTGAAAGTGATCAACGACATTGCCGACCAAACCAACTTGCTGGCACTAAACGCAGCGATAGAGGCGGCTCGGGCTGGAGAGTCAGGCCGAGGCTTTGCGGTCGTTGCAGACGAAGTGCGTACGCTGGCGCAAAGAACGCAGCAATCCACGACGGAGATCCGTAATATGATTGAGAAGTTGCAGTCGAGCGCTACTTCTGTTGCCAATGCGATGAATCAGAGTAAAACAACGGCAGCTGAGGCGGTCAATCGTGCCGAAGAAGCGAATAATGCTCTGCTGAAAATCCGCGATGCTATTCAGCAAATTAGTGATATGAATATCCAAATAGCTTCGGCAGCCGAAGAACAAAGCTTGGTAGCAGAAGAGATCAACAACAACACGGTTAAGATCAAAGATCTTTCCGTTCAAGTTGCAGACGCCGCTGACAATGCCAACATCGCCATGCAAGCTCAAACCGAAAATATCAGAGAGCAAGATGCTATATTGAATAAATTTATCGTTTAATCCTCTACCGCAGCAACTGGGTAGACCAGTAAAGGCGCCGATTACGCGCCTTTACTTTTCTAACGACTCACCGTTTTATTCACCATCAGACATTTGATAGCCGACAAAGCATCGCGCTAGAACGAGCGGCGATATCCATGACAATCTTTTGGTTATTGGGTTGATACTGCTGCTTCGTAAACAATTCTACCATTGGATTTGCCCAATCAATTTCAACGCGCTGACTGCGTTGAGATTTGTTCAAAACCACTATCCCTTCCTTACCGCGGCTGAACACTAACAAGTCATCACTCGCTTCTAGCGTTTTCATTGGCAACGCATGCATTTTATTATGAAAAGCAATACACGCCGCCATTTGTGGCGAACACCATGCCTCTTGCCAGCGCGGAAGACCAGCATGGTTCAAAATGCCACTGGTGTTCAAATCAGTGTAAATTAATGGCACTCCCCCATCGCGACCAAGAATGTAGCTGTAGGCGATATTTTCTAAGGCTTCATCCATGACGAGGTCGGCAAACACAGCGTTGTTGGGGATATCATGCGTAATGGTGAACGTAATCGCTCGGTTGTTGGAAAGCGCCTGACCAAAACAATAAGGGTCAATCAGCCATTTCAGGCTACCTTTTGTTTGTAACGCATCGTATACCGTTTGAAATAGTGGGAAATCATAAGCACCCAACTTGGTTTCTTGCAGATAAGGCTCGAGAAAAAGTTGGTACTCTTCTTTGGTTGCACCGCCATCAGTAATGATCTCGCCAAAAATATGCATGCCTTGCGTAATGTCATCGGCCCATACTTTCTTCAAATGCTCAATAGACATATGCTTAGCAGCATCAATTCGAAATCCTTTGACTCCTAACGCTTTCAATGCCCTTAAATAAGCCTGTTGTTGCACAACCACATGTTCATTATCACGCAACGTGGGTAGGCCCGGATCATGCGCCCCTCCAGTAATGCGGCCATTTTGCACTTGCCAACGATCCTTCCAATCTTTTATACCAAACGCTTCCACAAAGTCATCTTTATCAAAGAGTGGCTGGGTCAGATCACCAAAGAGGCGCAGCGCTTGGTACTCATCGCTTTTATTCTGGTAGGAAGCTAAGTCTTGTGCGCTCGGGTATTGTAAATCCAAACGTAATTTGGATTCGTTGGCCATATGGTTGAACACCACATCGGCATAAATTCGCAAGCCTAATGCGGTTAAGGTTTCAACCATTTGTTTAAAATCATGGGTATTGCCCAGTTGATTATCAATGATGCGATAATCTTGCGGCTGGTAACGTTGCCACCATTTTGTACCTTGAGCGGTTTTGAACGATTTCATCGGCGGTGAAATCAACACCGTTTTATAACCCAGTTGGAAAATTTGCTCTGCACGCTCAGCGACTAAACGATACGGCCAATCAAAAGCATGCAAAATCACATCGGTTGGTTGAACATTTGTCATACGTCAATGTCCCTGTTCATCATGGTTAACTCACAAGTTGAAAGAGGCGAAACCTCACAATACGTCACTTGTTTCTCAAAGCGCAGTTTAATTCTCTGCATTTAACGTTTTTAGAGTATAGAGAGCGTTTCAGCAATTCCATCAGCCTTATTGCAATATTGTTTGTATGAGAGAAAAGGCGTAGAGCGATAAAAAAGCGCCTAGCTTTCCAAAGGGCTACACAACAAGTCACAGTTTATGCTGATAATCTCGCTATAATTAAGGTCAGTGAATTGCCAATCGCGGTAGGGAAGAAAATGAAAAAACTACGCATTGATATCGTGTCAGATGTTGTCTGCCCTTGGTGCATCATTGGCTATAAGCGGTTAGAGCAAGCGCTGCTGGCTCTCAGCGATACCATCGATGCAGACATCCATTGGCACCCTTTTGAACTCAACCCTGCTATGCCTGTAGGTGGTGAACACCTACAGCAACATTTAGCCAAAAAATATGGCACGTCGATAGAAGCAAGTTTACAAGCACGCCAAACCCTCAGCGCCCTAGGGCAAGAAGTCGGCTTTCAATTCAACTTCAGTGACGACATGCGTATTTATAATACCCGTAAAGCGCATCAATTATTAATGTGGGCGAATAGCCAAGGAAAACAATTAGAGCTGGAAATGGCACTATTTCGTGCTTATTTCACTTTCGGACAAGCCTTAGATGACGATGATGTCTTGCTCGACCTAGTACAGAGCCTTGGTTTAGACAGAGAAATCTGCCGCGCAGTTTTAACTGATGAGTCGTGGGCGAAAACCGTTTCTGTCACAGAGCAACAGTGGTTAGAGGCAGGAATTCAAGCTGTGCCAGCCTTGATCATTGAGCAACGCCATCTTATCTCAGGCGCGCAAACGACAGAGATCCTTCAACAGGCACTCGAAGATATCGCGCAACAGCTTCCTATGACTCAATAACGTTTTCTGATAAAAAAGGGCACCACTACTGTGTGCCCTAAAATACTATTGTGTACTCTAAATACTATTGTGTACTCTAAATAAACTTGTGTGCTCTAAATTAAATAAAGTGGGTTTGAATTAATGGACGGGGGTATCCGTTTCTGTAAAGAATTGTCCAAAATGCTTTTCCAGCACTTCTGGCGTCAGCTTGCCTTCCGCTTCTAGCTGCTTAAGCTCAGCCACAATCGCTTTTTGCTCTTCCAACGAAGGCAGTTTCACTTCAGGTTCACCCGCCACCTGTTGCGACAATTGTGCTAACTCTTTTTCGAAATCACTCATTTTACTTACCTAAACATAAACGTAATGGGGGAAGTGTACCGATTTCCCCCTCATGATTCTAGAGCTTAAAGCTACCCACCATTTTATCTAAACGGCCAGACAGATCACGCAACTCTTGGCTCGCTTCTGCCAACTCTTCTGCGGTGCTGGTGGTCACTTCATTGATGGCGTTGATCTCTTCAATATTTTGATTGATTGTGTGCACCACCGTTGATTGCTCTTCAGTCGCCGTGGCAACCTGAGTGTTGCGATCGGAAATATCGTGGATCCTGTTTGAAATATTCACTAAAACGTTCACCGCTTCATCGGAAGCGTCAACCCCTTCCTGTGTAACAGCCTTACCAGAAGACATCGCCGAGACCGCATCTTTTACATCGTTTTGTAATTGATTGATCATCTTTTGAATTTCTTCCGTTGAAGAGGCCGTGCGGCTGGCCAAATTGCGTACTTCGTCTGCCACCACAGCAAAACCTCGACCTTGCTCTCCAGCTCTCGCCGCTTCAATTGCAGCGTTTAATGCCAGCAAGTTGGTTTGTTCAGAAATACCACGGATAACACCTAAAATAGAGCCAATATCTTGAGTGGTCGATGCTAGCTGCTCCACCACTTTACCCGTATTTTCGATATCCGCTGCTAAACGACTGATGGCATCTTTGGCTTTGCTTACCACTTCACGTCCTACTTCAGTGTTATCAGCCGCGTGATTTGCTGTTTCAGCTGCCGTCGCCGCGTTAGAAGCAATTTCACTGATAGTGGCCCCCATTTGATTAATCGCCGCCACCACTTGTATAGTTTGGTCACGCTGTTCTTGGCTATTGTCATGAGTTCGCGTCGATTTTTCCGACACCCGACCCGCCGCCGACTGCAATGCATGGCTGGTAGAAGCGACTTCTTTCATCGATTGATGAATCTTCTCAATAAAACCGTTGAAGCCCGCTGATAATTGAGCGATTTCATCGCGGCCCAATACCTCAATCCGTTGCGATAAATCACCATCGCCTTTCCCTAAATCGGTAAAGCGTTGTGCAATCTGTTTAATTGGGTTGGCAATACTATTCGCGAGAAAAAGGCCCATCAAAATAAACAAACCCGCCACAGCTAAGGTTGTGAACAACATTTTTTGCGCAACAGCATTTAATTCGGCGAAGACTTCCGACACAGGTACTGAACCAATCACAAACCAGTCCATCGATTTCACGTAGACACTAGCGACAAAAACATCTTGGTTTTGATAGGTTGTCGAAATCAGGTTGAAGCGGCTTTTATTCAATAGTTGGTTTGCGTTTGAGCCGTACAATTGTGTTAATGAGGCTTTAGCTTTCTCTTTTTGGCGATGGATTTGCACTTCCCCTTTCGAGTTGGTCAAAAAGACAAAACCTGTGTCCTCGATTTTAAATCCATTGAGCAGGCTCACCATGTCATCCATTGATTTCGACAAACCAGACATCGTATCGCCACTGACATTTTGATAGTTGGCAAACATTTTCACTTCGCCACTTGCCTCTTGGAACATACTGACCATGGTCTTTTGTCCCGATTGCGTAAAACCAAAAAACCAGCCATCTTGCTGTTGATTAAGCTGACGCAGAAAACCATTTTGGTTCCAGTAATACGCCGTTTTTCGGTTAGCCACAGAAGCATCATTTAACGAATATTGATCGCGTACATTATTGAGCTGCTTAATCAGCATCGCCTCAGCGTCAGCATTAATATCGGTCGTCTGAACGGCTTGCTTGATGAATTCATTATTGGCTAGTTGCTCAGCAGAAAAGAGCAATTGCGATACTTCTCGATCTATCTGGCTACTGATTTGATCAAGTAACGAGGGAAGTTCGATATCAATTAATCGGTGCTCCAGTACCTCTCGTGCTTGACGCTGCGCCATTACACCAACGATAACCGTCGAAGCGAGTACCGCGAACGTAATTCCTAATACAACCTTTTGCTTAATACTCATCGAATTAAGTTTGAACATTATTTGCGCTCTTTATTATTGGCTTGTCATGAATAACTCTTTTGTATCGGCAACAAACCCTCTCTCTTGAGAAATTTATCGATAGAATCGATTTATCTTCACGTAGAATGTGATCATGGCCAACAATGGTTGTTCCTAAGCATAGTCGAGTATGGTGACCAAACATTCTTTCGTTTCGCCAAATGGATAATAATTCGCCAATCAGTTGATGCATCACACTTTTCATGGAACTTTTCGAATCAATAAATTACTAATTCAGCAAAACAACAGGAGACCCATTCAATGCCATCGCACGCATTTCAATCGCTACAACACTATTTAAATCAGCAAGTCATAGGCCAGACAGGTTTGGTTAAACAGTTATTAGTTGCACTTCTTGCTGATGGGCACATTTTGGTCGAGGGGCCTCCTGGCCTTGCAAAAACCCGTGCCGTGAAATCACTCGCCGATTGCATAGAAGGTGATTTTCATCGAATCCAATTTACGCCTGATCTGCTCCCCGCCGATTTAACCGGTACAGATATCTTCCGCCCTGAAACAGGTGAGTTTACCTTTCAAGCGGGCCCGATTTTTAACTCATTAGTATTGGCTGATGAAATCAACCGCGCTCCAGCCAAAGTACAAGCTGCGATGCTCGAGGCGATGGCCGAAAAACAGATCACGGCAGGTCGAAAAACCTACCCGTTACCTGAACTTTTTTTAGTGATGGCTACCCAAAACCCTATCGAGCAAGAGGGTACTTATCCTCTACCCGAAGCGCAGTTGGATCGTTTTTTATTGCATTTAAATGTTGATTATCCAGACGCTGAAAATGAACTCGCCATTTTACGTTTGAACCGCGGGGAAGCGCAGGGAATTGAGAAAGTCTCTCCGCCAACACTAAGCCAAAGCGATATTTTCAGTGCTCGGCAAGCAGTGCTGAACATTCACATGGCCGAACCTATTGAGCAATATATTATTCGCCTGATCATGGCAACGCGTAAACCCGCAGACTACGATGCCACGTTAGCACAATGGCTAGAGATGGGCGTCAGCCCGCGAGCAACCATCGCGCTTGATCGATGCGCTCGCGCTCATGCATGGCTCAGTGGGCGTGATTTTGTCAGCCCTGAAGATGTTCAAGCGATGGTATTTCCGGTTTTGCGCCACCGTCTATTATTGAGCTACCAAGCACAGGCTGAGGGCGTACATCCCAACCAAGTTATCACTCACTTACTGTCACTGGTTGGTAGTGCTTAGCACTAAGACTAAGGTTTACTATGCAAGAGTCACTTCCACCGTTTAGTACGGGTGTCACACTTTCATTGGCTGAACTGTTGCCTTACAAACAGCACGCTATTCGCTGGCTGCCACCTGCTAAAAGTTTATGGGCGCAAGTATTGGGGCAGCATCAGAGCAAGCAACTCGGCCGAGGAATGGACTTTGCTGAGGTCAGGCAATACCAAGCAGGAGATGATATTCGGACCATCGACTGGCGCGTTACTGCGCGTACGGGAAAGCCTCATACCAAACTGTTCAGTGAAGAACGAGAAAAACCCGTCATTCTTTACGTTGATCTGAGCCGCTCTATGCAGTTTGGATCGCAGTTAATGCTCAAATCAGTGCAAGCGGCGCACATGGCAAGCTTGCTCAGTTGGTTAAGCATTGCCAATAAGGACCGAGTGGGCGCGGTGATTGATACTGGTTCGACACTGGTTGAGTTAAAACCGACTAGCCGCCAAAAAGGGCCATTACAGCTGTTGCAACAGTTGGTGACACTACAAAACCAACAGCTGCTGGAGCTTGATAAAACGAAATCACACAGCATGCAGCGCGGCCTAACTGCGTTGAATCGTTTGTGTCCTAAAGGCAGTGAAGTGATTTTGATCAGTGACTTCGTCCATTTCAATGCCACATTACAACCAATACTCAACCAATTGCAGCGACATAATCGTGTAAAAATTGTGCACATTTACGATCCATTAGAGCAAGGAGAGACCCAATTTCGCGGTGTAGAACGCGTAACCGATGACCAACAGACGAGCTGGCTCAACTTTTCGAAAAATAGTACGCGCTTAGGGTTAAAAAAAGCCTTTGAATCTCAAAAAGAAAAACTAAAATCATTGAGTCAAACTATGGCAATTTCTTATACCTCACTCTCTAGTGAGAAACCTTTGTTGCAACAACTATCCGGATATAAAGAATGAAGGAATCATCAATAGCTACACTTTTAGATTTAAGCGCGATGCAACTGCCTGAGCTACCCTCTTGGTTTCCCTTGGCTTGGGGATGGTGGGCAAGCGCGGCGGGCATACTGCTCTGTCTGCTGATTCTGGTGTTCGTCATTCGTTGGCGTCGTAAACGCTTAGCCCCGAAAAAAACGGCGCTGCGTTTACTCAACCCCCAATTTGGGCATTTAACTCCTTCTTCAGCGATTGAGCTACTTCGTCAAGCCGCGCTTTGTTACTACCCTCGAATGGAAATCGCACATCTTACCGGCAAAGAGTGGTACACCTTTTTAGATTCACAAATTTCTTACCCTCTTTTTGTTCCCAATGAAACATTGTGGCAGCAAGCGTTATACCAAAAGCAGAAAACAGAAAACAGTCAAGAGCTGATTAATCACTGCTATCAATGGGTTAATGATGCTTTGCCGCCTAAAAAACGGAGATAGCTAGGCTTTGGCAAATATAGAGTTATTGTGGTGGTGGATGCTATGTCTGCTGCCACTCCCGCTGGTCGTTTATCAATTCTTACCACCAGCAAAAGAAAGGGCAGCGATTCACCTGCCCTACCTTCCTAAAGATAATCAGCGTCAAGTACCAAACCAGATCATCGCTAAAATCATTGCGAGCGTTATTTGGTGCTTAGTATTGATCGCCGCAGCCCGTCCAGTGTGGTTTGGCGACCCGGTTATTGCTCAGCCCAAACACCGAGATCTGATGCTGGTGGTTGACCTCTCTTACTCCATGAGCCAAGAAGATATGCTGCTTGGCGATCAGTACATTGATCGTTTGAGCGCCGTTAAAAATGTGCTCTCTGATTTTATTGACAAGCGCGAAGGTGATCGCCTTGGGTTAGTCTTATTTGCCGATCACGCCTATCTACAAACGCCTCTGACTCTGGATAAAAACACCATTCGCCAGCAGCTTAATCAAGCCGTCCTTAAGCTGATCGGCACCCAAACCGCCATTGGTGAAGGGATTGGGCTTGCGACCAAAACGTTTATCGATAGTGATGCCCCACAGCGGGTGATGATTTTACTCAGCGATGGCAGCAATACCGCTGGCGTGCTCGACCCAATCGAAGCTGCGAAAATTGCCCAAAAATACAATGCCACCATTTACACAGTCGGTGTTGGCGCTGGCGAAATGATGGTCAAAGAGTTTTTTATGACTCGAAAAATCAATACCGCGGAAGATTTAGATGAGAAGACGTTAACACAAATAGCGACCATGACTGGTGGCCAATATTTTCGCGCACGAAATAGCCAAGATCTGGCCAAAATATACGACACCATTAATCAATTAGAACCCATAAGCCAAGCAAGCCAAACTTGGCGTCCACAAAGCGAATGGTTTGGTTATCCGTTGGCGATAGCGCTCGCGCTTTCTGTACTCTTAGCGCTACTAAGGAGAAATCATGTCTGAGTTTGTTTTTCTTACACCTTGGTGGTTAACCGCACTATCCCCCTTAGCACTACTGCTGGGCTGGTTCACTCTGCGTGCCAAACGACACTCTTTGATAGCACCTCATCTGGCTAAGGCGATGGGTTTGAGCGATAAAAAGCATAACGCGACCATTGTGATCATCAGCATCAGTTGGCTGCTCGCAGTACTGGCGCTAGCTGGTCCGAGTTTTGAATCTCAAACACGCCCCAGTTACAGCAATAGTAACGCGCGCGTATTAGTGATGGACATGTCACTATCGATGTACGCTACTGATATAAAACCCAACCGCTTAACGCAAGCGCGTTATAAAGCGCTCGACTTACTCACACAATGGCAAGAAGGTAGTACAGGGCTTGTCGCCTATGCTGGTGATGCCTATACCGTTAGCCCATTAACCACCGACACCGCAACCCTAAGCAACTTAGTGCCCAATCTATCGCCCGATATTATGCCCTACCCCGGCGCAGATGCGGCTCGCGCGGTTCAATTAGCCATCGACATGATGAAAAATGCCGGCCTTGCACAAGGTGACATTGTGTTATTGACCGATGACATCGACTCACAAGAGCAAGCTCAGATTGAAACACAGCTTACCAATACGCGTTGGAAATTAGTGATCTTAGGCATTGGTACACAAGCGGGCGCGCCTATTACGCTCAGCGATGGCAGCTTACTGAAAAATGCACAAGGGCAGACCGTGGTGGCCAAGACCAACTTTGCCAATATGCAGTCGCTCGCGCAGAATATAAATGGATTATTTACGCCAATCAGCTTAGACAATAGCGATGTTGCAATGATCGCTAAGCTAGACCAAAACGAACAACCACACAGTACAACCAAGAGTCAACAAATGGTGAAAGAGCGCGTTAACAATGGCTATTGGTTAGTGCTGCTCCTCATTATCCCGTGTTTGCTTTTGTTTCGCCGTGGCGTCATTTTTTCTTTATTACTGCTCTTCATCCCTACACTACACAGCAATAGTGTACAGGCTTCTCCTTGGCTAAATAGCAATCAACAAGCCAAAAAAGCGTTTGATGCAAAGGAGTATCAAGCGGCCAGTGAACAATTTACAGACTTAGAGTGGAAAGGCATCGCTCAATATCAGGCTGGAGAATATCAGGCAGCGGTGGAGACCCTCTCTCAACTGCCACAAGACAATGTGCGAGTGCAAGACAATGTGCGAGTGCAATACAACTTGGCCAACGCCTACGCGCAAAATGGAGAATTGGAAAAGGCCCAAACCTTGTATGAAGAGGTGTTAAAACGCGACCCAAACCATAAAGATGCTCAGCATAATTTGGAAATCGTAAAAAAAGCGCAGCAACAGCAACAGCAACAGCAACAGCAACAGCAACAGCAACAGCAACAGCAACAGCAACAGCAACAGCAACAGCAACAGTCTGGTGAGCCTTCCGATCCAAATCAAGATCAAAATCGGTCGGAAAATAAAAATAATGCGCAGAATAAAAACGATGCACAACAACAAGATGGCGAACAAACAGAAGATAAATCTGACGACCAAAGCGATGGCTCACCGCAGAACGACGGCTCTCAGTCTTCGCCTCAATCGGCACAAAGTAAAAATGAGCAAAGTGAGCGCTCCAAGGTCAACACGGCGGATGAATCGCCTGCCTCTCAACAGCCGACTGAAGCGACTCAAACAAATGGATCAATGAACAACGAAGATGAGGTCAGTGACAAAGAAGCCTCTGAGCAGCAAACACAGAAGCAATCGCAACAGCAAAGCGATAGCCAAACTGTTGACCCGCAACTTCGCAAGCTAGAACAAGTCGAAAGTGCACGAGATCCTAGTGGCTTACTCAAAGCACAATTGTTGCTACAAGCAAGACAACGGCAAGAAGACCAAGCACAACCTCCACAAAACAACAGCAAGAAGTGGTAAGTATGAAATCGATCAAGCGTTCATTTTGGGCTGCGATTATCAGCCTAGTTTCTGTTGCTCTACTGAGCTCGGCCGCTAACGCGGCTGCACTTTACGCCAGCGTCAGTAAAAATAAGGTCGCGAAAAATGAAGTATTCCAATTACGAATTGTTGCCGATGAAAAAGTATCGACCGATGCGATCGACTTTAAGGTGTTAGAAGGCGATTTTTTTCTTGGCCGCCCAAGTTTTGGTACTTCGGTGAACATCATCAATGGCGATCGCAGCACGCGCAGTGAATGGAATGTATCGTTGGCAGCCAACAAACTCGGCATACTGACCATTCCTAGTTTTAGCGTCAATGGGGCAACTACTCAACCGATCGCGATTCAAGTTATCGCTGATGGTGAAGCGCCCAAGCAATCTGACCTTGTTGAAATACAAGCTGATCTAGAACGTAGCAAACTCTACCCGAGTGAAAGCACTTTTCTCAATGCTCGCCTAATCATCAAAGCTGATCCAAGAAGGCTGCAAAATCCACAAATTACGCCACCCGCTGTACAAGGATTAGAACTGACGACCGAGGGAGAAGCTAACCAATACCAAAGCTTATTGGATGGGGTTGAAGTCACTGTTGTAGACCAAAAATTTAGAGTCACGGCCCAAGAGGCAGGAACTTTCACGTTATCCGGCCCTGCGTTTAAAGCTGGCCTCATCTATGGTAACAACCAAACGGGCAGCACCCGCTTGCTGCAAGTCGATATTCCGGCCAAAACCTTTTCGCTGACCGTACTGCCGAAACCAGATAGCTATCAAGGCACTTGGCTACCTACACCAAAACTAACACTCAACCAAACGTGGCGAGATGCCACAGGGCAGATCATCACCGCCGAGAGCTTTAAAACCAAAGTGGGTGAATCGTTGACTCGTGAATGGATTCTGACAGTGAAAGGCCTTACGCAGACGCAGTTGCCTAACCTCTCAGTGCAATATCCAGACTCAATTCGGCTCTATGCTGAAAAGCCTCAGTTTAAAAGCTTAGATAATGGCGATGTGCAAATGACGCTAAAACAAGTACTCATCCCCAAAACCGTCGGTAAGGTTGAGCTAGCGGATCTCACCGTCAGTTGGTGGGACACCAAAAACGAATCTCAGCAAAGCGCGCAAGCCAAAGGATTAAAGCTAGAGGTTTCGCCAGGTGAATTACTCAACCCATCCACCTCTGTGCTGACACCACCAACAGTACAAACCGTCACCGTTAAAGATGCAGGATACTGGCCCTACTTTACCGCATTTTTTGCACTGTTATGGATGGCGACTATGGTAGTCGCTTGGTCATTTCGTAACGCGCCACAAACAGCAACACAGGAAACCAACGCTCATCATCAACCGCTTGAAGGCCACCAATATCAACAGTTAAAAGAAGCTGTACAAAGCCAAGATGGTGCCAAAATCAGCTATTACTTCACCCTCTGGCGCGATTCAGTCGTATTAAGTGATGAAGAGAAAACCGCACTAGATGCACAAGTCAACCAGCAACTTAAAACTTTGTACGCACCTCAGAAAAGTGATTGGGATGGCTCAGCGTTAATCTCTATGATTGATGCCATTCAAAAAAAGCAAACTAAGCGCCAGAATAAAAAGTTAGAATCTCTGGCAAAACTCTAACCGAAAATGGCTGTCGAAATCACAATCTCAAATCTAAGGTGTGTTGTTATATCCAAACGACTAGCCGCTGTGACTTCAAGTCATTTTGGGACTGTTGCCAACAAAAGGAAAACAAGGCATGCAAATAAAAAGTAGCGCTTCATTGATCATCGGTTTGAGTTTAATACTCGGGCTCACAACCCTCGGTTACTTTGTGCAGCAAACGGCTGTGAAATATAAAGAGTATGAGCGCGTGGTGACCGTTAAAGGATTATCAGAGCGAGAATATCCCGCCGACACAGTTGTTTGGCCGATCCAATTTAGTGTGGCCGATAATGATTTACCCACCATGTTCAACACGATTGAAAAGCAGAGCCAACTGGTGACCGCATTTTTAGCTCAACAAGGCATTGATGAAAAAAGTGTCTCGCTATCATCGCCAGCGGTGATCGACAAAAAAGCACAGCAGTATGGCGGAGAAAATTTAGTCGAGTTTCGTTATTTAGCGAACCAAACCATTACGGTGTACAGCAATCAAGTTGACCTAGTGCGCGAGGCCATTAATAAGCTCGGCAATTTAGGAAAACAAGGCATCGTTTTTAATCAAGATCCTTACAACAACCGCGTTGATTATTCATTCTCTGGACTGAATGAAATCAAACCCGACATGATTGAAGAAGCGACCAAACAAGCAAGAGAAGTCGCAGAGAAATTTGCCAAAGATTCGCAAAGCTCACTTGGCAAGATTAAACGCGCTTCACAGGGACAATTTAGTATTGTGGATCGTGATAACAATACTCCTTACATCAAAAAAGTACGCGTCGTTTCAACGGTTGAATATTACCTCTCAGACTGAATAATCTGCTGTTCTCATTA
Organism: Vibrio sp. RM-69-4; assembly: GCF_024743775.1. NCBI lineage: Bacteria > Pseudomonadati > Pseudomonadota > Gammaproteobacteria > Vibrionales > Vibrionaceae > Vibrio > Vibrio sp. RM-69-4. Next base: position 83,682 of record NZ_JAMQXI010000094.1, read on the forward strand.
TCCTTGCCATGACTCGCCGCGCCAACACTATGAATTTGGCGCGGCGACTTTATCACTTCGAGTATGGTGTTTTTGCTCAGAGTAACCAACGACTTGGTTTCTACCATTATCTTTTGCTTGGTAAAGTGCCTTATCTGCTTTGCTGTACATCTCCTCAAACTTAAGTTCACTGGGAAGGTACTGGGCAATAGTGTAACCAATCGAGACACTTAAGCAGTCACCATCAGGGTTCTCACTATGTTCAATCTGCTCTCGTTCAATACTAAAGCGTATGCTTTCAGCCAACGCTTTCACTTCTGCTGCATCGCGGTTGGCCACCAACAATATAAATTCTTCACCACCAATTCGGCAAAAGAGTTCATTCTCTGCCTGAGCATGTTGGTTGAGAATATGGCCAATGCGAATCAAAGCAATATCCCCTTCCAAGTGACCGTAGTAATTATTAAATAAACCAAAGTGATCAATATCAAGCAAAATTAAACCATAACTTACGGTCTCATTTTGTACTCTCGAACCGATGCGTTCCAATAAATGAGCTAACATCCGACGATTTCCAAGGCGAGTTAATGGATCCATTTTGGCCATTAAGTCCAGTTTGTCGTTCACTTTTTGTAACTCATAGGTACGGTTACGCACCTCAATTTCTAAATTCTCATTCAGTTCACTGATCGCCTGCTGAGCACTGGTGCGCATCAATACTTCGGTTAAATTAGAGGCGAACATGCGGATCACTTCTCGCAGTTGTGAGGTCAGTGGTGAGCGGCGGATCAAATTGTCCGCAGCAATAAAAGCAATAGGTTCGCCATTGTTGGTAAGCATGGTCATGGCTGTCCAGCCAAAACCAACAATGTTGCTGTCATGATAAATAGGGACTGACTCTTCAAACACCACCTCATTGGGGTTGGCTTTGGCCATATCAACAATCATATTATTGGTGGTCCCAGAACGAAAATACGATTCATCCACAATGTTGCCTTGGATATCGGTTCCCCACGTTCCTTGAATGTACGAGCAGTGTTTATCGGTCAAAAAAACTGCCATCCGATCAATGCCCATGCGGTTAATCGCAAAACTGACCGCCGATTTGCACACGTCACTCACCGTCATACAACGTGACAGTTCAACCATGCTCGCATGCAACATGCGAACATTTTGCTCCTGACGCTTGCGAATATAAATTTGCGCAAGCAATGAACCAAAAGATTCCAACATCTGCTTTTGGTATTCAGTAATGGGCTGTCGATTAATGTAGTTATCAATCGCGATCCAACCAATGGTTTCATTACCATCACGTAGGATTAACATCCCATTCCACCCTTGTCCTACCACATTGCCCGCCGTGTATAGAGGGGCATCGTCGATCAGCACCAAACTTTTAGTATCATCAGAAAGACCGCTTAAATAACTTTCTTCTAGCTGGTGCAAATCGTATTGGGTATGGTGTTCGCTCACCGTTTTTCCGCTTTCATCCGTACCATAAGTTCCGCTAAAACAACGTTTTTTCATATCAAGAACTAAAAAAGCGGCTCGATCAAATCCTAAGCGTGTTTTCGTTACATCAACGGCCGCTCTGTGCAGCGCATCTAAATTGTCTGGGTTAGCCAGTTCAATCGCTAATTGATGAACCAGCTTCATATTATCAATGAACATTTCGCGCTGTTTAATTTCATCCAAATACTTTGCTTCGCGGATATCTCTATTTTTAAACTCCTTTGCCGCTTCTGATTCCGCGCGAAGACATTGCCAACGAGCCGCAATCAGTTGTATACAATCGAGCTCTCCGGATTCTGTTTTCGCATGAATGTTGACGTTATCAATTGCCTCAAGCAGCAAATAGGTTCTTAAATCAGGGTGGTTATCTAACATAAAAAGATAAGACTCACCGCCCATCACACTACGGTAGTCCCAATTGCAGGTGTTGATCGCTAGTGGAATTAGACCATCAGAGGTGTCAAATTGTGCGGCCCAATTCCAAAAGGTATTTGGATAATTTTGCAGAGCAGTCGGTAAGTTGTACTCAAATAATGACTCATGGCGCTTGTTTAATGTTGGTGCATGAAAGATCCGCATTGATTTTGGAGAAATGAAACTTTGAAGAAAATCAAACGTTGCTTCCGCGAGCATACGGTGGCTGCGAGCAGAAGAAATCTGTTTGAGTAAAGTACGAGAAAACATATGAGCGGCCTGACATTGTAATAATTTTCATTGCAAAATTAGACAAAAGATCATGTGCAATCAAACTCTTAAGAAAGTCACTGTTAAGTCGGCCGCAAATTTGCACTCTATGTTTTTACATCCTAGAGTTAACCTACATTTTTGAGATTCTGTTTCCATTTATTACATGGTTAACCCTATTATTTTTAGCATTGTCTTATTTACAAGACACCATTGACAACTAGCCACGTTCATTCTTCCGCTGCATAATGTCTCTCTTTTTGCCACCTTATCAGTACTGACACTCGCTTATGACCCGATACTTTAGGCTACTTTTGTTTCTATGTTTTTCACTCAACAGCGCAGCGGCTGAGATTGATCTGGTCAAAGTGGATAAATCTAAACGTCGCATGTACTTAATCTCGGGACAGCAGATCATTCAAGAGTATCGAATTGCCTTGGGTAAAGAACCCAAAGGACATAAACAGCAAGAAGGCGATCAACGCACCCCAGAAGGTCGATACTATCTTGAAGCTATCAGTAATGATTCTGGCTATTATCGTTCGATTCATATCGGTTACCCGAATCATCAAGATAAAGTGCATGCACAGCGCTTAAGCATCAATCCCGGTGGTGATATAAAAATCCATGGTCTAAAAAATGGCGACAAGCAACGACCAGAATATGTGCAAAGTTTTGATTGGACTAATGGGTGTATTGCACTGACTAACTCAGAAATGGATGAATTTTTGAGCCTAGTCAAAGAAGGCACGCCGATTGAGATTGAGTGGTAAAAGTGACTTACGCTAAGGTGTGAGGGAGTGCATTAAAATAAATCACACAAACTTTGATTAGCGCAGATTTTTGGTTTTTAATATCGAAAAAGTATTTTTAATCAATGGTTGGAATTAACATGTCGTCAGATTTTTATGGTTCAAGTGCCAATTATGCTCGTAAAGAGAGCGGTTACCGAGAAAAAGCACTTAAACTTTACCCTTGGGTGTGTGGCAATTGCGCGCGTGAATTTGTTTATTCAAATTTACGGGAATTAACTGTGCACCACAAAGATCACGATCACACAAATAACCCTGAAGATGGCAGTAACTGGGAACTTTTATGCCTCTATTGTCACGATCATGAGCACTCTAAATATTCAGACCACGACCGATTTGGCGCTGAGCCTGTTGCGAGATTAGACGATCATCAAAGCGCGACCTATAACCCCTTTGCCGATCTCGCCAAACTGATGAAAAAATAACGCGGTTAGCCACTAGATCACATACGCTTTAGTGGCTTAACCACGCTATCCAATCCTTCAATTTTCAACGCTAAGCAAAGTTGCAGCAAACGCCCGAGCTCCCCTTCAGGGAAGCCCTTCTTATCAAACCACAGCAAATACTCTTCTGGTAAGTCGATAAGCGCTCGCCCTGCATACTTACCAAACGGCATTGGCATACGCGCAAGTTTAATCAGGTTCTCTTTTTCTAACATTTTGCGTCTCACAAACTGGCTAAACTTGTTTAAGTCCAACCAGTTTATGTTTCTCAGCCACTTTTGGGTACTGATTTATCGCATAACGCTGTAGGTGGATAAAAATATAATCAATATGAATCAGATGCGGTATAGTAGTTTTCTTTAAACGCTAAGCTTCCCCACATAGCATTGGCATGAGCACGTTTAACCACTTCTGGATCCAACTCTTTTTCTGTCAGGGTATCTGATTTAAAATCATATTGATAAGTAGAAATACCTTGCTCAGGCCGAATAACAACCAGTTGGTTGTCTGCTGTCATATAGCCATAGTTTTTATCTCGTTGCATCATTACTCGCTGCTTCTCAGCAGGAACATCATGAGTTAAATCGAACCCAATCATTGGGTTTTGGCTACTGATACCGGCCAAAGAAAGCAGTGTGGGTGCAAGGTCAATTTGACTAACTAGACGATCGTCAATGCGGTGTTCAATGCCGCCACCAAAAATCACCGCTGGAATTCGAAAGTAATCGACTGGTACAGGCTGATTACCCTGTGTTCTAGCATCATGATCTGCCACAGCAACAAACACCGTGTTATCCCAATATGGTGACTTTTTCGCTTTTTCAATGAACTGTCCAAGCGCATAGTCTGCATATTTCACCGCATTTTCCACCGTTTGTTTTGGCTCATTATACGGTTCAATCACGTTATCAGGGTATTCAAATGGGCTGTGGTTCGATGAGCTAAAAACTAAGCTAAAGAAGGGTTTACCTTCACGACTCATCTTCGTAAATTGCTGATCTGCCTTATTGTAGAGATCTTCATCTGACGCGCCCCATGAACCAACATATTTAGGCGACTCAAAAGTTGGGAAGTCTTGCATATCGACAAAACCGTTACCCAAGAAGAAACTCTTCATATTGTCAAAGTGGCTTTCACCACCGTAAATAAATTGTGTGTGGTAATTTCGAGACTTTAATAAATCAGCAATTGAAAAGAAATTCGTTTGGCTTTTACCTAATTTGACCACTGAACGTGCAGGAGTCGGAGAAAACCCAGTGGTCACCGCTTCAATACCACGAACAGAACGCGTTCCCGTTGCGTACAAACGGGTGAATGCCCACCCCTCATCAATCAGTTTATCGATATTGGGTGACGCATCGATACCACCAAGGCGGCTAACATAACGTGCACCGTGACTTTCAAGCAGAAGGATTACGATATTTTTAGGCTGGCCTTGATAGGTCGCTTGGTGCATTGCCATGCTAGGTTGTTGTGCAGAGACAAAGTCTTTATTGTCGACATTCATGGATGCACGAATTTCTTGGACGATCTCCTGCTTATCCATTTTCGGGTAAAACTCGAAAGCACTCGCTTCAGACTTCATCTGTTTGGCAGCAAAAATCGCTGAAAATGAGGAGTTTAACGTTAAATCATTCACCAAAGGGTCACTAGAAAAAGCCACCATCGCCGGATTTAATGGACGGTGTCCCAGTGAAGAACGCGCCCCCAAAATACCAATAGCCACAACAAAAATAGCAATCAGCGGACGCCAATACCATTTAGGAAAGCTTAAGTTCGAAACAAGCTGCTTGCTCCATTTCCAACCGACAAAAAGTGTGAACGTGGAAACTACGGCACCAAGGAAAAGTTCAAATTTATAGCCACTCCAAAGCATACTGAAAACTTCTTTGGGATAAATGAGATATTCGATAAAAATTCGATTAGGTCGCAGATCGTACTCGATAATAAACGGCGGTGTTGCTGCTTCCATGTAAACAATCAGCCACAAACCGCCGGTAATCCACACACGTAAAAACCAATGCCAAACCCGACCGACAGCATGATCGCCAGACAGTAGGCTAGATAACAACGCTGGTAAAATAAGCAAATAACAAAGAGAAACAATATCAACTCGCAGACCACTTAAGAAAATGGTGAGCCATCCACCAGCATCACTCACCCGTTCAAAATGCCAGATAGCCAGTCCTAAACGAGAGACAAAAAAGATAACTAGCCCCACCACGAATACGGCAGCAATCGGATAGAGAGGCCCTAAGTAGGGTTTGATTTTATTGAGCATAAATTTCAACAACTATTAAGATTAAATGAATGATTAGATAATACGTTAAGGCATTGATAAAAGAAATAAGTTCCATTTCATTTTGTAAAACGAAAAACTATCGCCTATTTTATCTTCATGCGTTAAATGTCTTAAGTTTTTCTTAAGATTAATATGGCAAATTCCTTTATCGAACACTGACAGAATTAAGAATGGCGGGATTTATTTAGATTAATTAAACGACAGAAATCCATTTCAATCTTGATAATATAAACAAAATAGAGGAACGCTAAAATGCCTAAAACTTACAAATGGGATCTATTTGTTCGCTTGACACATTGGATTGTGGCGGGATCTTTCTTAACCAACTACCTCATAACAGAAGAAGGTAGTAAAACACACCAATGGATTGGCTATCTACTGATGATCACGATATGCCTTCGTCTCATTTGGGGTCTTATTATCCATTCCCCTGCTCGCTTGTCTGCCTTTAAACCTTCAATACACAATGCGTTTATTCACATAAAGCAAGTGATAGAAACAAAAGAAGATCACCATGAAGGGCACAACCCAGCTGGAGCTGTGATGGTCTGGATTTTGTGGTCTGGCCTCCTCCTAACAGGACTTAGCGGCTGGGCAACACAACTGGACATGTTATCGGCAAATGACTGGCTCAGCGAATTGCATGGAGCGTTCGCAAATCTAACGATGCTGGCAACGATAAGCCATATAGCCGCCATTGTGATAATGAGCCACTGGACTGACCACAATTATTTAAAAAATATGCTGTTACATAAAAAATAGAAATATGTTCATTGAACCTGAGTGCTTAGGTTCATCAGGTTTAATCGACTAAGTAACAGGGGTGTCTTTACAAAAAGATCCGTATTTAATGCTCTATTTAACTTTTAATTAGTATTCATGACTGAAGAGGCCGTCTAAATTTTAATCATTACTATGGCGATTTTTGTTAATAGGGATAACATCAACTTTGTATTATTTCAAAAAAGTGACATGGCAATGAATTTTCATATAGAAAAATAATAGATAGATACAGTATGCTACATCCGATAGCACTTTTTAATAAGATGAGAGTCAACTCAAGCTATCGACATTTTTATTATCTCATTATTAACTATTAGGTTACTCACTTTATGAAACCAGGCCGTACAGGAATAAGTCGTTTATTTTACGCTACAGGTTATTCAATGAAAGGCCTTCAGGCTGCATGGAAAAATGAAGCCGCCTTTAGGCAAGAAATCGTCGCTTCTATCATTCTAATTGCGATCACTTTTTTCTTGCCGGTCAATGAATTAGAACAGTTAATGATGATCGGTAGCTTAGTACTGATTGTCATCGTTGAGCTTATGAATTCAGCCGTGGAAGCTGTAGTTGATCGCGTAGGTAGTGAGTGGCATGAGCTCAGTGGCCGTGCGAAGGATATAGGATCAGCTGCGGTTTTGATTGCACTACTTTTTGCTGCATTTACATGGATTTTTATTTTGGTACGCTAAATGAAGTGAGCGTTTGAAAATTATTCGTTTTCTTACGTCGGTATTAGTTTTCTCCTAGCGCTATATTTTGCCACCGCCGTTAACTTGCTTGTTTATTCTGTAGTCGCGGAGTAAATGCTGTTCAAAAAAAGCGCCCCAACCGGAGCGCTTCAACTTCAATATTCGATTATTCCCAATCAAGGATAACTTTGCCAGAAAGCCCGCTGCGCATAGCATCGAAGCCCGTTTGGAAGTCATCAATTTTGTAATGGTGAGTGATGATAGGCGTTAAATCGAGGCCAGATTGAATGAGGCTCGCCATCTTATACCAAGTTTCAAACATTTCACGGCCATAGATACCTTTGATCACCAAACCTTTGAAGATCACTTGGTTCCAATCGATCGCCATATCTGAAGGTGGGATACCTAATAAAGCAATACGACCACCGTGATTCATGGTTTTCAGCATAGAACTAAAGGCACTCGGTACGCCTGACATTTCAAGGCCGACGTCAAAACCTTCCGTCATGCCAAGTTCACTCATGACCTCTTCTAACTTTTGTTCCGCAACATTCACGGCGCGTGTCACGCCCATTTTGCGCGCAAGTTCAAGGCGATATTCGTTGACATCGGTGATCACCACATGGCGCGCACCAACGTGTTTCGCCACTGCGGCCGCCATGATACCGATTGGACCAGCACCAGTGATCAGCACATCTTCGCCGACTAAATCAAATGACAATGCGGTATGTACCGCGTTACCAAATGGGTCAAAAATCGAGGCTAGATCATCGGAAATACCATCTGGGATCTTGAAAGCATTAAACGCAGGGATAACTAAGTATTCAGAAAATGCACCAGTGCGGTTCACACCAACACCCACAGTATTACGACATAAGTGAGTACGACCACCGCGGCAATTTCGACAATGGCCGCAAGTAATATGACCTTCGCCAGACACGCGATCACCTAATTCAAAACCGCGAACTTCTTGACCAATGCCAACCACTTCACCGACGTATTCATGGCCAACCACCATTGGCACTGGGATGGTTTTTTGTGACCACTCATCCCAGTTATAGATGTGAACATCGGTGCCACAAATTGCGGTTTTCTTAATTTTAATCAGCAGATCGTTGTGACCAAGCTCAGGCAGTGGCACTTCGGTCATCCAAATACCTTGCTCTGGTTTAAGTTTGGATAATGCTTTAATTTTCATCTAATGAGCCCCATTTCTTGGCCAACAGCAATAAACGCATCAATGGCGTGGTCGAGTTGCTCGCGGCTATGCGCGGCTGACATTTGTGTTCTAATACGAGCTTGGCCTTTTGGCACGACAGGGAACGAGAAACCAACAACATAAATGCCCTTAGCTAGTGCTCGTTCTGCAAACTCTGCTGCAACGATAGCATCGCCGAGCATAATCGGGATGATGGCGTGATCCGCGCCACCCATAGTGAACCCCGCGCCTTCCATACGAGTACGGAAATGCGCGGCGTTATCCCAAAGTTGGTCGCGAAGCGCGACGCTTTCTGCCAGTAAATCCAGCACGCGAATCGATGCTGCAACAATCGCTGGCGCAACCGAATTAGAGAATAAATAAGGACGTGAACGTTGACGAAGCCAATCAATTACCTCTTTTTTACCGGAAGTGTAGCCACCTGAGGCACCACCCATCGCTTTACCAAGGGTACCGGTGATGATATCAATACGGTCAATCACATCATGGTATTCATGCGTGCCACGGCCATTTGCACCCATAAATCCAACCGCGTGTGAATCATCCACCATGACGAGCGCGTTGTATTGATCGGCTAAATCACAAATCGCGGGCAAGTTTGCGACTACGCCATCCATTGAGAATACACCATCCGTTACGATGAGCTTATTACGAGCGCCCGCCGCATCGGCTGCGATCAACTGCTGTTCCAACTCTTGCATGTTATTGTTGGAGTAACGAAAACGCATCGCTTTACATAAACGCACACCATCAATGATTGAGGCATGGTTCAACGCGTCAGAGATAATCGCGTCTTCTTTATCTAAAATAGTTTCAAATAAACCGGTGTTTGCATCAAAACATGAGGTGTAAAGAATCGTATCTTCTTTACCTAAGAATTGAGAGAGCTTCTGTTCCAGTTGCTTATGAATATCTTGCGTACCACAGATGAAACGTACCGAAGCCATACCAAAGCCGTGACTGTCCATGCCTTGCTTCGCCGCTTCAACCAACGCAGGGTGATTAGCCAAACCAAGGTAGTTGTTGGCACAGAAGTTCAACACTTCTTCACCAGTAGAAATTTCGACCGCCGCTTGTTGTTGCGAGGTAATCACACGTTCAGATTTATACAGACCTTCCGCTTTGATTTCCTCAAGCTGGTTTTGGATCTGTTGATAAAATGCAGAAGACATTGCTACGTCCTTATTTTTATATAGCGCAATAGCTATGGTGTAGGGCAGCCTAAACGAAAAATAGACCCTTCATTTACACTGTAAAATTGCTTAATGGTATTTTAGTTGATCCCATTTACGACTATTATCCCATGACATGGAAAACCATTCGTGAACTTCAGGCACAAATACAATTATGATCACGCATCGTCTTATCGCCCTGCTGCCTGATTTAGCGGCTTTCATTCTCGTCGTCAATGAAGGTAGCTTTACGGCAGCAGCTCAAAAGCTGGGGGTAACACCTTCGGCATTAAGTAAATTGATTACCCGTTTAGAACAAGCACTATCAGTGAAGTTATTTGAGCGAACCACGCGCCAACTCTTAATCACTCAGGCAGGAAAGCGCGTTTATGATCAAAGTCTGTTGATGGTCAACGCTGCGCAGCAAGCGGTTGAGCTTTCCACCTCTGACCACACCGAACCTGCAGGTGCACTCACTGTTGCGGCACCTGAAGCATTTTTGAATTCAGTTCTGCAACCCCTTGTGCTTCCTTTTCTAACTCAATACCCTGAAATTCAACTTAAGCTGAGAGCTGCAGATGGTGCGATCGATTTATTCAAACACAATATTGATGTGGCGTTTAAACTGACTGATAAGCCAGATGAAAACTTGGTACTGCGTGAAATTGGCAAAACCCACTTAGTGTTGTGCGCCAGCCCAGAATATATAGCGGCCAGAGGCGCGCCCACACACCCTATCGAATTAACGGATCACGACTGCTTGTATCTTGCCGAAACCGAGCGTGACCATCTCTGGGATTTTCATAAAGAAGATGAGTTCCATACAGTGGCCGTCTCAGGCCGCTATGCAGTAAACCACTCACAAATGCGTTTGAACGGCGTGAAAAATGGCTTAGGTATCGGCATCTTCCATGATTTTGTCATTCAGCAAGCGCTCGTTGAAGGCAGCGTCGTCCGGCTATTAGCCGATTGGACGATCAAAAGTAATTACTACGGATCAATTGCCATGCAATATCCACAAACCAAGTACATGCCAGCAAGGCTGCGGGTGTTCATTGATTACGTCACTGAACATTTGGTCAGCAAACTCAATAAATAAAGGTTAATCATGCTAAAACGAATCCACCACGCGGCAATTATTTGTTCAGACTACGCACGTTCCAAAGCGTTTTATACTCAGATCTTAGGGCTGCCTGTTATTGCTGAAAATTACCGCGCCGCTCGCGATTCATACAAGCTGGATCTTGCTTTGCCCGATGGCGGACAAATTGAACTGTTCTCATTTCCAAATACACCACCAAGACCAAGCTTCCCTGAAGCTCAAGGGCTACGACATTTAGCGTTTGTGGTGGACAGTGTCAGTGAAGTCAAAGCGTATTTAGAGGAAAAAGGCGTCATCGTCGAACCCATCCGCGTTGATGAGTTCACTGGTCGCGAATACACATTTTTCGCCGACCCAGATGGTTTACCGTTAGAGCTTTATTCTGAATAGTGAATAGTGGAAGGAATCAAGGCTATTTTCTAACGCCAGTACAACAGATTAAATAATGGTGGCGCACGAGGAACTTGTTTTTCAAATCGTACACTTAGAGCCAAAAAAGTGTAGCTGTCTGAAACAAACAAGTTCAGTCGTGTCAGTAAAGGTGTCGTTGGAAGTGAATCTTGATGAAAGGTGGAGAAATGAGCAAAGGGACAGGGTTTCGTATGCTGTGTCTGTACTTTTCCCTCTTCAATTTGAACCAGCTCAAAACCATTAATGGTACACAGTGTGGCCCAAACCCCCGCCGTATTGCCATGCGCGTTTATTACAGGCATAAGCGACACCAACACCCAACTGAGCGCGCTGGTGAGCAACATTATTCTGTTAAAACGGTTTAGGCGAATCATAGCAACACTCATTTTTTTCTTGTCGACACTATATAACGCAATGATAAAAATAACAGTGCGGCAGCGCTAAAAACTTAACAAATACCCTCAAGTTCGCTACAAATCGTTAGCTTAAAGACGACGTTTCAAGATGCATATCAATGTGACTCCATTCACGCTTTGTCTATCAACCCACCCAAACTAGGAAATATTCCTAACTCAGTTAGGCCATGCCCTCAAGTCAATCGCCAAGCCGATTTTTACAATCACTCTATGATGCAGCCAGACGGTTGCTAGCCATTCGACTCTGGTGTGAATTGACTGACAGCAGAGATTTCTTTGACGTGATTTTCTAAGGATTTCACATGCTAAAACTTTTGCAACAGGTTCGGCTACCGACCCTCGATCTCCCCGCAGCAGAACGCCGTAAAATGTGGTTCAAACCATTTTTACAATCATACCTTGTGGTGTTTATTGGCTACATGGCGATGTATTTAGTGCGCAAAAACTTCAACGTTGCACAAAACGATATGATTTCAACCTACGGCTTGTCGATGACACAGCTAGGGCTGATTGGTCTTGGTTTCTCCATCACTTACGGGATTGGTAAGACAGTGGTCTCTTACTACGCCGATGGCAAGAACACGAAACAGTTCCTACCTTTTATGCTGATCCTTTCTGGTATTGCAATGCTTGGATTTAGCATGAGCATGGGCGGTTCAAGCGTCAGCATTTTCCTAATGGTTGCTTTTTATGCGCTAAGCGGTTTTTTCCAAAGTACTGGTGGGCCATCAAGCTACTCCACTATCACCAAATGGACGCCCAAAAATAAACGCGGCACCTACTTGGGTTTATGGAATATGTCGCACAATGTCGGCGGCGCAGGTGCGGCAGGCGTAGCACTGTTTGGTGCAAACTATCTCTTTAATGGTCACGTTGTGGGCATGTTTGTATTCCCGTCGATCATCGCATTAGTGGTGGGTTTCATTGGTTTGCGTTACGGTAGTGACTCTCCTGAAGCATACGGTTTAGGTACGGTCGAAGAGTTGTTTGATGAAGCGGTCAGTGAGGAAGATATTGCTGCGGAAGAAAACCAAATGACCAAACGTGAGATCTTTGTTGAATACATTTTGAAAAACAAAGTGATTTGGTTACTCTGCTTTGCCAACATCTTCCTCTACATCGTGCGTATCGGCATCGACCAGTGGTCTACTGTGTATGCCTATCAAGAACTTGGTTTGTCAAAAGAAGCGGCCATTTCAGGCTTCACTCTCTTTGAAGTGGGCGCATTAGTCGGCACTTTAATGTGGGGTTATCTGTCCGATCTTGCTAATGGCCGCCGAGCTTTGGTCGCCTGTGTCTCTCTGGGACTCATCATTGTTGCGCTCGAATTCTATCAGCACGCCACCAGCGAGTTTATGTATCTCGGGTCACTGTTTGTGCTAGGTTTCCTTGTTTTTGGCCCACAATTGCTGATTGGTGTTGCTGCGGTTGGCTTTGTGCCGAAAAAAGCGATCAGTGTCGCCGATGGCGTTAAGGGCACCTTTGCTTACTTAATTGGTGATAGTTTTGCCAAACTTGGCCTAGGTATGATCGCCGACGGTACACCGATTTTTGGCCTCACCGGCTGGAAGGGCACCTTTGCTGCGCTCGACACTTCAGCGATGATCTGTATCGTGCTGCTGATTTTTGTCGCGATCGCAGAAGAGCGTAAGATCCGCCATGAGAAAAGGCTAAAGCTGGCCGCAGCTGCCGCTTAGCTCCCAGCAAAATCAAACGCGATATTCTCTTTTATGAGTGTGTCGCGTTTTATTGTGCCACCCCTTCCTTTTTGACGCGCTAGACTCCTCTACAATGGCATCCATAGCAAAGGGATATATTGCTTGTTTAATTGTCTCTGTGGCGTTAGTTTAAGCTCCCTTTGTACTCAGGCAATATAAACAGCGGGGATTGTGATGATCAAAGTAGCACTAGTGGATGACCATATCGTGGTACGTTCAGGCTTTGCCCAACTCATGAACCTTGAAGACGACATTCAAGTGGTCGGCCAATTTAGCTCGGCGGCCGAAGCGCGCGCAGGGCTTCCCGGCACGGGGGCAAACGTCTGTATTCTTGATATTTCAATGCCTGATGAAAGCGGGCTGTCGCTGCTTCAAGATCTACCCTCTGGGATAGCATGCATTATGCTGAGCGTTCACGATTCCGCGGCCATGGTCGAAAAAGCCTTGGAGGCTAGAGCAAGAGGCTACTTAAGCAAACGTTGTAGCCCAGATGAACTTATCCAAGCCGTACGAACCAGCGCCCATGGTGGTTGCTACTTAACACCCGATATTGCGCTTAAACTCACCTCTCCCAAGCGCGAGGCAAAGCTATTAGCACAGTTGACCAAACGTGAGCGGCAAATCAGTGAAATGCTGGCTGCCGGGCTGGATGTGAAAGCGGTCGCCAATGAGCTTGGACTTAGCCACAAAACCATTCATGTCCATCGCGCCAATGCCATGGATAAGTTAGGTGTGAGCAATAACGTGGCCTTAGCGAAATATTTTTCTGACTCATTCTAATGCCACGCTATTTTATTACGTCACTCTGCGCTTGGTTTCTGCTCTCTTGCAGTTGGTTTTGCTTGTGGGTTATCGCCTACTATTTTGTCAACGATCCGGAACTGGCGATCTTCTTCTTTCCTTTTGCTCTGCGTTTAGGCACTGCGCTGCACAGTCCACAACGTTACTGGCCCGCGATTTATGGTGCAGAATGGTGGCTGACGATTGCGCTCGCCATGCTAATGGAACAACCTCAATGGCTGACCGTACTCGCCGCCAGTATCGCAACGCTGCCCTTAAACCTGCTCGCCCAACGCTACTACCACGGAAGTCAGTGGCGTCGCTTTATTGTGATGGGCGGGTTGATCCTCGCCAGCGCTATCATTAATACGCTGGCCACCACCTACCACGGCCATGCCGCGTCAATGGTGATGTTAGTCAGCATCACAGCTGGCTTAATGATTGTGCCAAGCTGCTATTTGATATGGAATTATCTTTTCCAAAGCACTTGGGTTCCACTGACGGCAAACTTAGTCTCTCGTCATATCGAATTTCGCACGCGTCACGTCTTACTCTACTCTTTACTATTTATTTTAAGCATTGCGCTGCAAATTGGTTTACCTGATGAACTTCGGCGTTTTGCGCCATTTTGTTTAGCCATCCCGATCATTTTGCTCGCTTTTCGCTACGGCTGGCAAGGTGCATTGCTCGGTACTCTGCTCAATAGCATTGCATTGATCGCGGCTCGTAGTGGTGTCTCTAATATGGAAGTCACTGATCTCCTGCTCTCTCTTTCAGCACAAAGTTTAACCGGCATTTTGCTGGGAATGGGTGTGCAGCGACAAAGAGATCTCAACACCAAGCTGCGCCAACAGCTTGATCGTAACCAAAATTTGTCCCGCCAATTAGTCAAAGCTGAAGAATCCGTTCGGCGCGATATTGCTCGCGAGCTGCACGATGAGATCGGTCAAAACATTACCGCTATCCGTACTCAAGCCAGCATTATTCAACGCGTCGAATCTCAGCCCGTCACCAGCAATTGTGCTAAAACCATTGAATCTCTCTCTTTAAATGTTTACGACACAACTAAAAGTTTGCTAACCCGTTTACGCCCTAAAACCTTAGATGATTTAGGCCTAGTCGAAGCACTGGATCAACTGCTGCGTGACCTTGAATTTGAGACGCACGGTATTCAAACCCAAGTGGTTTGGACGGGGAATTCAACCGCTCAACTGCAAAAGTTAAGTGATGCCACCAAAGTGACCCTTTATCGATTGTGCCAAGAGGCGCTCAATAACGCCTTAAAATACGCGGAAGCTAGCCACATTGTGATTGAGTTTTCGTTGGCAAGTGATGTCACACTGCGCATTCACGATGATGGCATCGGTTTCAAAGTACAAGCGCAGCTGAACGGCTTTGGTTTACGGGGGATGCGTGAGCGAGTCGAGGCATTGGGTGGCCACTTTCAGATTATTAGCCACTGTCAGTCTACAACAGCCAACCACGATCTAAGCGAGAATGGCACTCAGCTTACCGTCACACTGCCCCACTTATAATCGTGGAATATAAAGCACTATGATAAATTTTCTACGCTCTCAACCACCGCAACCGCTTCTTGCATCAGCGCAGGAGGTTAACCAGCAGTACCGTTATTGGCGCTTTCACATCATGATGGCGATGTATGTCGGTTATGCGCTTTTCTACTTCACGCGTAAAAGTTTGAATTACGCCATGCCCGCGATGATTGCTGACCTCGGTTTAGATAAGAGTGATATTGGCATCATGGGCACGTTGTTTTACATCACCTATGGTATCTCAAAATTTCTGTCCGGGATTTTGTCGGACCGCTCCAATCCGCGCTATTTTATGGGCCTAGGGTTAATGGCAACGGGTTTTATCAATATTCTGTTTGGCTTTTCAAGCTCAATCAGTATGTTCATCTTACTCTGGGTGCTCAATGCTTGGTTCCAAGGTTGGGGATGGCCTTCTTGCTCTAAACTCCTGACAACTTGGTATTCACGCTCTGAACGTGGTTTTTGGTGGGCGTTATGGAATACCGCTCATAACGTGGGGGGCGCGTTGATCCCATTACTGGTTGGCTTTCTCACTTTCCATTTTAGTTGGCGCGAAGGTTTTATTGTGCCGGGCTGTTTAGCCGTTATTGGTGGGGTTTTCTTATGTTGGCGATTGCGTGATAAACCAATGACCCAAGGTTTACCCAGCGTTGGTCAATGGCGTAATGACGCCCTTGAACTGGCGCAAGAAAATGAAGGCCTCGGCCTTAGCACTAAACAGATCTTGCACACATATGTGTTAGGAAATAAGTACATTTGGTTACTCGCCTTAAGCTATGTACTGGTCTACATAGTGCGTACTGCCATCAATGATTGGGGAAATATCTACCTTACCGAGCAACAAGGCTATGATTTGATCACGGCTAATGGCGCGCTTTCGCTGTTTGAAGTCGGTGGGTTTATTGGATCGTTAGTCGCAGGCTGGGGCTCAGACAAACTGTTTGGCGGCAACCGTGGGCCAATGAACCTGATTTTTTCAATGGGCATTTTTCTTTCGGTGGCAGCGCTGTGGCTGATGCCGTTAACGGGGTTTGTATTCCAAGCCGCTGGCTTTTTTACGATTGGCTTTTTTGTCTTTGGCCCACAAATGTTAATTGGTATGGCCGCCGCGGAGTGTTCTCACAAAGATTCGGCTGGCGCAGCAACTGGGTTTGTGGGGTTATTTGCGTATATGGGCGCTGCGCTCGCCGGTTACCCGTTAGCCATTATTGTCGAGCAATTCGAATGGCGAGGCTTTTTTGTCACCATTTCTGTTTGCGCCGCTGTGATCGGCTTACTACTGCTGCCTTTCTTACAAGCTCAGTTTTCAGGCAGCGACCACCCCACGAACCATTGAACGTTATAACTAATCCAACGTTATCGTGAGGGGGCCACAAAGCTGATTAACCAAATAAGCGCTTCCAGATACTTGGGTTACGCTGCTCGTGGTATTCAACACGCAGTTCGTCTACCGTCCGCAGCGTTTGTTGAGCTTGCTCTAAATTTCCTTGCTCAAGATCCACTTCGATTTTGTCTAATGCCACTGAAAGCTTATTAAACCCTTCTAAATAGAGATCTTGCTTCTCCGGTGGATAATTTCCTCGTTTTGACTCTTCAACCAACTGACTTAATCTCTCAATGGGTGCTTGCATTGTTTCAACGCTGGTCGCTTCTGCCGCTTGTTTAAATTCAAGCTTCATTTGTTTCATGTTCTGTTTTAAGTCAACATTAGCCGCCGACACGCTAGCCGCAAATAATGCGCAAGCTGTTAATATCATTATTTTTTTCATAATTATTTCTTTTTATTCTGGCAAGAAGTGCCAAGTTTAATGGATCTCAAGATAAAAGAGGGACAAATTTTTGTCATTTTTTATGACCTCTTTACGGCTTATAGTGTTTGATATTCTGCGATCGCTTTTCGCCCGCGCAGAGCTAAAAAGGCCAGAAACTGCTCGACACTGTGCGTAATCACTTTCTCAGCAGCAATACCAACGTTCTCAAGCAGTTCACTGGCCAGGTGAAGTTGGCCGATATCTTGACAAAAATGGGCATCGCTGCCAGTGGTAACATAAGCACCATGCGCTTTCGCCACCTTAGCAATTTCATAACAGCGATCGACACTCCCTACCCTGCTGTGTCCTTTTAAGGTGCTGTTATTAATTTCTATCGCAACGTGATGCTGGGCGGCGCAGGCGATCACCTCATCAAAATCAAAATCGAAATTAGGGTTACCTAAGTGCCCTAGCGCATCCACTCGTCCACCTTTAATCACATTGATTAACGCTTCGGTATGCGCCGCTTTATCGGCAGGCTGAAATACGGGCTCATGAAAACTGGCAATCACCCAATCTAAGTTTTGATCAACAGAAGGGTGAACATCAATCTCGCCAGCACGATTCATGATGTTGGACTCAATGCCTCGGATAATGGCAACACCGTCTAAAAAGCGCGGCAAAATACGTTGATTGGAGAAGAACCAATAATGCGGCGCTCCAGGCATCGACTGCGCATGATCGGTTGTGCAAAACATTGCCAATCCATTTTCTTTAGCTGAACGCGCGTTTTCAATAAGCGTGCTGTATGCGTGACCGCTTGCATAAGTGTGAGTATGAGTATCAACGACAAGATTCATTTTAATTATTCCATTCCAACAGCGATGCTTCAGTGTAACAGCCTCGCTGATGGCACTTCAATCTAAGGGCGATATATTCACCATATCGACACTTTCTGACCGGATAAACACACACCGATGTGAAATGGTTTTTTGCAACTTACCCACATTGAACAATACTTAGCAATGTCATCCAATTCGGAGTTGGTTATGAAACGACGTCGTTACTCACTGAGCATTCACATTACGAGTCTCTTTTTAGTGCTCGCCATGGTGATCGGCATTGTATTGATTGGCATAAGTTATCACCATAGTCAGCAACTACTGACGGTAAGTGCACAAGGATTAAGTAGCGAAAACAGCAAAAAACTGGAATCAGCATTTAAACAAAGTGCCGCACCTATCTTGACTACGCTCGATTTTTTAGCTTTTAGTAACGTAATTGATCAACCGGATAAAGTCATCTCGGACCCACGCCAACTCGCCACCGTTTGGCTGACCTTCCAACGTAATCCACAGTTGGTCGCGCTCTATTATTGTGACGAAGCTGGAGCTTGTACTACATTTCGCTCGCTGAGCTTTGATAAAGCCAAACAGCGTTTTGATGCCCCCGCACAAGCTCAGCTATTGGCCCATTACACTCAAGTTGATGGCACTAACCGCTTTATCTATTTAGACCAGAACCTTAAAAGCCTGCTCGACAAACAAGATAACAACAATAAATTTGATCCTCGCGTGCGTCCTTGGTTTACCTCGGCAAGTCAAGATGGCGCGATACGCTTAACGGAACCTTATTTCTTTTTCTTCCTACAAACGAGCGGCGTCACACTGTCACGTAGATCGGCCGATGGAAAGAGTGTGCTTGGCGCCGATTTCACGCTTGACTCACTGTCAAAACAGATGAGTACGATGGGTTTTTCTGACAGTGCTCAGCTCATTTTGTTCGATAATCAATTTAGACCACTCGCCCAACACAATACTAAGTTCGAGCTACAACAAGATCCCTCACAGATTGCACAGCAGCTGCAGCAAAGTACTTTTGCACCAATATTGAATCGGGTCAGCAGCCAAACTTTGTATGAAACGGTCAATATGAATGGCACAACGTGGTCGGTGACGTTAACGCCGGTACTTTTAAACGACAATGTACGCTTGTTGCTGGCAGAAGCGGTACCGCAAGACGATTTGATCGCAGATTTGCTCTCGATGCGAGATCAGCAGATTTTTGTCGCGTTAATCATGCTCGCTATCGCTTTTGCAGTGGTTGGTTTTGTGGCGCAAAGGCTCGCCAGCCCTTTAGGTAACCTAGTGCAATTGACCGACAACATCACGCGCTTTGAATTTAAAAAGACACGCTACCCAAAAAGCCGGATCCGCGAAGTTGCCAATTTAACCCAATCGATAGAGCTCATGGAGCATACACTGCACGACTTGCTGCGACTATTACGCGAAACCGCCAGCAATCAAGAATTCGGTGTGTTAGCCAAAACGATTACCCATCAAAGCTATTTGATCACTCGAGCTGAAACTATTTTGCTCTACACTTATGCCAACGAAAATAACCAATTTATCACCGCAGCAAACCACGCCATCATTCCCTTTAAGCTTGATATCAACCAGTTGTCTCAAGAGATGCCGTGGCTACTTTCTGAACTGCGTAAAGGCCAAACGGTTCATTTATCTAAAACCGATAATTCGATGCGTAAGCATAAAGATGAGCTGTATAATTCTGATCTTTATCTTTTCCCACTGCTCAACCGAGACAAGCAGTTGGTTGGCGTATTAAACCTAGGCTACGAACGGGCCATCACTCCCGATCAGCAAGACAAACATGCATTTTTACGAGAGCTGCTCAGTTTTGCCGAAATCGCTAAAGACAATATCGACAAAATGCAACGGCAAAAGGAGATGCTCAACTCGTTTATTGAATTGATTGCATCGGCCATTGATACCAAATCCCCTTACACGGGTGGCCATTGTCAACGAGTTCCTGAATTAACCAAAATGATCACCAAAGCGGCTGAAAACGATCACACCTATTTCCCACAATTTTCCATGACCAATGAAGAGTGGGAAGAGCTCACGCTCGCCGCTTGGCTGCATGATTGTGGCAAAGTAACCACGCCTGAATATGTGATTGATAAAGCGACTAAATTAGAAACAATCTATGACAGAATTCACGAAATTAGAATGCGTTTTGAGCTGCTCAAATGTCAAGCTGAAACGGACTACTGGCAAGGTGTTGCGCAGGGCAAGAACGAGCCAGATCTCAAGCAGCAGTTGCTGACGAACCAACAAATCCTCGATGAGGAATTTGCTTTCGTCGCGCAATGTAATATTGGCAGTGAGTTTATGAGCGATGATGACCTTTCCCGCTTAGAGCGAATTGCGCAAAGAGAGTGGAAACGGACCTTAGATGATCAACTCGGTACTTCTTGGATAGAGAACCAACGTGCAGGAGAGTCAAAACCATTGCCCACTATGGAGCGCTTGCTTGATGATAAACCCGTACACCAGTTGCACTGGGTGAACGGTTGCCGTCCACAAGATCTGTGGCAAGAAAACTTTATTTTACAACCGGGAGAACTGCGCTATAACCGAGGTGAGCTCTATAATTTGTCCATTCGCCGTGGCACGCTCACTAACGAAGAACGCTTTATGATTAATGATCACATTGTGCAAACCATCATGATGCTCAAGCGGCTACCTTATCCTGAACATATGAAAAACGTTCCTGATATTGCGGGAAGCCACCATGAACGAATGGATGGCGCGGGTTATCCAAGAGGTTTAAGTGAAGAGCAGCTTTCCATCCCCGCTCGAGTGATGGCAATAGCCGATGTGTTTGAAGCACTGACCTCTAGCGATCGCCCCTATAAAAAGGCAAAAACGCTCAGCGAATCGATCGCGATCATGACCACCATGGCCACCACAGGCCATATTGATCCGAAGCTTTACTTACTCTTTTTAGAAAAAGAGATTTATCAAGACTATGCGGATCGGTTTTTACACTCCGATCAGCACAGCCCAATTGATAAAGAAGCACAGATAAAAAAAGTAAAAATGAGTTTGAAAAAGACTTTTTAAAGACCGCGAATATCTAACTCATTCTGGATCAGCACAATGCACTGCGAGGCAAACAGCATTCGAGGCCCAAGGCTGATTTTCTGTGTATTAAGGCGCTTTAAACTGTTCCAACTTTTTTTCGGCATCGGGATGTGGTCAGTAAGTAAAAAGCAGCTGTCGTCAGAAAATTGATGCTCACGGACACTTTCGCCTTTTTTATCCAGTAAATACAAGTGGTAACTTTCAGAAAGGCGTTGCACCAACTTTTCAAAACTGATGGTTTCAACCGTGAGTCCTTGCTCGACCTCTCGGGTTTGCTCTTTGCCCATACCCACGGAAACGTCTAAAGCGTGGCCTATTTTGGTCAGCAAGGCTTGCTCGTGAAAGCCACCGATATTGTGCAACTGGCTCGACTCAAAGCATAAAGTCCGCGAGAAATCTTGCGTACTTTCCAGCACTAAGTAGACCACCACGTCATCACGATGCGACTGCGCAGTAAAAATAGCGTTCATGAGTACGTGGGCCAAAATTTCGGTGTGGGCTTCTTGCCCAACAGAGGCTAAAAAAGTCTGTTTATCCGTGGAAGCGGCGCGGGCCCTTACAACAAAAGCTCTCATGTGACTGACTCAATTCATTCAATAAAGCACGGACTCTATCACAATCTCCATCTACTGGAATAGTGATCTACTGGTGAAGCTACGGTTCGCTCGTCAACACAGCTTTGCTTTTCGGGAGCCCCAATGAAATGAGAGTGGTCAGCAGCAGAAAACCAAACGAAACCCACAAACACGCCGCTAATCCCCAAAGTTGGAAAACCCACCCGGAAAGCACGGTACCGATTAAACGCCCCATCGCGTTTGCCATGTAGTAAAAACCAACATCAAGCGATACACCATCCCCCTTGGCATAGCTCACGATCAAATAGGAATGCAGCGATGAGTTAATCGCAAAGACCGCGCCGAAAAGCAGTAACCCCGCGATGATCACGACTTCCGGATGCCACTGCGCTTGAATGCTGTAGGCGATCAAACCAGTAATCAGCGCCAGTAGCGCCGCCCAACCGAGCGCAGATCGCCCATCCGGCACTTGGTCTGAAGCACTGCCCGTTATTTTAGGAGCAAACCCTTGGATCACGCCGTAGCCAATCACCCACAGCGCTAAAAAGCCGCCCACGGCACTGTGATCCCAACCAAAAACGCTGCCCAGATAAATGGGTAAGGCAATCACAAACCAAACGTCTCGCGCGCCAAATAAAAATAGGCGAGCCGCCGATAAAATATTCACGCTGCGCGATTTGGAGAAAATCTCTGAAAATTTCGGTTTGGTTTTGGCTTTGCCAATATCGGCTTGCAAGCTAAGCAAACTGCCGATAAAAACCAACAGCAATACCGCCGCCATAGCCGCTACCGCATATTGAAAGCCGATCCAAGAGAGCAAGACGCCACCGAGAAAAAAGCCGGCCCCTTTTAGAGCGTTTTTTGAACCCGTAAGAATGGCTATCCACTTGTAGAGTGCGCCTTGTGCATTTTCAGGGACTAACGTTTTGATCGCACTTTTTGCACTCATTTTATTGAGATCTTTTGCGATGCCCGATAACGCCTGCGCCGCCATCACCCAAGGAATGGTTAACCATGCAGCAGGTACAGCAAGCATCAAGAGCGCGAATATTTGCATGCCAAGGCCAATATTCATGGTGCGATTCAGCCCTAAACGCGCACCAAGCCAACCGCCAATCAGGTTCGTCACCACGCCAAAAAATTCATAAAAGAGAAACAAAGACGCAATCGCTAAGGTCGAATAACCCAAATCATAAAAATACAACACCACCAACATACGCAGCGCGCCGTCAGTGACGGTAAAATTCCAATAATTAAAAGTCACTAGTATGTACTGGCGAACGTTTTGCTTGAGTTGAGACAGCATAATCACTCTCTTTGCAAAAGAGCCGCCTAAGGCAGCTCTTTGGGACTGTTATTGATTAACAAATTGTTTGATGTACTCAACTTGTACATCTTTGGTAAACGCACCCGGTCTTAATGATTGAACTTGAGTAATAATGTTTTGCAGTTCCCAACCTTTCTCCAGCAATAAATGAGCAGCAAGTAAACCAGTACGACCCGATCCACCCATGCAATGCATGGCAATCTTATCTCCCTTGGTAAGCGCCTGATGAAGTGACGAGGAGATACTTTGCCAATGCGTTTGAAACTGGTGGTCGGGCGCGCAATCATCTTCAATTGGGGCGTGAAACCATTGCAGCCCCGCTTGTTCAACCACTTTAGGCAAGTCGCCAACGCCTTTCTCTTGCATCTCTTCGTGACTTAGAGCCGTCACCACAACGGTAACACCTTGAGATCTCAGTTGTTCAATACTCTCAACCAGAGGAAGATCTTTTGTCCCCGGGCAAGGCGTCAATACCAAACCAGCGCTGTTTTCTGCAACAGGCAGTTCCCATGTAGGATGTGTCATTTCTTTGCTCCTTTATGCCAAACCGACTTTGCGTACTAATTCTGCAGTACGCGTTGCGTAACCCATTTCGTTATCATACCAAGCGTAAATTTTCACCATGCGCTTGCCCACCACCATGGTCGAGAGTGCGTCGACAATCGTTGAACGTTGATCGCCTTTATAATCAATCGATACCAATGGCCGCGCTTCAAAACCGAGAATGCCTTTGAGCTCATTTTCTGAAGCCGCTTTAAGTAGCGCGTTGACTTCTTCCGCGCTGGTATCGCGTTTCACATCAAAAATAATGTCGGTTAACGAGGCATTGGCTAGCGGCACACGCACCGCGTGACCGTTAATTTTGTCTTTCAGATCGGGGAAGATTTCCACAATCGCTGTCGCAGAACCTGTAGTTGTTGGGATCAAACTCATACCACAAGCACGCGCACGACGTAGATCTTTATGCGGTGCATCCAAAATGGTTTGCGTATTGGTCAAGTCGTGAATGGTCGTAAACGAGGAATGTTCAATACCCAGTTGCTCGTGAATCACTTTGACGATAGGCGCAATGCAGTTGGTTGTGCAAGAAGCGGCCGTAACAATCTGATGTATTTGTGGATCAAAGATGTGGTCATTGACCCCAACCACGATATTGGCAATCCCCGCTTCTTTCACCGGGGCCGATACCACCACACGTTTGACACCTTGCGCGAGATACTGATTCAAAAACTCAGATTTGCGGTGTTTGCCTGTTGCTTCGATGACCACATCACAACCAGACCAATCCACATCATTGATCGCTTTTTGTTGTGAGGTACGAATAACCTTACCGTTGGCAATGATCGCATTACCGTCGCTTGTCACTTGGTGATGCCAACGGCCTTGTATTGAATCAAATTCGAGCAAATGAGCCAAGGTCGCCGCGTCACCCGCAACGTCGTTAATCTGGACAAATTCGATCTCTGGCCAATCAAATGACGCCCTTAATGCTAAACGACCAATGCGGCCAAATCCGTTAATTCCGACTTTAATCGACATATTTATTTCCTTTTATCCCTTCTAAACACAGCATTCTGGGCGATATTCCATCTCTGCCAGCCTTTGCATATCTTGTTGGTATTCTTTTTTCAGGCAGTTGGATTCCACCAGCCCTTGAATTTGTTTTTTCATCCATCCGGGTAGTTGGTCCGATAACCGATAAAACACCCATTGGCCTTGCCTTGTATCAACCACCACGCCACTGGAACGAAGTAGAGCCAGATGGCGAGAAATTTTCGGTTGGCTTTCATTTAACGCTTGCGTCAACTCGCCGACACACACTCGTTGCTCGCGTGCAATCATGAGCAAACAGCGCACCCGTGTTTCATCGGACAGCAATTTAAAAAACTGATGAGGTAGCATTTTACTTATCTCTGCATATACGGATGTACATATGTATCATATAAAAAGAAATCGCTGTCAATAGAAAAGTTACCGCTGACTTCAGAGAACAATGCTAAAGCGAGCAGTAAAATAGCTGATGGTATGTTGCAGGGCTTTTGTGGCATTTTGATTACAATCGATTTCCCAATAGATCTATTTTTGATACGCCGATCATACCCCGATGCATCGCAACATTGGGATCAAGAGTTCGTGCGTAGCAGAACATAGATGACGTTTCTAATTCATTCACAAACATTTCACATTTTTAAAACAGTCTACGGTTATGAAATTTAATGAGAAAAATATCCTGAAGTTCGGACTCAGAGAGCGCTAGTATTTCTTTTTCATACGCAGCGCGACGTTGACCAAGGCAATCAACACCGGCACTTCAACCAAGGGCCCAATCACACCCGCAAATGCTTGATCGGAATTTAAACCGAACACGGCAATGGAGACCGCAATCGCCAGTTCAAAGTTGTTGCCTGATGAGGTAAAAGCAATTGAGGCATTTTGATCGTAAGGAATGCCCAGTTTTTTACCAATGAAAAAGCTGACAAAAAACATCACTAAGAAATAAATCACTAAAGGGATGGCAACGCGTATCACGTCCATCGGCAGTTCAATGATCATCTCGCCTTTCAGGCTGAACATCAAAACTATCGTCGCTAGTAGTGCCACTAGCGTAATCGGTGAAATACGCGGAATAAACTCCTCGTTGTACCATTGCTCACCTTTCGCGGCCACCAACCATTTGCGGCTCAAAAAGCCAGCTAAAAATGGGATACCGAGATAAATCAGCACACTTTCTGCGATATCGAGAATGGTAATATCAACCACAAAGCTCTCGAGCCCAAAATACGGCGGCAAAACAGTAATAAATAGCCACGCCATAAAACTGTAAGTGACAATTTGAAATGCACTGTTGAGCGCCACCAACGCTGCGCCGTACTCTTTGTTCCCACCGCTGATATCATTCCACACCAATACCATCGCGATGCAACGCGCCAGACCAATTAAGATCAGTCCGACCATATAACCGGGATAATCGCGTAAGAAAATGATCGCCAATGCAAACATCAAGATAGGCCCGATAATCCAGTTCATCACTAAAGAGAGTGTGATGGCGCGTTTATCACGAGTCACTTCACCTAGTAGGCTGTAATTCACTTTTGCCAGTGGTGGATACATCATCAAAATCAAACCGATCGCCAGCGGAATATTGGTCGAACCGACCGACATGCTCTCATTCCACTGCGCCACTTGCGGAAAGAAGACACCGATCGCTACCCCTAACCCCATCGCAAGGAAAATCCACAAGGTTAGATAGCGATCGAGAAAACTCATTTTTTCGGCTGCAGAGGCTTCTGCGCAGACAGGTAATTCACTCATACATCACATCTCTCGGTCAGTCTAAAAAGGGAGCCGCGCACAACTTTCTACTTACAGCCATGGCGACATAGTAACGCTAAAATTTCATTCATTTTGGCAAGATGGGCCAGCAATACGCGTTAGCTCTTGCGCAATCAATGCGGTATTGTGGCTCAGCGTGATGTCCAATATCTGCACCATCCAACTTTCCAGCTCAGGATTGATTTGGTAGTACACCCACTTGCCGCGACGTTCATCAATCACTAGCTCATTTTTTCTCAGTTCAGCTAAATGACGGGACACTTTGGGCTGACTTAATTGCAACGCATTCATTAAATCACACACACACAACTGCCCTTTGTGCTTCATCAACAGCAAGGATTTGAGCCTCGTTTCTTCAGACAAGGATTTATAAAAAGATAAACTGCGGCACATAAACAATACATATGGAATATCGAATGTGTTTTAGTGTAAGGAGCAAAAGAATAAAAGTCAAACACCAGAACTATCCTCGCCTCGCGCACGACGGGCGGCGCTTGAAAAGCAGCGTGATAACGGGAGAAATGATTACTGCAATACAAATAACGATCGTTTGGTTGACCTATACCACATCAATGATTAGGATCACATTTTAAAAATCAACTAAGAGACGTTGCGAATGCTGCTTACGCCGCCCTAGATTGATCTTTACCTCTCACAACTCACCTTTTTATTTCATTTTTTAGAGATCAAGTATGCTACAAAATATTAAGCGCGATTGGTTTTCCAATGTGCGAGGGGATGTTCTAGCTGGCACTGTCGTTGCGTTAGCATTAGTTCCTGAGGCAATAGCCTTTTCTATCATCGCAGGTGTAGACCCTAAAATCGGCCTTTACGCTTCATTCAGTATTGCCGTGATCATTTCAATTGTCGGTGGACGACCCGGCATGATCTCAGCAGCTACTGGAGCAATGGCGCTGTTGATGGTCACTTTAGTCAAAGAGCATGGCTTGCAATATCTACTGGCAGCCACTGTTTTGACCGGGGTTCTACAAATACTGGCCGGTTACCTCAAACTGGGCGATTTGATGCGTTTTGTATCACGTTCGGTCGTGACGGGGTTTGTTAACGCGCTGGCGATTCTGATTTTTATGGCGCAATTACCAGAGCTGACCAATGTAACATGGCACGTTTATGCCATGACACTCGGTGGGCTGGCGATTATCTACCTATTCCCCTACGTTCCTGTGGTTGGCAAATTGCTACCTTCGCCATTAGTGTGCATTATCGCCTTAACTCTGATTGCTATCAGCTTTGGCATTGATATTCGCACTGTGGGCGATATGGGTGAATTACCAGATACTTTACCGATATTTTTATGGCCAGATGTTCCGCTCAACCTTGAAACCTTATGGATTATATTTCCTTATTCAGCCGGATTGGCCGTTGTCGGTTTATTAGAATCAATGATGACAGCAACCATTGTTGACGATTTAACCGATACCAGCAGTGATAAAAATCGCGAATGTAAAGGCCAAGGTATCGCCAACATTGCCACTGGCTTTCTTGGCGGCATGGCCGGTTGTGCGATGATTGGTCAATCGATCATCAACATTAAATCCGGCGGACGCGGCAGGCTCTCTACTTTTTGCGCCGGTATTCTACTGATCATCATGGTGGTGTTTTTAAGTGATTGGCTCAAGCTCATCCCGATGGCGGCTTTAGTCGCGGTAATGATCATGGTTTCCATTGGGACCTTCTCTTGGAGTTCGGTAAAGGATCTCAAAACTCACCCACTTTCTACCAGCATCGTGATGATCGCGACCGTTGTTGTTGTGGTTGCAACCCATAACTTAGCGATCGGTGTCGGTGTCGGCGTGCTGCTTGCTTCTCTTTTCTTTGCTAACAAAATTGGCCGCTTCATGGTGGTTAAAAGTGAACTCTCTGAAAATGGAGAAGAGCGTACCTATCGTGTTGTTGGGCAAGTCTTCTTTGCTTCGTCAGATCAATTTATGAACGCGTTTGACTTCAAAGAGGTCTTAGAGCGTGTCACTATCGACCTCTCTGCAGCGCACTTTTGGGATATTACTTCGGTTTCTTCGCTAGATCGTGCTGTTATCAAATTCCGACGCGAAGGGACCGATGTAAACATCATCGGTATGAATGAAGCAACAGCAACGATTGTCGATAAATTCGGCGTGCATGGTAAGCCAGAAGAAGTTGAAAAGCTGATGGGCGGACATTAAGGAACAGATTATGACCAAGATTATTGCTTGCATCGATGGATCGATTTATTCACAGTCGGTCGCCAATTTAAGCGTGTGGGCCGCCAAAAGCTTACACGCACCGTTAACCTTATTGCACGTACTTGATAAGGCGGCCAATCAAACCGAAAGTGAGCTGTCTGGTAACATCGGTTTAGGCAGCCGAGAACAGCTATTGAAAGAGCTGGTTGAACTAGACGAAAAGCGTTCTAAGCTGGCCTTAAGGCACGGTAAAGCGTTACTCAATGAGCTAGAAACTAAAGCTCATGAACAAGGTTTACAAGATGTGCATAAACTGCAAAAGCACGGCAACCTGCTGGAGACTTTGCTTGATCTTGAAAACGAAATTCGTGTATTGGTGGTCGGTAAATCAGGTGAAGTGCATCAAAACGACGCCATGGCTGTTGGATCTCAATTAGAGAGTATCGTGCGTACAATGAAGTCGCACACCTTAGTGGCAACGGGTGATTTTACGCCACCACAAAGCTATCTATTAGCCTTTGATGGCAGTGAAATTAGCCAGAAATTAGTGGATAAAGCGATTAAAACACCGCTGCTGAAAGGGCTAGAATGCCATTTGGTGATGGTGGAAGATAACCACGATAAAGCGATCGCGTTTAAAGCTGCCGCCGAAAAATTGTGTGAACACGGTATTCACGTTGTGGAAGCGTGCTTATCTGGCGAAGTTCATAAGGCGATTCTTCAGTACCAACAACAAAACCAACTTGGCATGATCGTCATGGGCGCGTTTGGACACTCTAAACTTCGTCAGTTTTTTGTTGGCAGTAACACCACTCGGCTCTTAGCCGAATCAAGCGTACCGATGCTATTGATACGATAATAATTGATAAATTAACTATATAGATAAAGCCTTCTTCGGAAGGCTTTTATTATAAAACTCTGTTGTGAAGGGTAAGTGCAAGTAGTAAACTTGCTGCGGATATGCAACTGGTACTTAGGATGTTAGGTACAAATAAAATCGCGGTTACGGTCACTAACTGACGTGACGCTAAATACTCTCCTAAATCAAAGTCTCATTTACTGGAGCCTATCTAATAAAACTAATAAAAAAATAATTAAATAAACCTAGGCTAGGTTAACTCTATGAAAATAATATCATCTTTAGGCTCACGGCTGACAAGCAGTCTGCCTATTGAAAAAAAACAGCGGGCTCTGGTAGAGTTCGTCATCAATACTTATCAACCACAGCAACTAGCTGATCTTTTCCGCGCCGTTACAGATCACCGCAAAAACCAATTACTCAACCTATTTCCTGAACATCACAATAAAAGCTTCTCAGTACTGTTTGAATTGATGGACTACCGAGAGCTCATCCGGCTCTATCCGAATACGTTAGGTGGAGAGATAGCACATCTTGAACAAGCCGTCAGCGAGTGCTATCCGCATTGGCTAGATTTCTGGTGTGAATGCGAAATTGCGGCTATAAAAACACTATTCCCTATCGAAGCGGATACTCCTCCTCGTATCGAACTGCCACTTAAAGACTGTGCCTACCGTGGTTTTTTGATCGACCAGATAGAGGATTCTGAACTTTGGGTCACAATGCCCAGTCACCCGCAAAAAATGCCTATCAAAGATGCGATCACCTTGAGCAATCTTGAGCTATTTATTAAAGGCGAAAAGTGGTACGAGATGCTGCCTTTATTGTCCTTATCACAAAAAGGGAAGCACTTTGTTTTACTCAAGCATCCTGATAACGAAGCATCTCCCACACTGGTCGCTTCAATGTTGGTACAAGATTGGTCAGTAAATCAGACTTGGCTCAGCTATGTGCCACAGTTCAGTAATAAGCAGTGGCAGTTCTGCTTACCCGATCATAGTTACGATGTTTTGATGGAATTACAGCTTTTCAAACCAGCACTGTCGAAATGCGACTCTCTCCCAGAATTCGATCAGCAATTCCAGCTACAATTGGCTGATAAGCGAGCGGTCTGTGAAGTGCTGCGTTTAACCGTCAGTGGTAACGCTCAGCAAAAGCTCTATTTTCTCTACCTTGCTCAAAAAAAATTCATGCAAGTAATGCATCAGGTAGGATACAAAATCGGTTTCACCATTATCGAACAACCCTTCATGCTCAGTTTTTATCAAGCTATTAACCCGAAAGCGTACTTCCATTGTGGATATTGCGATCTGAATAACGACGGAGTAAAAACTTATCGTGGTTTCTGGAATTTCGAATCAATGAACCGCGTCTTCAGTAATGCCGATTTTCGTGACTATAAACATGCGGTTTCTCAAAGCAGAAAGTACGATTTAATCAAAAAGGAAGAGTATGCTTAATTTCAGCTTAGAGCCAATTCTCTATCCTAAGGCAATAACGCTTATCACAGCGGTAGCTATGGTGCTAGTCTGGCTAACCTACTATTGTTATCGTCTTAAACAAAAAAATGAAGTGATCTGGGGGACACATCACCTACCCTACATAGCATATTCGATATGTATCGTTGCGTGGATCAGCAGTAATGCCTACTTTCATACTGATTTATTGCCTATTCTTGGAGCTTCATCGGCCGTATTTATGGCCAAACTTGCCAACCTCGCTTCTTTTTCTGCGTTTGCCTTTGCATGTTACTTTTCTTACCGACTATTACCCGATCAGCTCAAAAATAAGGTACGCTTATGGCAACAAACATTCTTTATTATCCTGACGTTTTATTCCCTTTATATTAATTTCCTTCCTGATTTGACCATAAAACATGTCGAGATTACGGGTCCCAGTCAGTTCGTTATCGAATTTGGTCCTCATACAAAGTATTTTTTTATTGGACTAATGAGCTTTCTTGCTCTTACTTTAGCCA
The DNA here is from genome assembly GCF_024743775.1 of Vibrio sp. RM-69-4. Lineage (NCBI taxonomy): Bacteria > Pseudomonadati > Pseudomonadota > Gammaproteobacteria > Vibrionales > Vibrionaceae > Vibrio > Vibrio sp. RM-69-4. The sequence continues at coordinate 115,210 of NZ_JAMQXI010000094.1, forward strand.
ACATAGTCGCCTTACGAGCCAACAGCAGTAAACTCATATTGACTAAAACCAATTATATGATTGCAGGAATCTTGGTATTCATGCTTTCAACACTCGTAATGCAAGTCGCAATGCCTTTTTTCCTTCAAAACTTTTCACTCACTTGGCTGCCTCCGGCACTCTCCATCAGCGAAATGATGTTTGTTGGCTATGCTCTTATCACTTCACGCTTCTACAGTGTGAAATACCTTGCTTACCTGTGTCTCAATACTGCGTTAGTATGTGGGGTTTTATTCATACCGCTCGGCGCGATCTTCATCCCTCTCACCGACAGCAACCAATGGCTGATTGCAATACCACTCTGTGCACTTATTGGTATTACTTGGAATCCACTCTACAAACGCTTGAGCCGTTACGCCTCTTTACTGATTTACGGCAATCAGCAGACTCCTGTAGAGCAAATTCTCGCTTTGGAAGACGATTTCAAGCGGTCAATTGATGATGCGATGCGCCGTTTAGGCCAGTTATTATACATCGCCGATGATAAGCTGCAGTTCGTTAATAGTAACTATAACGAAACCGTCTACGAACGTTACCTTTCATCCAAACAAACCGCACTAGTGTTTGATGAATTGTTTGAAAAATTAGACAACAAAACCGCGGCAAAAAACTCGATCAAAGCCCTTTATGACAAAATGAGCTCAAACAATACTGCGTTGGTTATGCCACTGTTTGGCCACAGCAAATTGGTCACACATTTATTAATCTCACCACACAAAATCAATAATCAGATGTTTTCTAATGAAGAAATCGCTGCACTTCAAACCTTGCTAACCCGAATACAAAGTATTATTGAAGCGGATAGACGTGTCTGCCAAAGTCGCGCATTAGCGAATTCAATTGCGCATGAAATGCGTAACCCGCTCGCTCAAGTACAATTACATTTTGAAATTTTAAAGCAACATATTGATAGTCAAGCGCCCGCACAACAAATTAAACAGGATATTGAGAACGGCCAAGCGGCTATTCAACGTGGGCGGCAGTTGATTGATATTATCTTGCGCGAGGTCAGCGATAGTTCACCTGAACACGAACCGATTACGATGACGTCGATCCACAAAGCCGTTGATCAGGCGGTCAGTCAATATGGCTTTGAGAACGAGAAAGTAATTGAGCGAATTCACTTACCACAACAAGATGACTTCGTAGCAAAACTTAATGAAACCTTATTCAACTTTATTATTTTCAACTTGATTCGTAACGCAATTTATTATTTTGATTCCTACCCAAATAGCCAAATTGAGATCACAACTCAAATCGGTACTTATGAAAATATTTTAATCTTCAGAGATACAGGCCCGGGGATTGACGACGCCATTTCTTATAAAATTTTCGATGACTTTTTCTCTTATCAAAAAAGCGGAGGCAGCGGTCTGGGGCTCGGCTATTGCCAGCGTGTCATGCGCTCTTTTGGCGGCCGAGTTGAATGCAAATCGAAACTGGGGGAGTTTACGGAATTCCACTTATACTTTCCTATGGTACCCAATGCCCCCCAAGCCGACTCGCTTCGTACTCCTGATTTCAAAAGTTGGCAACAACCTAAACCGAATACAGAGCAAAGAACCGTTGACGATATACAACCAATCGATAAGCCATTTCTAATCAATAACAAAGCACCCACGGTGCTCATCGTTGACGATAAAGAAGTACAACGCTCACTAGTTCAAATGTATCTGAACCAACTTGGTGTTAACAACTTGCAGGCAAACAACGGTGAAAATGCAGTAGAAATCTTTAAAGCGAATTCCATCGATTTGATTTTGATGGATATTCAAATGCCAGTTATGAATGGTTTTGAAGCCAGCAAAATCATTAAGGCGCATTCTCCGCAGGTTCCTATCATTGCGCTGTCAGGTGAATCTGGCGAACGTGAGCTAGAAATGATTAGCAAGCTGATGGACGGTCGTTTAGAGAAACCGACGTCATTAAATGCGTTACAGCAAGTAATCAGCCATTGGTTAAATAGAGACGTTGTACCCAATGCTCATACAGCAAAGAGTGGAACGGTTATTTGACGTGATTGAAGATACCAACATCTAGATAAAACTCAGCCAGTACCAAAACCATTTCAGTGCTGGCTGACATTTTAAAACCGCATAATCTATTATAAACCGTCTACTACCTATACTCGCCAAGCTTTGACCTCAGCGCACCCAAGTGGTTCTAGCTGAATACCTAATGAACCCATGCAAGTTATACATGCAACAATTACATATACACCTTGTTTCATATCTCATTTCATGAACGACAGGGTTGAGCACCGCACCTTTTCAGTCTATTGTTTGTAGCGAAAGACAGGTTCGACTTAAACAACACCTTTGCTTGCACACTTTTAGCCGCCTATTTTTGGCGGCTTTTTTCTTACTAGGCAATTATTTTCTTTTTAACAGCGCGATACACTCTTCGTAGTGAGGGGGATTATGGATGTCCCACAACTGTTTCGCAGCATAATGGGCAAAATCATCATCGGCGGGTAAGCCTTTTTTACGCTGATTTTTGATCTTGAGGTAGATAGCCTGCATATCTTTCTGCTGATCTCTGGAGATAGAGCGCGAATTGGTACACATGTCCGCCAATCCTTCGTAAGCATAGGCATTCACTTCAGCCATATTGATCTTGGCGAAAATCAAGGTAGGAGAAAGCAATACCACTCCTATCAGGGTATTGAATTTACTTGGCATTTCTTCCCCTCAAAAATGACACTTCTATCCATAGTATAGAAGACGACAGAGATTGGGGACGAACATGGTTCCTTCATTTGTTCGATCTTACAACATAGTCACGTCAGTCCACTACTCAATTCAGACTCCTAATCATGAAAAATCACTTCCAAATTGAGCAGACGGTAATCATAAAACGCCACAAAATAACTTTCAGTTTTATAAAACGAATAATAATAACGATGAGAGATCTCGATAGAACTCATGACTTCTTTGCGTGGCACGCTTTTCATTACACAGACGAAACACTAGGGGTAAATCCGACCCAAGCATTTTTGAATGGTATCTAAAATGAATCGTGTTGATTTAAAACCAAACTCCACATCCATACGCTTACCAAAACGCTGCCTAAGCCATCAGTCAAGCGTGCCGACTCCGCGACAACCGCTTGCCTGTCAATCTTTTGGGGGATGCCTTGGCTGCAATATACATACGCTATCGGGATATGGTGGCTGTACGTCGTATGAACCGAAGACTCACTCTGAACGATACTGCCTACGTTTACTGACCGTAATTAAAGGCGAGCAGCTCATTTGGTACAGTCATGATAATGAGCCCATCAGTTTACACAACGGAAAAAGTGTACTGATTTTCTCAGTTAATACCTTTAACGATGTATTCATTAGTGAAACAGAGAGTTACGTCGAGATTGCCGATATACGCTTTGACTGCCAACTTCTGGTGACTATTTACCAGCAAATGAGTGAGAGTTTGCGTGACAATGGTATTAATCCTTTAACGGAAAAACGCCGTTTTGTCTTTGATACCAGTGTTGAAATTCAGCAATTTATTAACCAGTTGCAAACTGGCTTAACCAACCAAACTGGTGCTGGTAGCTTGTATGCCGTCTCACAGGCTTATCAATGTTTGGCCAAACTACTCAGCCAGCTTGAGATGATAAAAAGCAACAAAAAGGACAGTGAGTGCTCCTCCCTTTCCAGTCGAACCTTAAATCGGATACGCAAAGCGCACTCGATGGTTTCTTCAGAACCAGAAAAAAATTGGAGCTTAAGCGAGCTTTGTCGACAAGTAGGCACGAATGAAACCAGCTTCAAACGAGGTTTTAAACTGCTTTTTAATACGACATTTTCCAAACTTCTTCAACACACACGAATGAAAATAGCAGCTGAATCATTAGAGCAGACCGATCGCCCGATTATCGACATCGCTTATCAAGTGGGATATGCCAGCCCTTCTCACTTTAGCAAACTATTCAAACAACACTTTGGGCAGAACCCTCTACAATATCGGAAACATCGTCAACGTCCCTAAATATCGATAAATAAAGCTTAAACCAGTCAAGGTTTCTCTTTCCTAACAGAACAGTAGTCGTGCTGGTGAAGTCATCTTGTCCCTTTTTTATGCGCATTTTGTTGAATACGCTTTTTTGTTGAACAGTTGAATAGTCATCATCAATCACTCCCTAGACAGACAATCATGATAATGATAACTTTTCTCATAAACCAATCGGACGTGATTTCACTATGCCTTACTATCGAGTTCCATTTAATTTGGATTTACTGGAAGAGTCCATGCAGACCAATGGCAATATCGTTTTTAAGCATGAACATTGCGAATTTTCGTTACGTTGCTGTGTGATCAATGATGACATGGTGATGAGCCAATTTAAGGGAAGGTTTGAAACACCCACCCAACTCGATACAACCGATAAAACCGAATACGACAGTGTGACTATCATGCTGAATTTAGGGAATGCGGTTTACTATCAAATTAATGGCTTAAATACGGCAAAGATTTTTCCGGCCAATACTATTGCTCTTTGTTATTCCGATACACGTCATGGCTTCTGTCGCTATCAGCCGCAAATCACTCAGTTATTTGCACTGCAAGTCCCAAGACTTCTATTGCTTGAGTACATCAACATCATGCAAATAAGTGAGCCACTAGCAGATAAGTTAGGACGTCGAGAGCCGTTTTTCCTAATCAGAACAGCTTCTGCTGCGTTGCAATTTATGGCCGTAAAACTTTCAGAGACCCATAATCAAAACAGCGCGATTCAACGCCAGCTTTGCTACTCATTCATCAGTGATGCAGCCCGATATCTAGTCTGCGATGACAGCACTCAACAACAAGGCGATAATAACAATCTCTTAGAAAAAGCGATGGGGATTCTTGATAGTGAGTACACTTTCCCACCCACCATCACCGAACTGGCTCGACGAATTGGAACCAATGAGACCTCTCTCAAACAGGGGTTTCGAAAAGAACTAAATACCACCATTCATCAGTACATCACTCAGCAAAGAATGACAAAAGCGGCTGAACTACTCAGCGCAGAAATCTACACTATTTCGCATATTGCTCATGAGGTGGGTTACTCCAATCATGGACATTTTTCCGCCGCTTTTAAAAAAGAATTCGGTTGTACACCATCCAAATACCTAGCATAACAGGGTGCTCTCACGCCTAAAAAGATGGTCCCAAAAGCGTCATGAGCCATACGGCGATCCTCTATTTTTGGCCCAACACCACCAGCTATTACTTTGACAGTAATTTGTTTGAAACTCATCTAAAGCAAAACCAGAAAATAAAATAAAAATCAATAAAATTAAACACTTAATTTTAATTAAGTTCAAAAACAGACGACCCGCTCTATTCCAACTTGTTTAAATAAGAATCATAAACGTCGATTCACGCTCTTTTTATGCCTTATTCAGTTAGCAGGTAAAAGACAGAATCGGCACTATAAATTCAATATGGATACCACAGGAAAACAGATTCAATGCATAGGAACAGCCTTAAACTTTCACCATTAACTTTAGCTATGACCTTAACTATGTTCACTTCAACCGCTTTCGCACTCGAAAGTGGCCATGATGTCATGGTGGTAGAATCGAGCAAGCAGTCGACCCTTCTTGAACAGATGGACAGTTCGGTCTTGATTAAAACAGGAGAAGAGCTTGAGCAAGCCGGAGTCGATCAAGTTCAAGACTTGGAGAAAGTGTTCCCGGGTCTATTGATCCAAACTCGCGGTAATCGTACTTATGCCAACACGACGATTCGTGGCATCAGTTCACCGGATTATTATTCCCCCACTATTAGCTTGTATGTTGATGGTGTGTTGCAAGACAGCGCCTTTTTAACTCAACCACTTGTTAATGTTGAGCGCGTCGAACTGCTAAGAGGCCCGCAAGGCACTTTGTACGGTGGTAATGCTCAAGGTGGTATTATCAATATCATCACAAAAAAAACCGTTGGACAGAACACAACCGTTGCTAGCGCGAGCTACAGTAACCTCAATGAGCAACTCAATGCTTCGGCAGCTCTCTCACTCAATGACTCGCTTTCCGCCGATATCGCACTGCGCGTAATCAAAGACAATGGCAACATTGAACACCTACCAAGTCAGCAGAAAAATGCTAATAATAGTCAACAATTCAGTGGGTTAGCTCGCTTACACTATTTACCACACAACTCGCCGTTCACTCTGACCTTATCAGTCGCCAATAGCAATCTGGATAGCCATGAAGAGTGGTATCTCACCCAAGCTGAATTTGACCAAAAAATGACGAGCCAAGCGATCCCTCAGCTCAAACGTATCGTTAACAGCTATGCGCTGCAAATGGGTTACGATTTAGGTGAAACTCAATTGACCAGTGTTACGGCTTATCAAAACCGTAACATCTATCGCCAGTTTATTGGAGGAGCTTGGCAAGAAGACCAAAATACTTTTAGCCAAGAGCTACGTGCCAATACGCAAGTCAGCGATGCCTTATCAACGCTATTTGGTGCTTATTTTGAACAACGCGACTTCGACGCAAAATCTGGCGTAGGCTCCCAAGTCACAAATCAGGTTGAAGCAACTCAATACGCTCTGTTTGGCCAAGCCATTTATGCGCTCAATGAACAGATTGACCTCACTTTAGGGCTGCGTGCCACTCACCTTTCGACTCGTGCGGATTACAGTGGTAATCCGTCTTGGATGATTGATGCTTACGCACAAAATAAATCAGAAAACACCCTATCCCCCAAAGCCGCTTTAGGTTGGCAAATCACACCGGACTCTAGAGTATTTACTTCTATATCAAGTGGTTATCGCCCTGGGGGGTTCAGTTTACAGCCACGCAGTAGCGGTGATAAAAATGGCTACAGCGCAGAGAAATCCCTCAATGGAGAGTTGGGCTGGCGTACTCGCTTAGCTGACAACATGGTTGATCTAAGCGGGGCTCTGTATTGGATAAGAACTGATGATATTCAACTCTATACTGGGACTCCTGGTAGCCAAGTGCTGCGCAATTTAGGGGAAGCGCAAAGCCGAGGCTTAGAGTTGCAGCTCGCTTTCTATCCCACGGATGATTTAACCCTGAATCTAGGCGGCACTTTCGGTGAGTCAAGCTTCAAATCGGGCAACCAAGATATTGAGGGGAACACACTACCATACGCACCCAAAACCACACTGGTGGCCGGAATAGACTATGTATTACCACAGGCTTGGTTTAATGGTGCTGTCTCCCTTTCCTCGAATGCTCGCTATACCTCAAGCGTCTTTTTCGATGAAAAAAACACCTTGTCACAAGCGGGTTACACCTTAGTCGACTTAGCCATTCAGTACCAAGTAAACCCACACCTTTCGATGCGCCTGTTTAGCAATAATGTGACCGACCAAGAATACAAAACCTATTCATTCGCAATGCCAAACTCCAGCGTCGCCTTGAGTAACTACGGGGTCGGCCGTGAAGTCGGACTTAACATCAAACTTGAGTGGTAATAGGATGAGTTTTCAAACAGCCAAACATTCCACGCTGAGCAAAGCTTCCTTGCTCAGTCTGTTAGCGGGGGTTTATACCACCCAAAGCCTGATTGGAATGTTTACACTGCAGGGTCTCCCTGCAGTGCTACGTTCAGAAGGTATCTCTACCTCTCAGATTGGGCTTTTCTACTTAGCTATGCTGCCGTGGGCCCTGAAATTTCTTTGGGCACCTTATGTGGAGAGCATTCGACAACAGGGCATCACTTTGACCCGTCACGCTTACCTGATTGGCTTGGCGCAAACCGGTATGCTACTGGTTTTAGGAGCCTTCTCATTTAACGCCGTGATCAGTGACCAAACGCTGTTGTTTGTTGGTGTACTCATATTGGCTTTACTCTCAACCTTTGCTGATATCACCACGGATGGCTTAGCTGTTGATGAGTTACCTGCCGATCAAAGACGTTTCGGCAATGTGATGCAAGTAGGTGGTGCTTATCTAGGAGCCGTGTTTGGTGGAGGCTTATTCATTTATCTCACTGCCAGTGTCAGTTGGCAAAATGCCATTCTACTGCTGATGGCGTTGCTCCTTTTCATGTCGCTACCAACTACCTCTTTATTTGGCAAACTGAAAACAGTGCAAAACCTTCATCATGAGCACCATCCATCTCTGAAAGCAGCCCTTACTAACCCCAAGGTAACTTTGGGTTTAGGATTAGTCGCGCTTTGCCAGTTAGGCACTCGGGGGGTGCAATCGATGATGATGCCCTTTTTATACGATCAAGGTATTGAACTGGAAGCACTTGGTCTGTTGGTTGCTGGTGGCGGTATTATCACCGCATTTATCGGGATAGGGCTAAGTGGTTGGTTGATGAAAAAAGTGAGCGCCATCAGCATTGTTCTCTTTTGTCTTGGGTTGGAGGCGTTGATATATAGTGGATTCACTTTCTATGCAGCACACATTATACCGCTAACCTATGGCCTAGAGGGGCTGTATGTACTCAATACGGTTCTGGTTGCCGCCAAATTTGTTGCTCTATATACCCTAATGATGGAATGGTCCTATGGTAATCAAGCAGGCGTTGATTTCTCTCTTTTCCAATCGATGGATATGTTGATCGCGATACTAATGGCGATGCTGTGTGGCTGGGTGATTGCTCAATTTGGTTACCAAGTTCATTACCTGCTGACATTCTCCGTTACTCTCTGCGCCCTACTGACACTGTATCAATTTCACGCCTACCAGCTAAGGCTAGGCAATAAGGATATTTACCATGTCTCTGAACACGCTTAATTTCTAAACTTCGCCCGCGATAACGCGGGCTATTCCATTAACTTTCTGCATGATGACACGGTTCATCAGGCGGGAGAGTTTTGCCTAAAATTTGCCGGGGTATGATGTCTTATGTCAGAACAACACCTGATTTTATCCACCTTTCGAGAGGCAATTTGCCAATCATTAGGCCTCTCCATTGACACGATCAGTGCAACAGACAATCTGTTTGAGCTGGGGGTCGATTCAATGCTGATGATGCGTATGGTAAATCAATGCCGCAGAGCCGGATGCAAGCTCACCTTAAAAGAAATATACCAAAATCCAACATTGGCACAAATTGGTGAGCTTATTCAAAGCAAGCTCGCGGGTAATCTCACAGGTAATGCTGGCGCGGTCAGTGAACAACGCCAACCCAACTTGTTACCCACTATGAGAGAGGGAACACCCTTTGCAATGACCTCGGTACAACTGGCTTATTATATTGGCCGTGATCCGCAGCAAGCCTTAGGTGGCAATGGTTGTCATCTGTATCAGGAGTTTAATAGTGTCGGTCTTGAAACCTCCGCGCTTGAACAGGCACTGAATCAATTACGTCTACGCCATCCCATGCTCTGTGTGCATTTCCAAAATGATGGTACTCAATGCTGGAAAGCGCCTAGCGCCCCATACCATATTACGGTGCACGACTTACGTCATTTAACCGATGATGACGCTGAACAAGCCATGCTGACGCTTCGTGAACAATTGAGTCATCAAGTGTTGGATGTAGAACATGGGCAAACCTTCGATTTTCAGATTGCCTTACTCTCTCATGAGCGGCGGCGTCTGTATGTCAGCATTGATCTGCTGGTGATGGATGCTTCCAGCTTTAGCTTGTTTTTCAATGAGCTCTCGCTACTCTTACAAAACAAAACCTTGCCTACTCATACTTCCGATTATGATTTTTGCAGTTATTTGCAGCAGGAACAGCAAGAGTTTGCGGCGCAAAAGAAGGCGGCTAATGATTTTTGGCAAACGCAATCCCCCCTGCTGCCCCCTGCGCCCAACTTACCCTTAGTGCAGGACCCATCCTTAGTTAAAAAACCGACTTTCCATCGGCGTAAACATTGGTTAAATCCAACTCAGTGGCAACAACTGCAAACGCTCTGCGCCGCCAATCAGGTCACACCGACCATGACTCTTGCCACTTTGTTTGCAGCAGTACTGTCACGTTGGAGTGGGCAAAGCCAGTTGTTGCTTAACCTAACCTTATTTGACTGTCACCCATTTAACCAGCATGTCCAGCAGATGCTCGCGGACTTTACTAACATTCTGCTCTTACCGACCGAGATTAACCAAGCCAGTCTGGCTGAGCTTTGCCAAACCCAGCAACAACGTTTTGCTGAGATTTATGAACACCGTTTTGTGTCTGGCGTTGAGGTGTTGCGTGAGTTAAAACGCCATGGTAGCCATCCTTACGGAGCCCCTATCGTATTCACTAGTAATCTTAACCATTCACTATTTGGTGATGATACCCATAGCCCACTGGGTGAACTCGGTTGGGGAATTTCACAAACTCCACAAGTGTGGCTCGATTTTGTTGCATCTAAGCAAGGTGATGGTATTGCACTGCAATGGGATGGGGTGGATGAACTGTTTGCGCAAGGTCTACTGGATACGCTGTTTAGCGCCTTTATTCAGTTGGTTGAGCATACACTACAAGGACAAGCAGCATGGCGGTCACCCTTACCAGACTTGCTTCCAACCAGCCAACGCCAAATCCGGGCTGAACGTAATCAGACCTCTAGTGAGCCGCCTCAGGGTTTACTGCATCAGCGAATTTTTGAGCAAGCGCAAGCCAACCCAAGCAACACCGCCCTTATCACTGCGGAACAAATCCTAAGTTATAACGATCTGGTAAGCCAAGCCAAACGGCTAGCCCAGACACTGCTCAACGCTGGAATGCAAAGTGGTGAGCATGTCGCCATCAGTATGGAAAAAGGGGTTGGACAAATCGTTGCCGTTTTGGCTATTTTGCACGCCGGTGGTGTTTATGTCCCTATTGCCCCTAATCAGCCTCTTAGCCGTCGTCAAGCGATTGAAGAGAGTGCTAATGTACGCATTGTGCTGCGCTGTGAGACCTGCGCGCAAAAGTTTGCATGGAGCTCAGCCACTCACATTGATTGGCAAACCCATGGCGATATTGCTCTTGAGACATCGCCATACTCATGTCAACCCGAGCAAGCGGCTTATATTATCTACACTTCCGGCTCAACCGGGACACCGAAAGGGGTGGTAGTCTCCCACCAATCTGCGCTCAATACTTGTCTTGATATCAACCAACGTCATCGTGTTTGCCATACCGATCGAATATTCGCCGTTGCTGCACTGCATTTTGACCTCTCGGTTTATGACATTTTCGGTGTGTTATCGGCCGGCGGAGCCTTAGTGCTACCTAAAGAGCAGCAAACTCGTGATCCTATGGCTTGGAATTCACTGGTCACGCAGCATAGTGTCACGCTTTGGAATAGTGTGCCTGCGCTGTTCGACATGTTCCTCACTTTTTGCGAGGGGATGAAATTCAACACACCGCAACAACTGAGAACAGTGATGCTCTCTGGTGATTGGATTGATCTCTCGCTACCCGGCCGCTACCGCTCTTTCCGTCCGCTCGGTACCTTCAGTGCCATGGGCGGCGCAACGGAGGCGGCGATTTGGTCAAACGAATATCTGGTTAATCACGTTGAACCACACTGGCGATCCATCCCTTATGGCTACCCATTGACCAATCAAGCTTATCGAGTGGTGGATGAGGCTGGCCGAGACTGCCCTGATTGGGTGCAAGGTGAACTTTGGATTGGGGGTCTTGGGGTTGCTCAAGGTTACTGGAATGATGAACCGCGAACAGCAACACAATTTGTTCATGCTGTTTGTCCAGATAGCCATCAAATCCAACGTTGGTATCGTACAGGAGATATGGGCTGTTATTGGCCTGACGGCACTCTTGAGTTCCTTGGCCGCAAGGATAACCAAGTCAAAGTGGGGGGGCATCGCATTGAGTTGGGAGAGATTGATGCAGCCTTGAATCGTATTCAAGGTGTGCGTCATGGCGTCACTCTGGCCACTGAGCTCGCCGGCAGCCGAGATAAACAACTGGAATGTGTGGTGGTGCTCGAAGGAACCACGCTCTGCTCGCAATTAAAATCCGACCCACGGCTGCCACAAGATTATGCAACACTTTTCGAAATGCAGCCTAATACCGACATTGAGGACACCGGATCTCAGGTTGCGGATTTCTTATCCTGGCATTTACTTCAGACGCTGCCTAATAGCCTGCAATCTCAACCTTTAGCCAAACTAGCCCAATCTTATGGTGTCTGTGCACCCTATTTAGAACTCTTTAAGCAGTGGTGGCAACTGCTGTGTTCTAGAGGTCAAGCCACCACAGAGCAACAAGGCGCTGAACACTACTATCAACTCGTTTCTCAATCTAGTGTACAACCACAGACCAGCGCACTTTGCACAAATTTTTCTCAAGTCAGCCCACTGCTGCAACAAATCATCACCGGCCAAGCGGCCCCTTCTGTGATACTGGAGACAGAACTTGCGCCTGAGGTGATGCTCTTCAAAACGCCAGCATTTCAGGCCTTGCTGTCACACACAATCAAGGCAATATCGAGCTTGGCAGAGCAACTGTGCAGACCAATAGTCTTGATTGAAACCGAAGCGCGCAGTGGCTTGTTGGCACAGCATATCTGCTCTGCGCTCGGTCCTGAAAAGGTGTATTACTATGCCTTAGACTCTTCATTAAGCTTCACCCAACGTGCCGCACAACGTTTACAACGTTTTAGCCATGTCACAATCCAACATGGTTCACTGACTCATCTGGATACACTTGCTGGTCAAGCTGACGTAGTGCTACTCAATAATGTGTTGCACCGCCAAACCAACTCTATTGACTATTTGCAACACATCACCGGATTACTTAAGCCGGAAGGCATGCTGTTGGTCAATGAGATGGCAAGCTTACCTGAAGCCAGTTTGATCAGTGCTCAGGTTTTACAACAGGCCCCGACTCTTTTATCGGACCAGCAGCTCGCAACCCACTTTGAGCTCGCCAAACTGTACTTACAACATGAGGCACTGGCCACAGAGCAACGACTTTATGTGCTCAGAAATCAACGTGTCTTGCTCAGCCCTGATAGCAGCCAATTATCCGCCAAACTCAGTTCACTACTACCGGCTTATATGGTGCCTAAACGCTTTACCTTTGTTGAATCTCTGCCACTCACGACAAATGGCAAAGTCGATAGAAAAGCGTTAATGGAATCCACTCGTGATACCAGCCGTCAGCAAGAACAATCTCAACCCGTACGGACCACCAAAGAGCAAATCGTCGCTCAAGTCTGGCAGGCGTTATTTCATCGCTCAGATTTACAAGCTGACAGTGATTTCTTCCTGATCGGAGGGGATAGTTTACTGGCAACGCGTTGTATGGGGGAATTACGCAAACAGGGTTACCAGGCGGATTTAACCGCTCTGTTTAGCCATCCCACTTTGTCACAATTCGCCGCCAGTTTAATTGAAATGACGGCTGATGAATCAAGCCCGCTTGCTCCTTTAGTCGCACAGCCCAGCCGGCGTTTTCTGCCTTTCCCAATGACGGAAGTGCAGCAAGCCTATTGGGTTGGTCGTCAATCTGGGTTTGCACTTGGAGAAATAAGCTCTCAATTCTTTATTGAGTTTCGAGCTGAACAACTGGATGTTGAGCGCTTTAACCAAGCGATGAATCGCTTAATCCAGCGCCACGATATGCTCCGTGCCGTAGTGCGTGATCATCAACAGCAGGTTTTGATTCAGGTTCCTGCTTTTACGCTGACTTGTCATTTATTGGATGATATTGATGGTTTTCAAGCCAATGCCCTGCGTGATGCATTAGCCCATCAGGTAAAAAATAGTGCGCTATGGCCGCTGTTTACGGTTGAGGCGGTTAGCGCTTCCCACGGCGAGGCGCGAATTTTTGTCAATCTCGATAATATGATGCTCGATGGCTTGAGCATGCAGATCTTCTTTTCTGAGCTGCAAGCGCTCTACCACAATCCCGACCTTGCTTTACCAGAGCTTGCGATCACCTTTAGAGATTATGTTGAATGGCAGCAACAAGCGGTCACCAAGCAAACACGTTCAACGGCGAAAAAATATTGGCTGCAGCGCTTGGCCGATCTGCCTGCGCCCCCGGCTTTGCCTCTGCAAAGTGATCCAAACCAGATTCACAAGCCTAAGTTTATTCGTGCCGCAGGCTCACTGTCTCCACAAGAGTGGCAAGCTTTGAAAAAGCTGGCCGCCAGACACCAAGTCACACCATCGGCTCTCTTGATCAATGCATATGCCAGTGTCCTCTCCGCTTGGAGCGATCAGCAAGCACTCACCCTCAACCTCACTTTATTTGATAGACCTGATGTCCATCCAAATATTGGGCAGATCATGGGCGATTTCACCACCCTACTGCTGCTCGCATGGCAGCCTGATCAGCATTGGCTCGCGAGCCTGCAGCGTCTACAACACCAGCTAGTCAACGATCTCAAACACAGCCAAGTTTCTGCGGTGTGGGTGATGCGTGAATTGGCTCGTCAGCAGCAGCGTACCAGCGCCACTATGCCGGTGGTGTTTACCAGCGCCTTGGGCACTTCTGAGCGCGATTTCCTCTCTGATTCGGGTTGGCTTAAACCGGTAGGAGGTCTATCACAAACCCCTCAGGTATGGTTGGATCACCAAGTCTATGAGTCCTCAGGACAACTCTGCCTCAACTGGGATGCCGTCGAGGAATTATTGCCTCAGCCCTTACTGGAACAGATGTTCAGCCAGTACCTCTCTCTGTTGCAAACGCTGGCGACTCAACCAGAGTCTTGGTCACAGCCATTAAACTTGCTGGTTCCCGCACCGCAAGGGGTAACTCGATTGATTCCCAGCCCAAGCAAGCTTGATAACCACGAAGCGATCTTGCCCCCAGTCGGCGGCGACCCGGTAACCATTTTAACCATTCGCGAACAGTTTCAGCAGATTGTGAATGTACCGATCAGCGAAAGAGAAAACTTCTTTGATGCGGGGGCTAACTCTTTGCAACTGGTTCAACTACACACCGCCTTACATTCACTGGCGATGCCGCTATCGGTTACCGACCTTTTTGCCTACCCCTCTCCGGCTTTACTCGCGGCTTGGTTATCGAAGGCGGAAAAGGTCGATAGCTCAAACGAAGCATTGAAAAGCAGGCAACAAAGAGTGAGCGATCGAAAAGCCAACCGTCGTCAACGAGCCACGTCATCCCCCCACATCGATTGACGTGAACAGAATCTATCAAATGCACAACAGGGTGGCGAAACTGACCACCCTGCAACTGAATTACGAGGATAACCATGAACACTCTCGACCCTTGCTTTGGCAACAGTGACCCCATCGCCGTCATTGGACTGGCTTGCCGCTTTCCGAAAGCACCAAATGCGGAGCAATTTTGGCACAACTTGGTGAATGGTATTTCTGGGCAAAGCTATTTTTCGGAACAAGAGCTACAAACGGCTGGAATAACCACTTCGCTCTCCGCGCAAGAGAACTTCGTGCCAAGCGGTGCCATTATTGATAATCCAGACTACTTTGATGCAAGCTTGTTTGGTTATTCGCCAACTGAAGCTCTCTCTATTGATCCCCAACAGCGGCTATTTTTACAGATAGTTTGGCATGCGCTTGAAGATGCAGGGTATGCACCAAACGCCATTCAATCGAAAACTGGTGTCTTCGGCTCGATTCGTACCAGTACCTACCCCTCTTTTGCCGACTTTGATGTCACTCAAGTTGGCCAAGTCAAGGGGCTACAAGCCTTATTGGGTAACGATAAAGATTACCTTGCCACGCGAGTCGCCCATAAATTTAACTTAACGGGTCCTGCGTTTACTGTTCAAACGGCTTGTTCTAGCTCTTTGGTCGCCTGCCACCTCGCCTGCGAAAGTCTGCGTTCGGGGGAATGCGATATGGCGATTGCGGGTGGTGTCGCGGTGTCATTTCCTCAAAGCTCAGGCTACTTGTACCAACCCGGTATGATCTTTTCTCCAGATGGGTTGTGTCGCCCGTTTGATATTGATGCCAATGGTACTTTTGGTGGTCACGGGCTAGGCTGTGTGGTGCTCAAACGCTGGGAGGATGCGCGACGCGATGGTGATACTATTCTGGCGTTGTTGCGTGGTAGTGCTATCAACAACGATGGTCAGGATAAAGTGGGGTTTACCGCTCCCTCGGTAAAAGGCCAAGCACAAGTGCTATCCGATGCCCTGCATTTGGCTGATGTATTACCCGATGAAGTGGAGATGATCGAGGCTCATGGTACAGGCACTAAACTCGGTGACCCTATCGAAGTTCGAGCCATCAAACAAGCTTATCAACGCAGCATTGAAGCCAAACCCTGCTTTTTGGGTTCAGTAAAAAGCGGATTCGGGCATCTGGACACAGCGGCAGGTATCGCCTCTTTAATCAAGACGGTGTTATCGGTATCGCGCCGCAAAATCCCGGCCTCACTCAACGTTTCTCAAGCTAACCCGGCTCTAGAGCTTACAGGTTCTGGTTTCCAGCTTGCGACCACTACCATTGATTGGCTGAACGAAACTCGCACTGCGGCGGTCTCTTCCTTTGGTATCGGTGGTACCAACTGCCATATGATTGTGCAATCGGCCCCTGAGCTGGCGGATCCTACGCCCCTCAATCCTCGATCCGAAAATGCAAAACTACTGATCTCCGCCAATAGTGAAACCTCGCTACGTAAACTGGCCGGTGAATATGCCACACGCTTAGAACAGCCAACACACCACAGTGATATTGCTTACTCCGCCATGTTAAAGCGAGCATTAGATCTCCCCTATCGACTGGCAATTGATTGCAATTCTGCGGCAATTCAGGCCCTACGTGATTTCGCGCTAACAGGGCAAGCTGGCCGTGATTTACATGTTGGCCAGCCTTCAGCAACAGGCAAGGTGGTGTGGTGCTTTACTGGCCAAGGCAGCCAATGGGCCAATATGGGACAAGAGTTATATCACCGCAGCGCCGCATTTCGTGACAGCATCGAACTGAGCCAACAATATGCGCTCGGCAGCTTAGAAATACGGCTTACTGATGCGTTATTCGGTCACCGCACAGAATTACTCCAACGTACCGACTACGCACAATTAGCGATTGTCGCTTTTGAAATCGCGATGGCCGCTCACTGGCAAAGTAAAGGGTTTAGGCCAGATATGGTGATGGGCCATTCGGTAGGTGAATTTGCTGCTTGTGTGGTGTCAGGATACCTCACTCACCAACAAGCGATTGCGCTTGTCAGCGAACGAGGACGGCTGATGCACTTATGTGCGCAACGCCAAGCGGGCTCTATGTTAGCGATTTTCGCTAAGCCAAACACATTAGAGACGATACCGGCTTTGCGCGAACTCGATCTGGCCGCGCATAATGGCGCGCAGCATTGGGTATATTCTGGCCATCAACGGGATGTCGACAACGCGATACTGGAACTTGATAAGCATGCCATTCGTTATAAAAAGTTAGACGTATCCTGCGCCGCACATTCACGCCTATTGGATGAAATGCTAGCGTCGTTTCATGAGTTTGCGGCTCCCATAACCGCAAAGCAAGGTACTATACCTCTGATTTCTAGTGTCACAGGACAGGTCGCCGATAATGCGGCATCGTTCAACGCTGAGTATTGGACCCGTCATGTCCGCGATACTGTACAATTCCAGCGTGCAATAGAGTCAGCCTTAGCCAAGCAGGCTAAGCTGTTGGTCGAAATGGGGCCAAGTGCACACCTCACAGCCATGGGGCAACGTGAAACATGGTCAACAGATTGTGTATGGCTAGGTACCTCTCACCCTAGCATCCCTACACAGCGTTTAGAAACTGAACTCTTAGCCGCTCTTTTTGTCGCGGGCTGCAATAATAAGTGGTCCGCGCTATTCGCGCTGCAGGGTCGACCTTGTCGATTGCCTCTGTATGTGTTCGATGAACAGAGATATTGGTATCCAACCTCCGATGTCAAAACAATCGAAACTGCACTGCCTAAGCAAACCTTGAGTGTACCGCCACCCACCACAATCGCGGCTCTCTATCCGATGCTGCGCTGTTGTGTGATCCGCGATTTGATTCACTCTTGTACGGCTCAGCCTCGTTTTACCCTGCGCGATCTGATCCGAGGGGGACGTTTGCTACCAAAACATCGAGATCTGATCACAACACTTTTAAACTCTTTACTTGAACACGGCTACTTGCAACAAGGGCATCAGTGTTATCAATTCACCGCCGTGTCTTTGCCAACCACAGACGTGGTTGCACAATGGCTGCGTGATGCTTTGGCCACCAATCAAGAGCCAGCGACAGTGCAATTGAGCGATATCCGAGCCTTATGCGAGACTCCGGCGCGCCTTAAGCAAGTATTACGTTGTTATCACACTTCGCCACTGCAACTAAAAAAGCAAGTGGCAGAAATAAAACAGCGTTTGCTCAGTCCACTGACTCCTTCGATTCAGCCAAACCTAGCAATACCATTCAGCAATCAAACGCAGTTGTTCTATGTAGATTGGGTAATGACACCAACAGAAACAGACTGGCATCAACTCATCACCCTGCATATGCCGAGTTTCGTACAAGAAGAGCGTAGCGACTGGTTGATTGTTGCAGCGCCATCTCTTGACCCTAAAACAATAACGCAACTGGTTGCACACAGAACGACTCAACTCTGGGGACAAGTCCAATACCAATTAAGAGGATGCTTAACTTCAGGAGAATGGGCTTGGATAGGTCAGATTCAAACCCCAAACTTTGATGATTCTCAACCACACGCGCTGTTACCAAGCCCCCATCAGCGCTATGAGTGGCAGTGGCTGCCAGTCGCCGCGAGCCAAGCTAGGCTCAACGTTAGTGAGTCTGATCTCCAACAAGCCCTACAGTGTCAAGGGGAGATTTACCGTGTCAATGAGACTGTCAGCCTGTTCGTATTGCCTGATGGTGAGCTTGTCGAGTGCGCTGAAAAAGTCATCCAATCACTAAGCGCTGATTTTACAACGCTGTATGTTTTGACCTCACAAGCCATGGCGACAGATGCAACGCAAAGTGTTGCTGCCGAGAAAGTGGCACTGATGTCTCTGCTGCGAGTTGCTCGCGCGGAACACAAACAGCAAGGTATCTATCTACTTGATATTGAGCCGTCTGTTGAGAATCATCACCATCAAGCCCTGATTCTGAGTCAGGCTTTAAACTCTGCTCCTTTCCATCTAGCGACTGAGATAGCTTATCGCAACCACAGCTACTGGATACCTCAATTGGTGCACGCCAAAACCGTGCCTGACCTCATCCCTTCCTCTTGGTTTACGACTTCAGGTTGGCATCTTGTCACTGGAGGTATGGGGGGCATAGGCCGACACATCATTAAATGGCTAGCACAATCCGGTGCCCGCCATATTGCGGTGATTGGGCGACGAGAACCCAGCGATTGGCCTGAGTTTTGCCAAACCATAACCAGATTCGGCTGTCAGGTGATGACCTTGCTTGGCGATGTGAGCCAAGAAGGGGAGCTGCAACGAATGCTTAATGATTGGCCGCGGACTTTACCTATCATAGGTGCGTTTCATGCTGCGGGAACATCGCTAACAGGCCTTATCAATCAATGGGATCCTCAGCAATCTGCCCTACTTATTCAAACCAAATGCCACGCTTTTGTCGCACTACACCAGTGGCTTGAAGCACAAGAAGCCCAATATTTACTGGGTTTATCCTCCGCAGCTTCACTAGGTGCGGTTGGACAAGGTGCTTATGCGTTAGCCAATGCCTTCTTAGATGGCTATGCTCTCGCCCAACAGGGCAGCAGCCGTTGCCGCGTGATGAGTATTGGATGGGGAGCTTGGGATAGCATAGGAATGACCGCCGATTCAGCGCTTCTCGATACACTGGCCAAAGAAGGTATGCATACCTTAAACGTACAAGAAGGTTTGTGGCAGATCAGTCAGAGTCTGCTCAGTAGCGCTCCTTTCGTACTGGCAATGAATATCGAACCTCAGCATGCTAATTTCCAGCCTTATCTTGACCCATTGAACACGGCAATAGATACAGTAGATACCATAGATTGCTTGGTATCACCCAAGCCGCTAACGCGTCCCACAGTGAGTGATGTAGGTCAATGGTTAACCGAACGACTTCGTTACCAATTGGGTATGAGTGACGATACACCAATCCGAGTCGATCAAGATTTACTGCAATTAGGTTTAGACTCTCTGCAATTTCTTGAGCTTAGTGCGGTTATTCAAAAACAGTTCGCAGTCAAGATCGATGCCGAACAAGCCTACAAAAACTTAACCATTTCAGGTTTGGTGGAAGCGATCGCCCGTGTCCCTGCTGCACCAGAATCAGATTCAATGCTCACACACTTTGTGAACGATCCTCACAACCGCTATACCCCCTTCCCACTCACGCCTATTCAACACGCGTATTGGATTGGTCGTGAACCCTGGGTTCAATATGGCGGTATTGCCTGTCACGTCGTCTTTGAGTGGGATAAGGATCTTACCGAGTTTAACCCACAACAATTTGCAGCCGCTTGGAATGCCTTAATCAAGCGTCACGACATGCTGCGCATGACAGTCAATCATGCAGGAGAACAAGTTGTTCACGCTGAGGTTGACTATTTTCCGATTGTAGAGAGAGACTTACGTTCACTCTCAGAAGAAGCACAACACGTTGAGCTTGAGCAAATACGCCAACAAATGCGTCATCAGGTACGGGCTGCGGATGTCTGGCCACTCTTTGATGTCCAACTCAGCCGTTTATCTGAGCACAAAGTGCGTTTGCACCTAAACCTCGACTTACTGCAGTTTGATGTACAAAGCTTCAAAATCATGATGGATGATTTAGCCACCGCCTATCAAGGCAAAGACTTGGAGCCTCTGTCGATCACTTTCCGTGACTACGTGATGCATGAGCAAACGTTACGCCATTCCGCCGAGTGGCAAAACTCATGGCACTACTGGCAACAAACGATCCCAACTCTGCCTAAAGCGCCTCAGTTGCCACTGAACCCGGATTATCAACACCATGCTCCGGAATTTATTACCTTAGAAGGCCGCCTTAGCGACTCTGAATGGCAAACGCTAAAATCGGTTTGGCAACAATGGGGGGTAACCCCTTCAGCTGGCCTGCTGACCCTATTTGCGCATACCTTGGCCAATTGGACTGCAAGCCCTGATTTTACGTTGAACATGACGTTCTTTAATCGTCAGCCTTTTCATGAGGCCGTCCAAGATCTGATTGGTGACTTCACCTCAGTCCTTCTAATGGATTTCCAACACGACTCAAGCACCGATTTGAAACAGCGTATCTTACAAACCCAAAGCAAACTTTGGCAACGCTTAGGCCATAGTCAAGTCAATGGGGTTGAGGTGATCCGCGAACTAGCCAAACACTGGAAATCCTCCGGTCAGCTCAGTGAGCAAGAAGCGGCACTGCCGTTAACTCCGGTGGTATTTACTAGCATGCTGGGAATGTCGATGGATGGCATGGATATCGAACAAGCCATGACCCATTTACTAGGGGATCCGGTTTATGTTCTGAGTCAAACCCCACAAGTCTGGCTTGATCATCAAATCATGGAAATTGAAGGTAATTTGGCGTTCAACTGGTATTGCATGGCCGGCGTACTGGCGCCAGATCTGTTGGAAAACTTATTCAACCAATATCTAAGCTTGCTGCAACAGTGTGCGGCAGACCCGCAGTTTTTCGAGCGATCATTGACTCAACCAGAGCCTCTGCACCCCCTTCTGCCGCCTGATCACGTCATCGCCGAATCCACCCTTGATTGGCACAACATGTCTCTCCCCGAAATTTCACCACAGATTGTACAAGAGGTGACGCAAGCGTGGGCGCAGCTTGAGCATCGTGCACTGCGTGGGATCTGGACAACCTTACGCAATCACCAGTTATTTACTTCGCCGGAGCAAGCCTATCGCGCACCACAAATTATTCAACAACTTAAAGTGACCGATAAACATCATAAGCTTATCCAACTTTGGTTAGATCAGTTATGCCGAGAGGGCGTGCTGACGGAGAAGGATGGAGAGTATCGCTTCCAAGACGATTTCCCCAAAGCACCACGATTACCTTTGCCTCAACAAGCTTGGTGTCAGCGTTTGGATACCTATCTTGAGGATTGCCTCAAGCAACACCCGGCTTTGTTGAATGGTCGCCACTCTGCACTCGAGTTGCTATTTTCTGACCCGGCGATCACCGATAGCCTCTACCGTTGTAATCCATCACTGCAAATATTGAATTTAAGTGCCGCGCGCGCCATTTATGCCCTTGGCCAACAGCAGGCGCAAGGTTTGAATATACTTGAAGTCGGGGCTGGCACTGCAGCCACCACTCGAGAGGTATTAAGCCTCGCCTCCTCAACGATTCGCCACTATCAGTTTACCGATGTGTCTCGTCTGTTCCTTCATGAAGCGCGCGAACTATTGTCTGAGTACCCACAGGTAAGCTATGGGCTATTTGATATTAATCAGCCCATTGATGAAGCACTAAAAATGGATGGTGGATATCAGGTTATTTTGGCCGTCAATGTTCTGCACGATGCCATCGATCTCGCAAAATGTTTGCAAGGTCTCCGTGCTCTGTTGGCCGATGATGGCTATTTGATTTTGATTGAGGCGACCGATCAGCACAGCCCAATGCAGTTGGCGACGGTTGGGTTTATTGAAGGAATCAACGCATTCAACGATTTTCGCCAATCCACTGGAAGTGGCATGCTGACACAACCAGCTTGGCTTACCCTGCTGGCGGAACAAGGTTTAGAGCCACAGTTGAGCTATCCCAACAGTGAGGTATCAGCATTACGTCAACATCTGATAGTAACCCAAAAACGTCCGCAACATAGTCCGCAGACCTTAGGTCAGTCTGAGTCCTATCAGCAACAAATAGAGCAGATAAAAAGTATATGGCAAACGTTTTTACATGGTGAGATTAACCACGACACCGATTTTTTCCTTGCCGGTGGTGATAGCTTAATGGCAACAAAGATGATCGTGGCACTACAACATGCGGGAATCAAACAAGCGAGCTTACAATCCTTGTTTGAGCATCCGAAATTCCAAGACTTCTGTTGCCAATTTGAGAGTGCCCCGTCTACTGCAACGACAACCGTTGAAACGGACATTATTGAGCCAAACACAACTCTTGAATCCCAAGATAATACAACACAACAGAAAAATGGCGTTTGCGTTCGACATTACCCACTCACACCGCTACAAAATGCCTACTGGCTTGGTGAAAATGCCTTGTTTTCCTTGGGAAATGGGGTTGCCCATTTCTATGCAGAGCTTGAAATTAAGCATCTTGATCGTCTGAGACTTACCCAAGCATGGAATCGACTGGTGCAATTACACGACCAGTTACGCGGTGAAATCGATGCAGGTCAATATCATATTCATCGCCAAGTACCAGAGTATCAACCACAGTTTCTCGACTTAAGCTCATGGGATGAACCACAAAAAACACGCTGGATTGATGAGGCAAGGACGCAGATCGCCGCCCACGGTGTAGCGACACATCAATGGCCTCTGTTTGATATCAGCATCCTGCAGGTAGACGGCGAAACCTCTTTGGTACATTTGGTACTCGATTTGGTCGTGGCTGATGGCAAAAGCCTCAATACTCTATTTCAACAATGGTTTGCACTGTATGACGATCTGAGTATCGAATTAGCATTGCCAACGATGAGTATCGACAACTATCTCCTTGAGCTTGAACAGCTCAAACAGTCAGAGCCTTACCAACAAGCTCAAGCTTACTGGCTTGACCGAGTACCGACACTACCAGAAGCTCCAGCACTGCCGTTAGCGGATAAACGCTCAGAGCATTTAGCACAAAGTGTACTCACTCACCACCTCAGTGCTGAACAGTGGAGTCAGATCCAAGCCGTCTCATTTGCCCATAATTTATTGCCGTCAATGAGTATGCTGTCCACATTTTGCCTTGTGATCAGCCATTGGAGTGCCCAGAAGCATTTTGCCATCAATATACTGCACAGTAACCGTCCGGCTATGCTGCCTCAATCCGCCGACGTCATTGGCAACCTTTCAACCACATCCATGCTTGAAGTAAGAACCCAACCCGGTTCATTGCTCGCGTTTGTTGAGCAAATTCAACAGCAGATGGCCGATGATATGGCACATTCCTTATTTGATGGTCAATCGGTGTTAACTGAAAAAAACCGTCATAATCATAATCTCAATGCGGGCATGCCAGTGGTGTTTAACGACACCTTATCGGTTGGGCAACATAGACCATTACCCTATGGCAAGCTCAATGCCTTTGGTGCACAAACCCCCCATGTTTACCTTGACAGTATGTTGATTCCGTCACCATGCGGCGGCGTTATCATCAAATGGACGATTCAAGAAAACTACTTAAAAAGTGGTGTCTTTGAAGCCATGTTTGCCGCTTATACCCACACGTTAGAAACGCTTACAAGCCGAGAATGGCAACAACCTCTCGCCCTAGCACTCCCCTCTGCACAGCAGCAGAAGCGTGATCAAGTCAATGCGACACAAGGTGAAGTCAAACTGGTTTTAGACAACCAAACTACGGCTTGTGTGGCGACATTGTGCGATTTAGTAAGGCTCGGTGTGGAACAGCACCCACAGCGAATTGCGATTGAGCAAGGCGAACTAGAACTGACTTATCAAACACTTTGGTTTTCCGCTCAGCACTTAGCTGCGCAGCTTATCGAACAGCAAGATGATGCACCATTAGTGGCGGTTGTGATGAACAAAGGATGGCAACAGGTAGTCGCTGTTCTCGCCATTCTGTTGGCAGGGAAAGCTTATATGCCCATTGATGGCGCTTATCCTGAACCTCGTATCCAAGCTCTGCTTAAGCAAGGAGCAGTCTCAACCATTATCAGCGATAGCTCTGAGCCTTGCCGCACCGATGACTATCGAGTTCTATTCCCTGCGTTAATGACAGAAGCCCAAGCGCATTTTATCCCAGTGGCAAACCAACCGACCGATCTGGCTTACGTCATTTTCACCTCTGGCTCCACGGGCCAACCTAAAGGGGTAATGATGGAGCATGGTGCCGTAGTCAATACCCTGCTCGATATTAACCAGCGTATTGCACTCGATCATCGTGACCGAGTATTGGCGATTTCCTCTCTCAATTTTGATCTCTCTGTGTTTGATATTTTCTCCACCCTAAGCTGTGGGGCAAGATTGGTAATACCACAGACATCGCCAAGTCAAGATCCTGAAGCACTGGTGCATTTAGCTCAGCAGTCAGCGATTACGGTGTGGAATAGTGTGCCAGCCTTCGCACAGTTATTGGTAGATTTACTAGAAAATCGATCAAATCCGCTGCCCCATTTACGTCAAATCATGATGAGTGGAGACTGGATACCCGTCAACTTACCAGACCGACTGAATACCCTTACGCCTCAGGCTAAATTGCTCAGCTTAGGTGGTGCTACCGAGGCCGCCATTTGGTCTATCTGCTATCCGATTGAGAAAAGCTATACCACACACAGCAGTATTCCCTATGGAAAACCGCTCACTCATCAACAATTTTATGTGCTCGATGAACAGCTCAATCCTTGTGCAGATTGGGTTACAGGAGAGCTTTACATTGGTGGACGTGGTCTCGCTCGCGGCTATTGGCATGATCAAGAAAAGACCGACTTCGCTTTTATCGAACATCCAACGCTTGGCCAACGCTTGTATAAAACGGGGGATTTAGGCCGCTATTTACCGGATGGTAACATTGAGTTTCTGGGCAGAAACGATCACCAAGTTAAAATTAACGGTTATCGTATTGAGCTTGGTGAAGTGGAAAATGCTCTACGTCAGTGTGCACTCAACGCGAGCGGAATAGACATCCTAGATGCCATCGTTCAGCCAGACAGAACGGCGCAAAATGGTGCACGTTTAGTGGCTTATATTCAGTACGCTCCCCACAGTCGACTTGATAATCAGGCTTTACTGGATCATGCTCGCCGACTGTTGCCCCAGTACTTATGTCCAAGCCAGATCATAACCTTAGAGCACCTTCCATTGACGGCCAACGGTAAGGTGGATCGTTCTGCACTACCGCGCCCAGATGCCCATATTGCAGCAGATCAATTACGCATGCCGCACTCACAGCAGGAACAACTTCTGGCTCAGATCTGGTCTGAATGCCTTAATTTCGCCCCTATTCCCGCCAATCAGAGCTTTTTCGATCTAGGCGGAAATTCATTGATCGCCGTACGCTTACTTAACCAAATCAATCACCGTTTAAACCTTGCTCTCACCGCAGGGCAGTTACAAACCCATGATACGGTTGAGCGCCTCGCCACCTTGCTGACAGAGCAAACCCAACCGCTCCATCATGCACCGGTAAAACTCTCATCAAACGGCAGTAACCGAACCAGTACACTCTTTATTGTGCATCCGATTGGCGGACACTTATTGAGCTATCAAGCATTAGCTAAAGAGCTCAGCCAGATCACTTTGTATGGACTTGCCTACCCAGATCGGCACGATAAATCTGCGCCAAAAACCGACATTGTGGCTTTAGCAGCACACTATATATCTATGATTCGTCACGTACAGCCAACTGGCCCTTACCAGCTGGCAGGTTGGTCATTTGGCGGAGTAGTGGCTTTTGAAATGGCTCGACAACTCATGGAACAGGGCGAAGAGGTCAGCCACTGCATCTTGATTGATAGTTATAAACCAAGCCAAAACCCAAATCAGCGATTAACCGAGGCGTCGATCCGCCAATACTTCTACGCAGATTGTATTGGCCGATTCCCGGCGCTGAAAGAGCATGTGATTTCGAACTTCGAATCAGAGACGCAATTTTGCGCAGAGCTTGCCAAGGCATTTTTAGAGACAGGATCAGGCTTATTAGACAGTGCAAGTCTTGCTGAGTTGCTAGCAATCTATCAGCAAAACTTGCGTGCCATGCTCGACTATCAGCCACCTTATTTGGAGACGCTCCCCATCACACTTTATAGCGCACAAAACCATTCACAGCTTGATTTTATGCGCTACCAACATCCTGAGATGGTAGAACGCCGCTGCCATGGTTGGAGTGATTGCTGTCATCCCATCATTCATCGCATGCAGGGAGATCACTACACCCTACTACAACAACCTCATGTGAAAACACTGGCGCACGAGATCTCTACTCTGCTCGGCCACCCTTCACATTCAATAAATTCGTTCCACCAACAAAACGTAAAAGAGCTAGAAAATGAAGAGTCGTAAGAAAGTCATTATCGTTGGGGCTAAATTTGGCGAACTGTACCTAAATGCCTTTATCGAATCTCATCCAGATCTCGAATTGGCAGGGATTCTGTCCCAAGGTAGCCTGCGTTCAAAGAATCTGGCCACTGCCTTTGGTATACCACTGTATGAAAAGGTGTCACAGTTGCCTCAGGATATTGCTATTGCCTGCGTGGTTGTTCGCGCCTCCGTTATCGGTGGGGGCGGTAACGTATTGGTCGAAGAGCTGCTCAAACGTCATATTCATGTTTTGCAAGAGCATCCCGTGTCGGCGAAAGAATTACAACGGCATCATGCGCTTGCTGAGCAATGTGGAGTCCAATACCGAGTCAACAGTTTCTATAGTTCGTCTCAAGCGGGGCAAACCATGATTTCAAGCGCACAGCAAGTCTCATTGCAAATGCGCCAGCCCGCCAGCTACGGCAATATTACGACAAGTCGGCAGTTGCTTTACTCAACATTGGATTTACTGCTGTTGGCATTAGGCCGCGATGGCAAAATTCAACCTATAAAATTAGGCAAACAACACCTTTTTGATCTGATTAGTCTTCAATCTCCTCACGGTGATTATCTGTTGCAGTTACAAAACTATCTGGATCCACAAGATCCAGATATGCACAGCCTCGCCATGCATCGTCTTATGTTAGGGTGGGAATCTGGCTATCTTTCGATGGTTGATAGCTATGGCCCGATACATTGGACACCAGCGCTTCATGCCGAAAAGCACCAGAATAACCAGCAAAGCCTGTATCAGGTCGTCAGCCTCGCTGAAGGAGACTATCTCAATCAACCGACTACGCAGACACTTTACGACCAACCTTGTCTCGTTAAAGATCTGTTTGAAGAATTCGGACCTGAAGGGGTATGCAACACTTTAGAGCAGTTTTGCCGTTTAATTGATGGGCAAGACACCGCGCCATTGTTGCTTATCTGTCACCAACTCAAGGTTGCTCAACTGTGGGAAGACATTCTCACATTATGTGGACAACCCCAAGAAAGGACCATGACTCCACCACCACGAATTTCATTTCGATTCAATCGCGCAGTGACCAAAGAGGTGGAGATATGAATCAGGTGTTCAAAACACTTTATCAGAATGGTGCCCAACCTCGTGAAATATGGATTATTTGTCCTTTTGCTGGAGGCAGTTTAAGTGCATTTAAAACATGGATGTCACTTGACTGCAATGCACTAGCAAAAGAAACGCTGGTACTGCTGGCCACTTACCCCGGCAGAGATCATCGAATGCGAGAGCGCCCCCTTACGAGTATTGAAGCAATAGCAGAGGATGTTGCTGAGGGATTGAGGACTTGGATAGCGGATCAAACCTTCATTAAAGAGACTCGAATAATACTCTGTGGACATAGCATGGGGGCACAAGTGGCCTATGAAGTATGTCATCGATTTGAGAGCAGTTTTGGAGCCCTATCACCGATCAAAAATCTGATCCTTTCTGCCTGCCATGCCCCGCATTTAAGCAGTCGAAGACGATTGAGCCAACTCAATGATGATGACTTTATTGACCAACTGATCGCGATTGGCAGCGGCAGTCCGATACTCAAGCAGCACCCTGAACTACTCCCGCTGTTTCTACCCATGTTGAGAGCGGATTTTTTAGCCACAGAGTGCTACCACCAAAAAGTTACAGCATCGAAATGTCTACAGTACACCCCATGCACACTCGTGTTTGGCGAACATGACCCTGAAGCTTGGGAGTCCGAAGTCGCTGCATGGCAACCATGGTTGATGCCAATCGATGACAAACCAACACTGATAGCCATATCAGGCGACCACTTTTACATCACAGCAACCCCTGAACACTTTCTCAGCAAGATTAGCGAACCAACAGTAACAAGGTCGGAGCATCGACCAACAACCTTAATAAATTACTCTCACGTTTCTGGAGAACAACATGGCTAACATTCATACGGCATATTTACATTCTTTGGTATTGCAACATCAATGTCATCCACTCCAACTCGTTGCCGAACTGACCTCGGCCTCTTTCTGTCATGAATATCTGGTCTATGAGCATGAGAATGAATGGGCGATCGGCATCAATAAACGACTGCAATTAACCGTCAACCATAGAAGCGAAGTTTGTGACTTTGAAGGAAAGGTCGCACAGGTAAACCCTCATCATCTGTGTCAATATATTCATCGTGCAACCCAAACTCTGAGTGGAGAGGACTGGCGACTCTTCGGCCGCGCTGATTTTGAATTCAGTCGCTTCGCTCACGATTTACCACAACAAGAGTGCCAACATCCACTGCTGGAACTGTTTGTAGCCGAAACCGAATTACGCATTACGGCCACTCACGTTATCATCCGTACCTTTGAAAGCTCAGTACTTGCGCAAATTCAAGCCATCATTACCCGGGTATCATGCTTACCTGCGCCATTGCCTCTGCAAGGGCAGCCCTGCTCTCAACAGGATATTGTTGGTGGCATTGAAGTGAAACATCACTATCAGCAGGCAGTCGATTTAGCCGTCAATGAAATCAAAGCCAACCAATACAAGAAAGTGATTTTATCTCGGCCAGCCATACTGCCGTTTAATATCGACATAACCAAAAGCTTTATTAACGGTAGAATGAACAACACGCCAGCTCGCTCTTTCATGCTCAAGCTAAATAACATGCAAGCATTTGGTTTCTCACCAGAAACAGTCTTAGAAGTCGATGAGCGGGGGACCTTGAGCACCCAACCTTTGGCCGGAACACGCTTACTACCCCAAGATAAAACCGACGCAGCAAGGCTAAAGAACGAACTGCTTAACGATCCTAAAGAAATTGCCGAACATGCCGCTTCCGTCAAGCTGGCTATCGAAGAGCTCGAACAGGTTTGTGATCCCTCAAGCGTTCATGTGTCTGAATTTATGACCGTATCAGAAAGAGGTAGCGTGCAACATTTAGCATCGCGAGTAAAAGGTCAGCTCGCCACAGACAAATCCGCATGGGATGCATTCCGAGTCCTCTTTCCTTCCATCACTGCCTCTGGCATTCCTAAACGTGAGGCGGTTGCCGCGATTGCTCGTTTTGAGAAACAACCCAGAAAACTGTACAGCGGTAGCGTATTCATTACAGACCGCAATGGATTTTTCGATGCGGCTTTGGTGTTAAGGGCGGGATACAAAACGGGTTCTGTTTCTCTGCTTCAAGCCGGAGCTGGCATTATCAGTTTGTCTAATCCTCAACGAGAATGGGAAGAAACTTGTGAAAAAATGGCCTGTGTACTCAATCATTTAGTCCTTGAAACCAGCGATGCACAGAACTCATCTTCCTTAATCAGTGAGGCAGTCGCATGAAAAACCGGCCAATGACAGCAGATTTACTCCGAGGCTTTATCGGCTACCAAACCGCACAAGCGATGCGTTATCAGCAAGCAGGACTTTGGGAAGACGCACCGCTTTGGTGCCTATTAACTCAAGGTGTTGAACAATACGGTGAGCAGATTGCCGTGCTAGATGAGCATCATCAGCTAACTTATCAAGCACTGCTAAACGCTGCGGATGGTATCGCGCATCGTTTGATAACCGATGGAATGCAAGTGGGTGAGCGCGTGGTGATCCAACTCTCAAATACTTGCCGTTTGCCAATCGCTCTTTTTGCCACTCTACGAGCTGGTTTAGTACCTATTTTGGCGCTGCCTGCTCATGGGCTTTCTGAAATCAAACACTTGGCTCAGCTCGGCGATGCCAAAGCGTATATTAGTGAAGAAATTCAAGGTGCGGCGTTGGCAAATAACTTAATAGCCAACTGCCAAGGCTTACAGCAGGTTTATCTGTTTGGTGAGCACGGTAACCACCATTCTCTTAATAATATTCAGCTTCACTCACCACTGATAGCTCCTACCATAAATCCAGGCCACCCTGCCCTATTTCTGGTATCTGGTGGCACGACAGGACTACCCAAGCTTATCCCTCGCACCCACAACGATTACCTGTTCAATATTCGTTGTTGCTGTCAGGCAAGTGAGATAAATGAGCGGGATGTTTATCTTGCCGTGCTGCCAGCTGCACACAATTTCACACTCGGCTGCCCGGGCTTTTTAGGGGTGCTCGCCAAAGGTGGAAAGGTCGTGTTTACCCAACACGCGGGGCCAGACCACTGTTTTGAGTTAATTGAACAGCACCAAATCAGCGCCACCGCTTTGGTGCCATCCTTAGCTCAATTATGGACAGAAGCCACACAATGGGAAGAAAGCGATCTTTCAAGCCTACGCTTGATACAAGTTGGAGGCTCGAAACTGGCCTACACTGATGCTTTAGCCATTCAAAAAGCCTTCCCTAATGCTCTACAACAAGTATTTGGTATGGCGGAAGGCCTTATCTGTTGCACTCGCTTGGGCGATCATCCTGAAATTATTGCGTCTCGACAAGGTCGTCCAGTCTGTGCACTCGATGAAATTCGAGTAGTCGACCCTCAAGGTTATCCCGTTGGCGAGGGAGAAGAAGGCGAATTGCTGACGCGAGGCCCCTATACCTTGCGTGGTTACTACCGAGCGAATGAACACAATCAAAAGGCTTTCACTCCAGATGGTTTTTATTGCAGTGGTGATAAAGTGCGCATGGATAGCGACCAATATCTCACCGTGACCGGGCGGATTAAAGATGTGGTCAATCGAGCTGGGGAATGTATTGCTACGGATGAAATTGAAGAGCATTTATTAGCTCATCCTCAAGTAGCGCAGGTCGCAGTGGTTGCAGTACCCGACTCTTATTTAGGCGAGCGGATCGGTGTCGCACTCATCTCCAAAGACTCTAGATTGACATTACAAGCACTCCGTCAGTTTTTAAAAGAGCGTAATCTCGCCTCATTTAAGCTTCCTGATGAACTGCACATCGTCAGCCATCTACCCAAAACCGCCGTCGGAAAAATAGATAAAAAAGCGATTTTAGGCCCCAGTGGGAAACCGTGGATGCTGGATATTCAGACTGGCTATAATACCATTCCGACCTGAAGCTGAAGCAGTGTTGGCTACGTTCGTTCACCCCAATCATCGAGTCGGTCGAGACTCATGGGGATGCATTCATTCGCCAACACGCAGAAACAGCCTTTCATCCTTCTTGCTCTTGTTAAATAGGCGAGGATGACATGGTAGTCGTCGATGGAGAAGACAGTAAAGCAGCTAATTGTTGATATAGCCAAACAACTTGAAATCGCAGGCTAGCGGTAAATGAGTGAGTCCCCAATCACAGCAATAGACCATGTGATTGGGGCGAAAAAACTCAGCCAAGATGGCGGTAGCTTCACATCGTTAAGGATAAACCGAGCACATATCTTGGCTCGATTTAAGAACCATTTTCCATTAAGCCATTTCGCTCTTTTTACAGAGTTGTGGTTTATAGAGTTGTGAGTTGGCTGTTGTAACCTCCTGTTGATACTGCTCAACCTTGCGCAATTGCCCTGCCTCCATCAAATAAACAGTATCAGCTTGCTGAATAGTCTCCAGGCGATGCGCTACGGAAATCACCGTTTTCCCTTGGCAAAGAATCTCAAGCGCTTGCAACACTTGGGCCTGAGTTTGGCTATCCAGTGCGGAGGTAAATTCATCAAGCAGTAAGATAGGCGCATCATGCAATAGCGCTCGCGCAATCGACAAACGCTGCCGCTCCCCGCCAGAGATTTGGTTACCATTTTCACCAATCCGCGAATCTAGTCCGTGCGGCAACTTAGCCACTAACTCACTCAAACCCGCCGCCTCTACTGCCTCGCACAACACTTGTTCACTCGCTTCGGGTTTGGCCAATAGCAAGTTATCTCGTAAGCTGCCGCCGAGGAGCTGAACCTCTTGCGTGACATAGGCGATATGCCGATACCAGTGCTCAGTACCTATTTCATCCAAGGTTTTTCCTCCCATAGTTAAGCAACCTTGTGTGGGGATATGAAACACAGCCAACACATCGAGTAAACTACTTTTACCTGAACCACTTTTGCCCACCAGCACAATATGCTCACCCTCCGCCACCTCAAGGTTAACCCCATTGAGTACTGGCTGGTCGTCTAAGCAAAGATGAATATTCTTGAGTGATAAATCAAAAGTACTAGGTTCTACGCCCTGTGAGGTTTGTTGCGGCAACTGGGAAAGCTGATGTAAACGTGATGCTGCTTTTAACATATAGCGGAGTAAGGCTGCATACACCGTCATCCGCGCTAGTGGACGAATAGAGACCACGGTGGCAACCACAGCAACCAAAAATTGTGAGTGATTCAACCAATCGAGATCCACCAACCACGCAGCCAAAACTAAATTGATCACGAGGCCAAGCTCTAAGATCAGCGTTGCTAACAATACACCACTTCCGCCAAGCCACTCTAATCCTAGTCCCTGATCTTTTTGCTTTTCAATCTGCTGGCAGAGCGGGTCCGCCAATCGCCCACTCTGTCCAAAGCTGCGCAGCATCGGCAAACAGTCTAGGTATTCGAGCAACAAGTTACTACTTTGCACATTGGTATGATGTGTGTGGTCTGCCTGATGGCTAAATCTCCGTTCTACGAGCACTAATACGCTAAACGCTAACCCAAAAATCAGCACTAGAGTCACGGCTAACCAAGGCTGAATCAGTGCAAGTACAATCATCATGACGATCGGTGTTGCCCAAGTTGCGACAAACTCGGTCAACAGGTGACTGAAAATATCTTCAAACTGTTTGAGATCAGAAGTGAGTAACTTTACTTTTTCACCTAAGCGTTTACCACGTAAAGCAGCCAAGGGTTGAAGACGGATATCGGTCAATAACTGATGACGTAATTGATGGGTAATTTGATAAGCACCAAGAAAACTGAGCTTGGTACTCTGGCCTACTATCCACTGCGCTAAGATCAACGACAGCGCTATCAATAACATGACAGTGAACGGCAATGACTCGGAAGAGAGCAGAAAGGTAAATAACATAATCCAGACCAGTAGCCCAATCAGCTCAGTAGCGACTTTGCCCAGTAAACCAAACCAAAAGTGCTGTGTCTTTGCACCACTATGTTCAATTAAACGCCTCAGACTATTCATCAGCTTTCTCCTCTAGTTGACCGTTCAGCAGTACCAAGCGGCGATCAACCTGCTGAATCTGACTGGCACGGTGGCTAATGATCAGTTGAATCTGAGCTGGTTCATAATGGCGTAACGCCTCAAAAACGCTCTGCTCTGAAAGCGCATCCAAATGGGCCGTTGCCTCATCCAAAATTAGGATCGGTGCTTTAGTGACAGCGGCGCGGATAATCGCCAAACGCTGCATTTCACCACCACTGAACAATCGACACGCTTCTCCAATTGGGCAATCGAGCTGCTGAGGTAGGCTTTGCACTAGCGGTTTAAGCCCAAACCAAGTCAGTAATTGCCAGATTTCATGCTCTTCAACGTGACGTTTCGTTAAAATTAAATTATCGCGTAAGGATCCAGAAAAAAAGACCACTCGCTGATCAACCGAGGCGAGATAATGACTACGGCTCTCATCGTCAATATCGGTTATTGACTGACCATTGATGTACCAAGCACCCGAAGTAGGCTCCAACTCACCGAGTAACGACGCAAGTAACGTGCTTTTCCCAACCCCAGACGCTCCCTCAATCGTTATGCGTTGTCCGGGATACGCTTTCAAATTCACCTGTTGCAATACGGCAACCTTTGGGTCGCGAGCCACAACAAGGTCACGGCACTCAAGAAGCATCAAAGACGAGGGGTAATGGAAAGGATGAGACTCAGGCTCACCGCATAAGGGAAGGATTCTGTCTATGGCGATGAACGATTGCTGAATTTGCGCAAACACTTGCGTTAAGTCTAACCACGGCTTAAGCAATCCCACACTCACGCATGCCACCATCACCAAATCAATGAGGGTTAATTGGCCCGTATTGGCGAGCATGATGGCAACAGGTAACACCAAGATCAGCGAAATTTGTGCCAGCGTGACAAATGTCACCCAAGCGCTAACCATCGTTTGAGTGTATCCCGTCACAATCTTATGATGAGATTGTAAGGTTCTGCTGAGTTCAAGGTAGGAATCCGCATCAACTGCAAGCAGTTTCATTACACCTATGGTGCGCAGAAATTCCATTTGTGATTGATGCAGATGAGCGACGATTTGATTATATTTCTGCTGTCTTTCAGCAAATCCACGCATCATCCAAATTTGTGCAGTCATTGCTAACGGCAGTGGCATTAAAGCAATCAGAGCGAGTCGCCAATCAATATAGAATAACAATCCCACCATAAACAGGGGCATCAAAAGGCCGTTGATGATATCCGTACCATGGTGAGCAATCAGCGGCTCAAGACTCTGGCATTCATCGGTGATGCGTTTTTCAATATCGCCCCGACTCAAGCTGCGCAGTTTATCCATTCTCATCTTGGCTAACGCACGCACTAAGTGTTGCCTTACTTTCTGAATAATGTGATAGGCCGCTAAATGTGCTTGCCATACTGCTAATGCATAAAAGGCGTAGCGACCCATTACCGTCAAACACATCATCAGAAAGTAAGCTGTCGCCGATTCGTTATGGTAAATCGCAGTGACGGCTAAATAGAGAAAAATCCAAGAGATAAGCTCAAAGACACTGCATAGAATGGCACTGGTTATCGATAAGGTGACGCGATTTCGCTCACTGAACAACAAGCTTTTCAGCGCTGCCATCCGGCTCATGTGATGCGAGAGCAACATAATAAAGCTCCATAAATGGAGGCTATGTTGGTTGAATATACATGCCATCGCTAACGCAATTAGGTATAAAATCGTCGCGTTTAGTCGTAACTAGACCACCACTCAGCAATCGGTATTAGTATATTAGTGGCCACATTCATTAATCCTCAATTGCTCAATATCGTATCAGCACCGCGGTGGGTGGCCG
The DNA here is from genome assembly GCF_024743775.1 of Vibrio sp. RM-69-4. NCBI lineage: Bacteria > Pseudomonadati > Pseudomonadota > Gammaproteobacteria > Vibrionales > Vibrionaceae > Vibrio > Vibrio sp. RM-69-4. Next base: position 151,110 of record NZ_JAMQXI010000094.1, read on the forward strand.
TACATCTGTAACCAACCAATTTAAGCGCACCTTATCGTCAAGTGGTATAGATTACGTTTGGTTGTATAAATCAAAACCAACCGAATCAAATAGAATATATAGGTAATCTTATTGATTGAAACAAACTCATTTGTATAAAAAAGAGCCGCAAAAGCGGCTCAGATTAATTATTGATGTTGAAACATGTCGATACTGTTGATACAACCATAAATTGATATTTACGATTCATTGTAAATCAATTAATTACGTAAAATAAAACCATATGTTGATATAACCAAATACAACCATAAGTTGATATTTTTGTGATACTTTGTATTAAAGCTAATTATTTATGTAGGAAACTTTCTTACATAAAAATCCCCCTGCA
>NZ_JAMQXI010000095.1:0-2269 GCF_024743775.1 Vibrio sp. RM-69-4
TTTGTATAATGGGTCAGCGACTTATATTCAGTGGCAAGGTTAACCGAATAGGGGAGCCGTAGGGAAACCGAGTCTTAACTGGGCGCTTCAGTCTCTGGATATAGACCCGAAACCGGGTGATCTAGCCATGGGCAGGTTGAAGGTTGAGTAACATCAACTGGAGGACCGAACCGACTAATGTTGAAAAATTAGCGGATGACTTGTGGCTAGGGGTGAAAGGCCAATCAAACTCGGAGATAGCTGGTTCTCCCCGAAAGCTATTTAGGTAGCGCCTCGGACGAATACTACTGGGGGTAGAGCACTGTTAAGGCTAGGGGGTCATCCCGACTTACCAACCCTTTGCAAACTCCGAATACCAGTAAGTACTATCCGGGAGACACACGGCGGGTGCTAACGTCCGTCGTGGAGAGGGAAACAACCCAGACCGCCAGCTAAGGTCCCAAATTACTACTAAGTGGGAAACGATGTGGGAAGGCTCAGACAGCCAGGATGTTGGCTTAGAAGCAGCCATCATTTAAAGAAAGCGTAATAGCTCACTGGTCGAGTCGGCCTGCGCGGAAGATGTAACGGGGCTAAGTAGTAAACCGAAGCTGCGGCAATACAGTTTACTGTATTGGGTAGGGGAGCGTTCTGTAAGCCGTTGAAGGTGTGTTGTAAAGCATGCTGGAGGTATCAGAAGTGCGAATGCTGACATGAGTAACGATAAGGGGGGTGAAAAACCTCCCCGCCGGAAGACCAAGGGTTCCTGTCCAACGTTAATCGGGGCAGGGTAAGTCGACCCCTAAGGCGAGGCTGAAAAGCGTAGTCGATGGGAAACGGGTTAATATTCCCGTACTGCTTATAATTGCGATGGGGGGACGGAGAAGGCTAGGTGGGCCAGGCGACGGTTGTCCTGGTTCAAGTGCGTAGGCTAAGAGACTAGGTAAATCCGGTTTCTTGTTAGGCTGAGACACGACGTCGAGCTGCTACGGCAGTGAAGTCATTGATGCCCTGCTTCCAGGAAAAGCCTCTAAGCTTCAGATTATAAGCAATCGTACCCCAAACCGACACAGGTGGTCGGGTAGAGAATACCAAGGCGCTTGAGAGAACTCGGGTGAAGGAACTAGGCAAAATGGTACCGTAACTTCGGGAGAAGGTACGCTCTTATTGGTGAAGTCCCTCGCGGATGGAGCTGACGAGAGTCGCAGATACCAGGTGGCTGCAACTGTTTATTAAAAACACAGCACTGTGCAAAATCGCAAGATGACGTATACGGTGTGACGCCTGCCCGGTGCCGGAAGGTTAATTGATGGGGTTAGACTTAGGTCGAAGCTCTTGATCGAAGCCCCGGTAAACGGCGGCCGTAACTATAACGGTCCTAAGGTAGCGAAATTCCTTGTCGGGTAAGTTCCGACCTGCACGAATGGCGTAATGATGGCCACGCTGTCTCCACCCGAGACTCAGTGAAATTGAAATCGCTGTGAAGATGCAGTGTACCCGCGGCTAGACGGAAAGACCCCGTGAACCTTTACTACAGCTTGGCACTGAACATTGAACCTACATGTGTAGGATAGGTGGGAGACTTAGAAGCGCAGTCGCTAGATTGCGTGGAGTCGACCTTGAAATACCACCCTTGTCGTTTTGATGTTCTAACGTAGGCCCCTCATCGGGGTTGCGGACAGTGCCTGGTGGGTAGTTTGACTGGGGCGGTCTCCTCCCAAAGAGTAACGGAGGAGCACGAAGGTGGGCTAATCACGGTTGGACATCGTGAGGTTAGTGCAATGGCATAAGCCCGCTTAACTGCGAGAATGACGGTTCGAGCAGGTACGAAAGTAGGTCATAGTGATCCGGTGGTTCTGAATGGAAGGGCCATCGCTCAACGGATAAAAGGTACTCCGGGGATAACAGGCTGATACCGCCCAAGAGTTCATATCGACGGCGGTGTTTGGCACCTCGATGTCGGCTCATCACATCCTGGGGCTGAAGTCGGTCCCAAGGGTATGGCTGTTCGCCATTTAAAGTGGTACGCGAGCTGGGTTTAGAACGTCGTGAGACAGTTCGGTCCCTATCTGCCGTGGGCGTTGGAAGATTGAAGGGGGCTGCTCCTAGTACGAGAGGACCGGAGTGGACGAACCGCTGGTGTTCGGGTTGTCATGCCAATGGCATTGCCCGGTAGCTAAGTTCGGAATTGATAAGCGCTGAAAGCATCTAAGCGCGAAGCGAGCCCTGAGATGAGTCTTCCCTGGCACTTTAAGTGTCCTAAAGGGTTGTTCGAGACTAGAACGTTGAT
>NZ_JAMQXI010000096.1:0-2296 GCF_024743775.1 Vibrio sp. RM-69-4
TTTTAAGTTTATAAAAAAGTTCGTTCTTTAGTTTTGAAAGTGTCGGTGTCAATCGGTTGGCCTAACAAACGGCTCAAGAGGGATTGCCAACGCTTGGCGACTTTAGTACAAAATTGAAGTTCAGTGTTTACAGTGTGTTTTTTGAGTTCGGCGGTGCGTTGTCAACCCCTTAGCCGGGCGTTATGCAACTCAGGTAAATTTAGGGGTTCAATCTTTTGGGATTTCTCCGGCCATTCGTTTTGTGTTGTCGGCAAATGAGCATTTTTACCTTCAAATTCATGGTGAACTCAAGCCGTAAAACAGGCAAGGTTCTTTGTTTGCCTCAATCAGTTTTAGCGTTGGCGCGTTGTAAATTAAGTGGGCGCAAAGTGTGGAAAGGGCAAGTTATTCGATCATTTCGCATTTGCTAAAAGTCTTGCTCGGCGAGTTTGTCTGACGCAAAAGCTTGGTTTGTTGCTGAAAGGTGGACTTTGTTTTGGCGGCTTATTTATCACGGCTCTGGCTTGGGTTGGTTCTTGAATTACTCAACCATTGCAATGGTGGCTTTTGGTCGTGTAAAGTCAGTTTATCTCATTGAATTTGCATAACAAACGGCTCAAGAGGGATTGCCAACGCGTGGCGACTTTAGTGCAAAATTGAAGTTCAGTGTTTACAGTGTGTTTTTTGAGTTCGGCGGTGCGTTGTCAACCCCTTAGCCGGGCGTTATGTGTTTGGTTAGTTTTTAGGTCAAAGCTACGATTTCATTGAGAATTCGTTCTGTATTTTCGGCAAGTTGGCTTGGTCGAAATGGATTCTTGAACAACCTGAGATTGATCGTTTTCAAGGTTCTTGGGTTGCCTCAATTAAGTTTTGGATCTGGTTTATGTTGAATTTTATCGGTTTCAAATCGCTTTAATTGAAATGTCCTTTTAACTGGTTTTCTTGCTGAAGCTCAGCTCTGAAAGTCTGGTGAAGCAAAAGGTTTTGTTGTGGCTGAAAGGGCGCTTTCTTTGTTGTTGGTTCTGCAAGTGGCTCTCTTTGGCTAATATCGCTGTGAAATTTAGGGTTTGGTCAGCATCGTTTTTGCACGTAACTTATTAAAATGCCTTCATTTTTACGGTGGTTTACTTTGAATTCACGGTAAAATTCACATAACAAGCAATTCAAGTGGATTCTCAACGCGTGGCAGTTTTACTATGCGTCAGGTAAAGTGTTTTACGGTGCAATGCAGCGGCTTGGTCAGTGCGTTGTTCACCACTTAATTGGGCGTTAGTTGCACAGGGAGGTATCGTGGAAGAATTATCAGGCGGAAGAGAATCTGCAATATATCGAGATGGTGAAGTCGTCTATCGACCTCTTCAGTCATGGAGCTCTACAATTCATCTAATTTTGAAACACCTTGAGCAAGCAAAGGTAGATGAAAGTCCAAAATTTCTTGGTGTAAATCAAGACCAAGAAATCCTAAGTTTTGTAACAGGTGATACCTACAATTATCCGTTAGTTGGCGCAATCGCAACAAATGAAGCACTCATTTCAGCGGGTAAATTACTACGTAAAATACATGACTCAACTATTCCACTATTGGAGCAACTTAATGTCAAAGTACACCGATGGATGTTAGAGCCAAGAGAACCATTTGAGGTTATTTGTCATGGTGACTTTACCCCTTACAATGTCGCCCTATTAGAAAATACAGTTGTCGGTGTGTTTGACTTCGACACAGCGCACCCTGCACCAAGAATATGGGATTTAGCATATTCAGTTTATTGTTGGTCTCCATTCAAAACGGACAGCAATGATAAGCTAGGGACAATTTTAGAGCAGGTGGCTAGAGCTAAGTTGTTCTGTGACAGTTACGGTGCAACTGAATCAGAAAGAGAACAATTAGCCGATGCTATGGTTCAGCGATTACAGGCTTTAGTAACCTTCATGCGTAGTGAAGCCCAAAATGGTAATGAATCCTTTGCTGAAAATATAGAGCAAGGTCATCTTCAAGCTTATCTAAATGACATAGAATATATCACTGAAAATAAAGAAAAAATTCAGTGTGCATTGTGTAACTAACAAACTGCTCAAGAGGGATTCACAACGCGTGGCATTTTTACTATGCGTTGATTTTAGTGATTAAGGTGATATGCAGCGGCTTCGGTATTGCGTTGTTCACCCCTTAGCAGGGCGTTATGCAACTCAGGGAAATTTAGGTGTTCAATCTTTTTAGATTTCTCCGGCCATTCGTTTTGTGTTGTCGGCAAATGAGCTTTTTGACCTTAAAATTCGTGGTTCACTCAAGCCGTAAAACAGATAAGGTTCTTTGTTT
>NZ_JAMQXI010000097.1:0-2482 GCF_024743775.1 Vibrio sp. RM-69-4
TTTTTATTTAAATTTGAGGTGGTTATATTGGATAGCAAGGTTTGGCAAAGGCTGCTTGTATTGGAGAGTCGAGATGCAGTCGATAGGCTTTATACACAGATTCACAATAGGAAGCTTTCTGCTAATAGAACTATTGCAATAAATAATGCGGCTAAGCAAGCGAGAGAATATTTTCGTAACGCCTTTTCATCCAATTATTCTGTTCGTCCTTTGCTCACATTCTACGGCGTTGCTAGCTTAAGTCGTGCGCTTATTTTACTTTTAAAAACTCAAGGTGGTGAAGAAACTCTTACTGCAGGGCATGGTTTGACCGCAGAAGATTGGAGGAAAAATTTCTCGGGTGAGTTACATAAAGGACTTGAAGGTCTTTTAGATTTAAAAGTTCATTTATGCAAAGGCTTGTTTGTCGATCTTTTGGATGGTACCAGCAATATGTCATGTGTTCATGTAAGGTCTTCAGGCGTAGATTGGTCGCTAAATTATGATAAACCAGCAAGTGATTTATCAATGAGCTTTGGTGATGTGCTTACTAGATTGCCTGACTTAATTCATGAGTTGAAAATCGCAGGGCATACGTCAATGTCAATTTTTGTAAACGAAATGACTTATAATTCTGAATCAGGTTTAAATGCATCTGTGGCAACTTCTATTTCTGAATGCGTTCGTGAACAGTTTGAAAGTCTAGGGTATGAAATCGTTAGCGAAAAAAACATAAAAGCGACAACTGAAGTTTTCTCACATAAAACTGCTTTATTTACGCATTCATTTTTAAACAAACAATTTGGGTCTATCCCGAGGCTTGCAATGTCTCCACCTATCGGTGGTAAAGGGCAGCTATCTGAAATTTGTCTGCTGTACATTTCTTCTTTTTACATGAGTATGCTTGTAAGATATTTCCCTACTTATTGGGTGTCTCTAGTTCAAGGCGGCAAAGGGGATATACTTTGGCCAGCAATTTATAAGGCTCAGCAACTAGTAGAAAATACATTTCCAGAACTGGTTATGGAGCTTGTTGAACAAAGGGCTAAACCAAAAACATAACAAAGCATTTAAGAGTGATTCGCAACGCTTGGCAGTTTCGCTTCGCTCAAGTATAGCCAAGCGTCGCTCACACCTTAATGCGGCGTTATGTAACAAGGAGAGTTCAGCTAAATGGAAGTAGTATCTGAAAGGCTGCGGATGAAGCCATTATCGGAAAATGACTGGCCTTTATTTCTGCAACTCCATACGAATCCTAGTGTAATTTCACTTTGTTTCGATGAACTGCCAAAGTCAGAAATTGAGAGTAAATTTAAATCTCGATTAGTACCTTGGTTTGTAAAGTCGAAGCATTGGCTATGTTTGGTTGTTGTCGAATCCAAAACGGACAAAGCAGTAGGTATAACAGGTTTTTGTGTTAACGATTCTGTTGCTGAAGTTGGGTTTATGTTTTTGCCCGAATATCATGGACTCGGGTATGGTACAGAGTCACTGCAAGCTCTCATAAATTATTCAATGTCAGAGTTTGGCATCGATAAATACAGTGCAGTTGTCACAGAGGGTAACATTGGTTCCGAAAAGGTACTTACAAAAGTGGGTTTTGTACTCGATAGGATAGTGCCTCAAGCTTATGAAATCGGTGGTCATTTGTACGCAGATCATGTCTACCAATACGCGTAAAATTGTTACATAACAAGGCGTTTAAGCGGGATTCATGCCGCGTGGCATTTTTGGTTTGCAGTGAGTTTTGGTGGTGAAAGTGGTCTGCGGAAGCTTGGTTTATGCGGCACTCACCCCTTAACGCAGCGTTATATCTAATTTTATGACTATGACAGACATGTAAAGATGGAGAGACAAAGATGGACAATATAGTAAAGAAAATGGACGACCTAATAGATAGTATCGCAGAGTACATTCAGGATGAGACTGCATATACAGTTCAAAGGAAAAAATGTTCAGATTTTTATGTTCCTACAACTGAAATCATGAGTGGTGAGTATGAATTGGCTTTAGTTAAACCTATGATTTATATGATGCCCATGAATGATGCCTATGCCCAAATGGAGTTTTGCCCATGTCCTGCAAACGTTTTTCGGGAAAAATCCATTTCTAAACTGTGTAAGGATGAACAAGGTGTATATGAATTCTTTGAATTAAAGCGCTTCCTAGAGCAAGTTATTTCTGGGTTGGAAAAATCAAAAGAACACTGGATCAATTTTTATAAATAACAAGGAACAGGCCTGCTATTTTCTAACAAGAAAATGAGGTTAATCAGATTGTTAGGAATATTAGATATAACAAACGCTTCAAGAGGGACAGCCAACGCGTGGCATTTTTACTATGCGTTGGTTTGTGTGGTTACGGTGTTATGCTGTAAGTTGGTAGTAGCGTTGTCTGCCCCTTAAGCGGGCGTTATGCAACTCAGGTAAATTTAGGGGTTTAATCTTTTAGGATTTCTCCGGCCATTCGTTTTGTGTTGTCGGCAAATGAGCACTTTTACCCT
>NZ_JAMQXI010000098.1:0-2539 GCF_024743775.1 Vibrio sp. RM-69-4
TTTTTCATGCTACCTCTGCATGCTAACGCCCGGCTAAGGGGTTGACAACGCACCGCCGAACTTAAAAAACACACCGTAAACACTGAACTTCAATTTTGCACTAAAGTCGCCACGCGTTGGCAATCCCTCTTGAGCCGTTTGTTAGGCCAACCGATTAACACCGACACTTTCAAAACCAAAGAACAGGGCTTTTTACAAACTTAAAACAAACTAACCGATTCATTTATAAACCAAAACCCTAATTCAGCAAAGAAACCAAAAAACTAAAATTGAGCGGTTTGGAAGAAAAGTGACGAGCGTAGCATGCTCGGCGGACGTTTGGATGCTTAAGGTTATTTTGCCGATGAATTCACAGCGAAAAGCAACCCAACGCAATCAAGAAACAACAAATATGTGATGATTATTTATTGCTTCACTTAAGCCACAAAACATGGAATTTACTGCTCAATTTCAACTCGATTTAGCTGATAAAAACTCACTTTGCCTAACGCCCGGCTAAGGGGTTGACAGCGCACCGCCGAACTCAAAAAACACAACGTAAACACTGAACTTCAATTTTGCACTAAAGTCGCCAAGCGTTGGCAATCCCTCTTGAGCCGTTTGTTAGCTGCTGCACTTTAGCCGGAGATTGACTACCCAACGGCCTAATTTAAAACACATTATTGTTTTCAAGCGACAAAGTAAAACGGACAACTGAGAAACTAAAACCTAACCCACGAAACGTACTTGGCAAAGAAGAAATAATAGGAAAACTGACGAGCTTCTAAGACTTCAATTTACAAAGAATTCTTTCGAAGAAGCCAACAATCAAGTGCGCGAAATCCATTTAAGCGCGAAAGAGCTTCAAAACCAAAGAAGCCACACCAAAGAAATAAACAAACACACCACTTCCCGTAAACAGACTTCGGTTAGTTCAACCGCTTCACGAACAGTGCCACTGGCGAGATACGCGGAAAAGTGCTGACTTTCAGGTGTAAAGCTAGAGCCTCAGACTAAGAAAAATAAACGCTTAATTTTATGGTTTTTCTTAACCTCAGCTAACGCCCGGCTAAGGGGTTGACAACGCACCACCGAACTCAAAAAACACACTGTAAACACTAAACTCCAATTTTGTACTAAAGTCGCCACGCGTTGGCAATCCCTCTTGAGCCGTTTGTTAGGCTATTAATCCACCAATTCAATACCTAAGCTTTCTAATAAGCTCAACGCTTCATATCGTGAAAACTTAGCCTTTTTAACGTTATTTTCTAGTACGTCAATGGAGTATGCTGTTGATTCACTGAAATCAACCCCTTGCAGATTTGTTCTCATAAATAAACTGTGGCTAAAATCACTATAAATCATTATTGAACCTGCAAAGTCACCTTCACGGAAATCAACATCATGCAACTTACATTCATCCAAAACCAATTCATTTAAGGTCAGGCCAAAGAAAGACGAGTCATTTAAAATACAACGCTTAAAACTTAGCTCAAAGTCTGAATGATAAACTGGCCATGTCGCTTTCGTCCAATCAACGCCAACTAACTTACTGTCTTGAAATTTAAGCTCAAAGAGCTTTGAGTTTGTAAAATCCACCAAACTCAAATTACAGCGTTCAAATGTGCAGTTTGTGAACTTACATTTCTGGAACTTAACCGCTGAAAAATCGCAGTCGGAGAATTGGCAATCTTCAAACTCGACGTCGCTATATTTCTCATCAGGTGAGGAAAGCTTCTCAAAAGAAACGTCGAAATATTGCTCATTATTTTTTAAATCTGTCATCGTATCCTCTGAATAGCCTAACGCCCGCTTAAGGGGCAGACAACGCTACTACCAACTTTCCGCATAACACCGTAACCACACAAACCAACGCATAGTAAAAATGCCACGCGTTGGCTGTCCCTCTTGAAGCGTTTGTTATGACACTTGGATTCATATACTAAGTGCAACACTAAAAAATAAAACAGTGAGCTGTCATAATCCCTATTTTTCCTCCCGCCAAGAAGTGAAAAATTATGGCTTATAAACAGCTCACCGAAGGGGACAGATATACTATCGCTGCCTATAAAAAGCAAGGCCTTAGCTATGCTGAAATCGCTCGGCTTACCGGACGCCATAAGAGTACCATTTCTCGAGAAATTGCTCGTAATCGATGTACTTACGATGGGGCCTATCGCCCTTTCAAAGCCGACCAACGCACTCGGACAAGACGCAGTAAATCAAGATGTAATCCGCGTATTACTCAGCAGCAATATAATCAAGTCATGCACTTTATCAAAAAAGACTGGAGCCCTGCTCAAGTCGTTGGAAGAATGAAACGATATAAACAGCCGACCATTAGCCATGAGTCTATTTACCAGTACATCTGGCGTGATAAAGCCAATGGGGGCGAACTTTGGAAACACCTACGACAATCGACCAAGCAACGGCGCAAGCGTTATGCTGCCTACGATAGTCGCGGAAGGCTCGCCAATAAACGACATATCTCTGAGCGTCCTAAAAGTGTCGAAACACGTAAAACGCGTGGACACTGGGAAATTGATACTGTCATGGGCAA
>NZ_JAMQXI010000009.1:0-1524 GCF_024743775.1 Vibrio sp. RM-69-4
AAGTCGAGCGGCAGCACAGAGGAACTTGTTCCTTGGGTGGCGAGCGGCGGACGGGTGAGTAATGCCTAGGAAATTGCCCTGATGTGGGGGATAACCATTGGAAACGATGGCTAATACCGCATGATGCCTACGGGCCAAAGAGGGGGACCTTCGGGCCTCTCGCGTCAGGATATGCCTAGGTGGGATTAGCTAGTTGGTGAGGTAATGGCTCACCAAGGCGACGATCCCTAGCTGGTCTGAGAGGATGATCAGCCACACTGGAACTGAGACACGGTCCAGACTCCTACGGGAGGCAGCAGTGGGGAATATTGCACAATGGGCGCAAGCCTGATGCAGCCATGCCGCGTGTATGAAGAAGGCCTTCGGGTTGTAAAGTACTTTCAGTCGTGAGGAAGGTGGTGTTGTTAATAGCAGCATCATTTGACGTTAGCGACAGAAGAAGCACCGGCTAACTCCGTGCCAGCAGCCGCGGTAATACGGAGGGTGCGAGCGTTAATCGGAATTACTGGGCGTAAAGCGCATGCAGGTGGTGGATTAAGTCAGATGTGAAAGCCCGGGGCTCAACCTCGGAACCGCATTTGAAACTGGTTCACTAGAGTACTGTAGAGGGGGGTAGAATTTCAGGTGTAGCGGTGAAATGCGTAGAGATCTGAAGGAATACCGGTGGCGAAGGCGGCCCCCTGGACAGATACTGACACTCAGATGCGAAAGCGTGGGGAGCAAACAGGATTAGATACCCTGGTAGTCCACGCCGTAAACGATGTCTACTTGGAGGTTGTGGCCTTGAGCCGTGGCTTTCGGAGCTAACGCGTTAAGTAGACCGCCTGGGGAGTACGGTCGCAAGATTAAAACTCAAATGAATTGACGGGGGCCCGCACAAGCGGTGGAGCATGTGGTTTAATTCGATGCAACGCGAAGAACCTTACCTACTCTTGACATCCAGAGAAGCCAGCGGAGACGCAGGTGTGCCTTCGGGAACTCTGAGACAGGTGCTGCATGGCTGTCGTCAGCTCGTGTTGTGAAATGTTGGGTTAAGTCCCGCAACGAGCGCAACCCTTATCCTTGTTTGCCAGCGAGTAATGTCGGGAACTCCAGGGAGACTGCCGGTGATAAACCGGAGGAAGGTGGGGACGACGTCAAGTCATCATGGCCCTTACGAGTAGGGCTACACACGTGCTACAATGGCGCATACAGAGGGCAGCAAGCTAGCGATAGTGAGCGAATCCCAAAAAGTGCGTCGTAGTCCGGATTGGAGTCTGCAACTCGACTCCATGAAGTCGGAATCGCTAGTAATCGTAGATCAGAATGCTACGGTGAATACGTTCCCGGGCCTTGTACACACCGCCCGTCACACCATGGGAGTGGGCTGCAAAAGAAGTGGGTAGTTTAACCTTTCGGGGAGGACGCTCACCACTTTGTGGTTCATGACTGGGGTGAAGTCGTAACAAGGTAGCGCTAGGGGAACCTGGCGCTGGATCACCTCCTTATACGAAGATTACACTGATGAGTGTCCACACAGATTGA